>CAZODM010000073.1:0-9844 GCA_964578585.1 uncultured Desulfobacterales bacterium | reverse complement strand
ATTTATGTTGCATAATAGCTCCAAAAGCGCAAGTTTTTAAAACTTGCGCTTTTTTATTTTAAATCTAAGTTGTTGGCGGGCGATGCGGGATTCGAACCCACGACCTTTGGCTCCGGAGGCCAACGCTCTATCCTACTGAGCTAATCGCCCGCTTATTGTAATTTCTGCTTGGTCATGTTAATTATCTAAAAACAGGTTGTCAATTAAAAGCTGATTTCTTAAAATTAAGTGATCTTATTCTTGACATATTTTAAGATGTTGACTACTTTTAGTCGCTGTTCGATTTTTCTCTATTGTTGCGGAGGATTTTTATGTACGCTGTAATAAAGACAGGTGGAAAACAATACAAGGTAAGTCCTGGTGAAGTTATTAAAGTAGAAAAACTTAATGCCGACATTGGAGATGAGATTGATATCTCAGATGTTCTGTTGGTTGCTCCAGATAGTGGACAGGTTAAAGTTGGTCAACCATTAGTAAATGGAGCTAAAGTAAAAGTTAAGATTGTTGAACATGGCCGTTATAAGAAGGTAATTATCTTTAAAAAGAAGAGGCGCAAGGGCTATAAAGTAAAAAGGGGCCATCGTCAACACTACACTGCAATTGAAATAAAAGAGATTATAGCTTAGTTTAAGATAAGGCTTTTTATAAATAAGGAGTTTGGGCTATGGCACATAAAAAAGCTGGTGGTTCATCTAAAAATGGTAGGGATTCAGTTGGCCAAAGGCGTGGTGTTAAACGTTTTGGTGGACAAATGGTACGCGCTGGCAATATTCTTGTTCGCCAGTTAGGTACTAAATTCCATCCTGGTAAAAATGTAGGGATGGGTAAAGACTACACCTTATATGCCAAGATAGATGGTATTGTTAAATTTGAAACAGTAAGAAATAGAAGACGAGTAAGTGTTTATCCTATAGAAGCCCAGGCATAGATAAATAAATTAGGTTTATTATACGGCTGGTATATATTACCAGCCGTTTTTTTAGGTTCTTATTTGTGATTTTTTCTTATTCGTGATCCCTATCAGTAGTTAACCAGCCTTTTAGGATAAAATAAAGTAAAGTATGAATTTTGTTGATGAAGTTAAGATTTATTGTAAAGCTGGTGACGGTGGTGCGGGCTGTGTTAGCTTTTTAAGGGAGAAGTATATCCCTAGAGGTGGTCCAGATGGTGGAGATGGTGGAGATGGTGGGAGTATTATATTTGAAGTAAGTCCTCATTTAAACACTCTTCAGCCTTTTAGAAGAAGACGTCATTTTAAAGCAGAATCAGGTCGCCCTGGACAGGGAAAAAAACAGCATGGTAGAAAAGGGAAAGACCTCATTGTAAAGGTGCCACCTGGCACTATGGTTTTTGATGAAGAGACTGGTTTGCTTCTAGCAGACCTTACTGAGATTGGGCAAAGATGGGTTGCTGCTAAAGGAGGTAAGGGTGGTAAAGGTAATGCTCGCTTTGTAAGTGCTACAAGACAGGCACCTAGATATGCCCAAAAGGGGATGCCAGGGCAAGAGAGATATTTGCGATTAGAGTTAAAACTTATTGCAGATATAGGTCTTATTGGACTTCCAAATGCTGGCAAATCCACCCTTCTTTCTAGAGTTTCTGCTGCAAGGCCTAAAGTTGCAGATTATCCTTTTACCACACTTGTGCCGCAATTGGGTGTTATTGAATTATCAGACGATAGATTTTTAGTGATGGCAGATATTCCGGGACTTATAGAAGGAGCACATCTTGGAGCAGGGATGGGGCTAGAGTTTCTGCGTCATGTAGAACGTACAAGAGTCCTTCTTTATGTAATAGATATTAGTGAAGGGGAGAAAAAGGCTATAGCTACCCTAGAGCTTTTAAGAAATGAACTTAGGCAGTATAGTAAAGAGTTACTTAATAAGGTACAAGCTGTTTGCTTTAACAAGATAGATGTTGGTATAACAAAAGAAGATAAAAATAGTCTTAAGGAATATTGTAAAGGGCTAAAAATGCCTTGTTTTTTCATCTCTGCCCTTACAGGTAAAGGCATTTCTTCATTAAAAGAGGGGTTATATAAGCTTTCTAAAAGGGCAGAAAAAATAGAGAAAAATTTAGAAAAGAAGCTATCTGATGGATAGAAAAAGACTTTTTTCTTCTGTAAAGCGAATTGTTATTAAGGTAGGAAGTGCAGTTATAGCAGATGCAGAAGGGTTAAATCTAGAGGTCTTAAGATCTATTTGTAATCAAATTGCACGGTTAAAAAAGGAAGAAGAGCTTCTTATTACTATAGTATCTTCTGGTGCAGTTGCTGCAGGAACTGCTAAATTAAAAGATATAGTCCCTGTTGTAAAAACAGTTCCTGAAAAGCAAGCACTAGCTGCTGTTGGACAGGGTAGATTAATGCATGCTTATGAAGAGGCATTTGATAAATTTAATATACATGTTGCCCAGATTCTTCTTACAAGGACAGGACTTATATCTCGTCACAGATATGTAAATGCCAAAAATACTATCCAGACCCTTCTTAATTGGGGTATTATCCCAATTGTGAATGAAAATGATACTGTTTCAACAGAAGAGCTTCAATTTACAGATAATGATACTTTAGCAGTATTGGTATTAAACTTAATGGATGCAGATATACTTATATGTCTTAGTGATATTGATTGTCTTTATGATAAAGATCCTAGAAAGTTTTCAGACGCACAGCCTATAAAAGTAGTAGATAGGGTAGATGAGCACATACTAGCTATGGCTGGTGAAGGTCCTGGTAGAGCAGGTAGGGGTGGTATGAAATCAAAACTCTTGGCAGCCCGTACTGCAACTTCTTGTGGAGTACCTGTAATAATTGCAAAAGGACGTGAAGAAAATATTATAGAGAGGCTTTTTGCAGGAGAGGAGTTAGGTACTTTATTTTTGCCAAGAAAAAAAAGGCTTTATGGTAGGAAGCCTTGGATTGCTTTAGCTCTTAAAAGACAAGGTAGGCTTTATTTAGATGATGGTGCAGTAAGTGCTCTTTTAGATAGAGGAAAGAGCCTACTTCCTGTTGGGATTAAAGGGGTTGAAGGTGATTTTGATGCAGGAGACTGTGTAGTTTGTGTATCACCTAATGGTAGAGAAGTTGCTGTTGGTATCACAAACTATAATTCAAGAGAGTTATTAAAGATTTGTGGGTGTCATAGTAGTCAAATTTGTGAAAAAATTGGTTATAATGGGGATACAGAGGTTATTCACCGCGATAATATGGTGGTTTTTGAATAAGATCTAAACAAATTTTAGATTTCTAGAGGGGAGGAGAATTTCTTACTATGTCAGTTCAAGAACTCATAAAAGACATGGCTAAAAAGGCAAAAGATGCCTCAAGGAAGGTTGCTACTTTAACTACAGATATAAAAAATAAGGTCCTTTTAGATACTGCAGATCTTCTTATTCAGAGAAAGGATGAGATACAAAAAGAAAATCAAAAAGATCTTGAGGCTGCAAAAGAAAAGGGGCTTTCAAAGGCATTTATAGACAGGCTTACTTTATCAGATAAGATTATAAATTCTATGGTAGAAGGCCTTAAGGATGTAGCCTCCTTGCCTGATCCTGTAGGTGAGATACCAAAGATGTGGATAAGGCCAAATGGACTTCAAGTAGGTAGAGTTAGAATTCCTCTTGGGGTTATTGCTATGATATATGAATCTAGACCCAATGTTACTATAGATGCTGCAGCACTTTGTTTAAAGGCAGGAAATGCGGTTATATTACGGGGTGGTTCAGATGCAATAAATTCCAATATGGTACTTGCATCCATTATTCAAGAGGTGCTTAGAAGACATGGTGTACCTATTGAAGCAGTACAGGTTGTACCGACTACTGATAGAGATGCAGTGCTTCATTTATTAAAATGTGAAGAAGAGATTGATCTTATTATCCCAAGAGGTGGAGAAGGTCTTATTCGTTTTGTTGTGGAAAATTCCTCTGTACCTGTGCTAAAACATTATAAAGGTGTATGTCATGTATTTGTGGATAAGTATGCAGATATAGATATGGCAGTGGATATTTGTTTTAATTCAAAAGTGCAAAGACCTGGTGTATGTAATGCTATGGAAGGTATGCTTGTACATAAAGACATTGCTAATGAATTTTTACCCAAAATGGCAGAGAAGTTCAAAGATGCAGGAGTTGAAATAAGGGGATGTAATAGGACTTGTAAGATTATATCTGATGCAAAACCTGCTACAGAACAGGACTGGGGACAAGAGTTTTTAGACCTAATTTTAGCGGTAAAAGTAGTAGATAACTTTGATGAAGCACTTGGTTATATTGCAAAGTATGGTTCTAATCATACAGAGGCAATTGTTACTAAAGACTATGCACGTGCAAGGAGATTTTTAAAAGAGGTAGATGCCTCTTTAGTGCTTGTGAATGCTTCTACTCGTTTTAATGATGGTGGACAACTTGGCCTTGGGGCAGAGATTGGCATTAGTACTTCAAAGTTGCATGCTTATGGTCCTATGGGTTTAGAAGAGCTTACTACCACAAAATTTATTGCTTTTGGAGATGGGCAGTTAAGGAGTTAATTTAAAAAAAGAGAGGTAGTTTTTGGCAAAAGGAAAAATATTAACAGGGATTCTAGGCGGCACCTTTGATCCTATTCATATAGGACACTTACGTGTTGCTGAGGAAGTCCGAGAGAGCCAAAGACTGTCTGAAATATGGTTTATCCCTGCAGCAACTCCGCCTCATAAACAAAATGTAGGAGCCTCTTTTTTACATCGTTATGAAATGGTAAGAAGGGCTATTGAGGGATGTGAATATTTTTCTGCACTTGATATAGAATCTAAAAGAGATGGTCCTTCTTATACAATTGATACGTTAAAAGAGTTAGATAAATTCTATGGAGATACAAGGGAATTTTTCTTTATACTAGGAAGTGATGCATTTTTAGGATTTGATACATGGAAGTCTTATCTTGATATTCCTAAGTATGCTAATTTAGTTATCATGGTAAGAGATGCAGAAGATAATGCAGTACTTAAAGAGTTTTTATATAAGACATGGCCTTCTTATAAAGAAGTAGGAAGAGATCATTTTAAGGCAAAAGATGTTAAAGATATAGTGTTTCAACAGGTTACTCATCTTCAGATTTCGTCTACAGATATAAGAAAGAAGTGTAAAGATTCTAAGTCTATAAGATTTCTGGTACCTGAAACTGTTAGAGAATATATTGTGGTGCATAGGCTTTACTTTGATCAAATTAATGATAATGGTTTAGAACAAAAACAACAGAGCATGGAGGGGAAATTGGCATTAGAGAATATGGAAAAGGGCATTTTAGTAGAGCATAATCCAGTTAAAAAAAGTGAAAAACAGCAGTTAAAGGGCATAGAATTGGTTGAGGAGCTTGTGAAACGTGTGTGGGAGAATAAAGGAGAAAATATAGTGGTTCTCGATGTCAGAAAGCTTTCTTCTATTACAGACTATTTTATTATTACTCATGGTCGCTCTACAAGGCATGTACAGGGTATGGTAGATAAGATTCAAAGACAGATGAGAAAAATAGGGGTTAAGTGTAGTGGTATAGAGGGAGAACAAGAAGGAAAGTGGTGCTTAATGGACTATAATGATGTGGTGATCCATATATTTTATGAGCCAATTAGATATGTATATGATTTAGAAGGGCTTTGGAGTCAAGCAGATCAAATAGAGTTTGATCTACCTAAGGAAGTAAGTTCTGATAAAGAATTAGATGAGTACGATTTAGATGACTTTGATGATTTTGATGAATTAGAAGAAGAATAATTTTGAGGTATAAAATGACAAATAGTTCAGATATTAGGCCAGTAATGCTTGTTATTATGGATGGTTGGGGATGGCGAGAAGAGGAAAGAGGAAATGCTGTAAAGCTTGCCAGGACCCCAAACTTGGATAGATATGGGCAAAAATATCCATTTACACTTCTTAAGGCATCTGGAGAGGCAGTAGGTCTTCCTAAGGGGCAGATGGGCAATTCTGAAGTTGGCCATATGAATTTAGGTGCTGGACGTATAGTGTATCAAGAACTTACTCGTATAAATAAGGCAATTGAAGACGGAAGTTTTTTTAAAAATCAGGTTCTTATTGAGTTAATGGAACGGGTTAAAAAAAGGGGAAGCATCCTCCATCTTATGGGGCTTGTTTCTGATGGTGGAGTACATAGCCAGATGGAGCATCTTTTTGCTTCTATTAAAATGGCAAGGGATCACGGTATAAAGGATATTGTAGTACATGCTTTTTTAGATGGTAGAGATACCCCTCCTACAAGTGGAGTTGAGCATATTAGTAGGTTATTAAAAGAGATGGAAAGCTTAGGTGCTGGACGAATTGGTTCATTAATAGGTAGATTTTATGCAATGGATCGTGATAAGCGTTGGGATAGAGTAGAGAAAGCATTTAGAGCACTTGTTTTAGCTGAAGGTAGGTATGAGAGAGATCCTATTGAGGCATTAAAAGCTGCTTATGATAGGGGAGAGACAGATGAATTTGTAAAGCCTATTGTAATCTTAGATGAAAATGGTGATCCTGTGCCAAGGGTTTCTGATGCAGATGGTGTTTTATTCTTTAATTTTAGGGCAGATAGAGCAAGAGAACTTACAAGAGCATTTACAGAAAAAGGATTTTCTGAATTTGATGTCTCATATCGTCCAGCTCTTGAGATATATGTAACAATGACGATGTATGATGAACATTTTGATTTGCCTGTTGCATTTCCTCCTCAGCATCTTAAAAAGATCTTGGGTGAAGTAGTTTCTGATGCAGGATTATTTCAATTAAGAATTGCAGAGACAGAAAAGTATGCTCATGTTACATATTTTTTTAATGGTGGAGATGAAAATACATTTAAGGGTGAAGAGCGAGTTTTGATTCCATCACCTAGAGATGTTCCTACTTATGATCTTAAGCCAGAGATGAGTGCATATAAGATTGCAGAGGAATTAATAAGACGTATTAAGACACAAAAGTATAAGCTAATTGTAGTCAACTTTGCAAATGGTGATATGGTAGGCCACACAGGCGTCTTAGAAGCTGCTATAAAGGGCTGTGAGGCAGTAGATGAGTGCGTAGGGAATGTAGTAGAGCTTTGGAGGAGTATGGGAGGAGCTGCTTTTATTACTGCAGATCATGGTAATGCAGAGATTATGATAGATGAAGACGGTGGACCTCATACTGCTCATACTACTTCTCCTGTTCCTGTGTATTTGGTTGACGATACTAGGATTGGAGTAGAGCTTGAGCAAGGTATATTGGCTGATGTAGCTCCTACGCTTTTACATATGATGGGGCTTTCTATCCCCAAAGAAATGACAGGCAAGGTACTTATTAAAGAGTAAATGACATCTTCTTTATTATTAGAACTTAAGGGTGTCACTAAATTTTATAGTATAAGACGAGGTTTTTTTGATACACGCCCTAAAAAATTTAAGGTTTTATATGAAGTAACTTTAGGTTTAAGGCAAGGTAAAATTCTAGGTCTTGTTGGAGAGTCAGGAAGTGGTAAGTCCACTCTTGCAAGGCTTATAGTTGGGCTTGAGCCACCCAATTCAGGTAATATATTCTTTAAAGGAAGAGATATAAGCTGTCTTAATGATTTAAGATTTAGACGAGAGGTTCAGATGGTATTTCAGGATCCATTTTCCTCTCTAAATCCTAAAAAGACTATATTTCAGATAATAGCTGAACCTCTTAAGATTCATAAGCTTTGTCCTAAATCTAAGATAAAAGATGAGGTAGCAAGGCTTTTGGTTGAAGCAGGTCTTTTACCTGATGCAATGGATAGATATCCACATCAATTTAGTGGAGGACAAAGACAGAGGATAGGGCTTGCTAGAGCCCTTGCTCTTAATCCAGAGCTTATTGTTGCAGATGAACCCACCTCTGCACTAGATGTTTCTATACAGGCACAGATAATAAATTTATTTTTAGAGCTTCATAAAAAGAGGGGGATAAGCTTTTTATTTATTTCACATGATCTCCCTTTGGTGGAATTTGTTAGTGACGATGTGGCAGTTATGTATCAGGGACGAATTGTTGAGATAATGCCTAAGAGGAGTTTTTTAAAGGAAGAAAGGGAGCAAGGACATCACCATCCATATACTCAACTTTTGTTTGAAAGCGTTCCTCTTCCAGATCCCTCATTAAGAGGGCGCAAGGTTTTTGATGAAAGGTCAGAGTTTTTAGAGGCAGATAAGGAACTTTTATGGGATAATGCATGTGTGTTTGCTCCAAGGTGTAAGTATAAGATGGATATATGTCAAAAAAGATCGCCTATTATGAAGATGATAGATACAGACCACTATATAGCGTGTCATCTTTATAGTTAATAAAAAGAGGTATGTAAGATGGAGATTAAATATTTCCCTAAACTAGTTGATCAAGACAGGCTTTCAAAAACATTTTGTGATTTAGTAAGGATAGATAGTCCTTCTAGACAAGAGAAAGAGGTTGTTTTTTATTTAAAAGAACTATTTGAGAAGGAATTTAATGCAGAGACCATTATTGATGATTCAAGTAAAGAAACAGGCTCAAATACAGGTAATTTAATAGTTAAGATAAAAGGTAATGTTGATAAAGAGCCTTTATTTTTTAATGCACATTTAGATACTGTAGAGCCCTGTAGAGGTATAAACGTTGTATTTGAAAATGGAGTTTTTAAAAGTGATGGCAGGACTATCTTAGGAGGAGATGACAAGGCTGCTGTTGCAATTTTGATTGAAGCTTTAAGGATTCTTAAAGATAGGGATATAGAATTTGGACCTATAGAGTTTTTATTTACTGTATGCGAGGAGATAGGACTTTTAGGAGCAAAGGCATTTAATCCCTCACTTCTTGATGCAAAAGCAGGTTATGCCCTTGATTCAACTGATCCAGATATGGTTATTCATAAGGCGCCTTGTGCTACAAGGTTTAAGTTAAGGATTATAGGACGTGCGGCTCATTCAGGCCTTAATCCAGAGGAAGGTATAAATGCTATAAAGCTTGTTTCTGAGGCTATAGCAGGACTCAGTTTAGGACGTATAGATGAAGAGACCACATGTAATATTGGTATTATAAAAGGAGGTAAGGCTACCAACATCGTCCCAGATATCGTTGAGTTAGAAGGTGAGGTACGAAGTCACAATAAAGATAAACTTAAAGAAGTACAAGATGAGATAATCAGTAGTTTTTATAAGACTATAAGGCAATATAAAGAAAAAAGCGGAGATATTTCTGCAAAACTTCCTAGAGTGGAGACAGAGGTCTTTGATGACTATCCATTAATGGATGTAAAAGAAGATGATCCTCTTATAAAAACTGTATTTAAAGCTGCTTCTAAGCAGGATAGGAATCTCTTTTTAAAGGCTACAGGTGGTGGAAGTGATGCAAATGTATTTAATGGAAAAGGGCTTAGAGCAATTATCCTTGGTATAGGTATGCAAAAGGTGCATACTACAGAAGAATTTATTCGGCTTGATGATATGGTAAAGACTGTAGCACTTGTGCTTGGTATTATAAAACTTTGGCCTTGTACTGATAATCAGTAAAGAGTTGATATGTTGCCTTTAGTTTTTTTAATGCCCTAGTCCAATTAAATAGTATTAGCTTATAAAGCTAGACTTCTTTTTTAAGATTACATTCATTTTTCAATTAAATGTAACACCTTTATTGACTAATACTAGCATAAGTAATTATTATCTTTTTGATTGGTTACTTATATTAAAATTCAAATTATGAGAGAGGGGGTTGTAAAGAAAGTTATAAAGAAATATGTTATCAAAAGTTATATTAGCGGTTGACTTCATGCCTATGACAATTTAATTTGTAAAACGCATAGGAGAGGTGCCCGAGTGGCTGAAGGGGCACGACTGGAAATCGTGTG
>CAZODM010000072.1:0-10199 GCA_964578585.1 uncultured Desulfobacterales bacterium | reverse complement strand
TTTAAAAGTCTTTTTTTGTTGCGTAAATATATTAATATGTGTAGGTCTTAATGAGGCTAAAAAGCTAAAAATTGTCTAAAAGGGATGAAAAATGGGATTAGATGAACTAAAAAAGAGAGTAGATAAGGCATTAAAGAAGGATCGTCCAGATAGTGTAGTTGTACCTGTAAGGCTAGAAAGAGACAGTACCTTTCATTTTAGGTGTTATCCTGGTATATCTTGTTTTACTAATTGCTGTAGAAATATGAATATTATCTTAACACCTTATGATATTATCCGTATGAAAAATCGATTAGGACTTACTTCTGATGTCTTCTTAAATCTTTATACAGAATTAGAGATTTTAGGAATCACAGGTATTCCTGTTGCCAGACTCAAAATGCTTGAGGAAAAGGATGGAAAGTGTCCTTTTGTAACACCAGATGGATGTCAAATATATACAGATAGACCTGTTTGTTGTCGCTATTATCCAATAGGAATAGCAAGTCTTCGCCAACAAGAAAAGCATGCAGGAGAAGAAGAGGAATTTTTCTTTGTTGTTAAAGAAGGACATTGTAAAGGGTTTGAAGAGCCTACTGAATGGACTGTAGATTCCTGGAGGGCAGATCAAGAAGCAGATCTTTATGACAGGATGAATGCTGGATGGTTAGAGCTTATTTTAAGAAAGCGCTCCTTTGGTGAAGAAACAGAAATGCCACCTAAAGCCCAACAGCTATTCTATATGGTTACTACTAATATGGAGCGTTTTAAACGTTATGTCTTTGAGAGTCGTTTCTTAGATACATATATTGTAAAAGAGAGTGTATTAAAGAAGATTTTAGAAGATGAAGTAGAATTAATGCAGTTTGGTTTTGAGTATTTAAAGGTGGCAATCTTTGGCGCAGAAAGTGATATTATTAAATTAAGAGATGATATACTTAAAAAGACAGTAAAACAGATTATTAAAAGAAGGGAGAAACGTCGTCGTAGGCTTGAAAGGCTTGCAAAAGGAAGAAAACCCTAAATTAGGTCTTCTTTATTAAGAAGAGGCAAATTTGTTCAAGCTCCAGGTTAAAAATCTTTCATATAGTTATTCTGATACTAAGCAATTAATATTTAGTAATTTAAATTGGCAGCTTGAGGGAAGTGGTTTTTATTCTCTCTTTGGTCTATCAGGGTCAGGTAAGACTACTTTTGCACGTCTTATTGAAGGGGATTTAATCCCAAGTTCTGGCACTATTAAAAGGTCTTCTCAACGGGTACTTTATACATCTAATCTTGAAAGACTTCCTGGTTGGATGAGTATATATGATCACTTTTATAATGTTACACCACCACAAAAACAGGATCTGTTAGAGACACTAATAAAGGATTTTGGAATAGAGCATGTATTAAAGAAGAGATTTCATGATCTTTCACTAGGGCAAAAAAATAGGGTAAATTTTTTAAGATATCTTGTTCAAGAATTTGATTTATTAATAGTAGATGAAGCATTAGCTAATGTAGATGAACCAACTAGGATAAAAATATTAACTATCACAAGAGAGATGTTTAGAGATGTTACTATACTCTATATCTCTCATAATGTATTAGAGGTTATTCGTTTTTCTAAAAAGGTATTTATCTTACCTCAAAGCCATCCAGTAAAACAGTTATTAGAAATTGATGGATTAAATGGTAAAGAAATAGATGAACATAGTCAGGGTAAAATAGTAATAGAGGTACTTAAGAAAGCGACATAATAATTTCTTTAATTTTTTCTATGGTTGCTATAAAGAGACTAATACAATTTATTTTTATCTATTTATTAGGAATAACCATTTTGTGGATAGTAAAGTACAGCTTTCATCTATCTGATTATTTAATTCCTTCTCCTGTTGAACTTTGGCATGAGGCTATTACTAATGGTTTTATATACATAAAAGCGGTAATAGATACCCAAACAGTGGCAATAGAAGGACATTTTCTAGCTATTATTTTGGCAACAGTTGTTGCTTTAATAGGAAGGCTAAGGTCTTGGATTGGCTCTTTTACAAAGATTGCTGCTTATAACTTACAAGCATATCCAATAGTTGCTGTTGCACCTATTATTTTTTTGTTTTTAGGAGATGGACTTGCATCAAGATTACTTATTACTACACTTATTTGTTATTTTCCTTTATTATTAAGTTTTATAGGAATCTTTGCAGAACCCGTTGTCGAGGTAGAACATTTTTTTAAATCAACTCATCGACTCAATTGGAGACTAGAACTTTTGATAAGGACTTATGAGAATCTTGATAAGCTGATTACAGTAATAATAGGTAGTGGTACACTTGCAATGGTAGGCACTATAATAGCAGAATTTTTAGCTGCTACTCATGGGATTGGATATGCAATTAGAAAGGCACTTTATGAGAGCAATCTAGCTAAGATTTTAGTCTGCCTATTTTTAATAGGGCTTAGTTCCTCTTTGTATCTTGCCTTATTAGAGGGTGCTGGCGAATTTTTAAAAAAACATCTTAGTTAATCAAATTTAATTATTCCCTTACTTAACTAAAAATTAACAAAATTTTTATTTCAAATTTACTCCATCCTTTTATAACCCCCTTCAAAATATAAAACGAGGAGGTTTAGCAATGCGAAAATTATGGTTGTTTTTGTTGATTGCTCTCACTGCATTTTCTATGTGTGGCGTTGGGCAAGCAGCTCAACGTCTAATTGGTGCAGGAGCAACCTTCCCCTATCCTCTTTATGATAAGTGGTTTAGTATTTACCATCGAGAGACAGGGGTGGAGATTAATTATCAGGCAATAGGTTCTGGAGGAGGTATAAGACAACTTCTTAACAGAATTGTTGATTTTGGTGGTACAGATGCCTTTATGAGTAATGAAGAGTTAAAAAAGGCACCTGCCAAGATACTTCACATTCCTACATGTTTAGGGGCCGTTGTTATTACCTATAATTTGCCCGGCAATCCTACCCTCAAACTTACTCCAAAAGTCATAGCTGATATCTTTCTTGGCAAGATAAAGAAATGGAATGATAAAAGAATAAAAAGATTAAATCCTACGGTAGCTTTACCAGCTATTAATATTGTAGTTGTCCATAGGTCTGAAGGAAGTGGTACTACCTTTATATTCAGTGATTTTCTTACCAAAGTCAGCAAACAATGGGCAAAAAGGGTTGGAAGAGGAAAGGTACTAAATTGGCCTACAGGTCTTGGTGCTAAAGGCAATCCTGGTGTTGCAGGACTCATAAGACAAATTCCTGGTAGCATAGGTTATGTTGAGCTTATTTATGCAAAGAAAAATGGCATGCCTGTAGCACTTATTAGGAATAAGGCAGGGCATTTTATAGCTCCTAGCTTAAAGTCTGTATCTGCTGCTGCAAATGTACATTTACCTGCTGATACCAGAGTTTCTATTACAAATACTTCTGCTCCAAATGGATATCCAATTAGTAGTTTTACCTGGATTATCTTCTATCAAGAACAGCATTATCAAGGTAGATCAAAGGCTAGAGCTATAGCTCTTGCAAAACTACTTTGGTGGATGATCCATAATGGACAAAAATATAATGAATCCCTTCTCTATGGAAGGCTACCTCACAATGCAGTTAAGTGTGCCGAGAGAATCATTAGGTCTATGACTTATGATGGGCAAAAACTAGTTACCTGGTAGAAAAAAGGAGGACAAAAGGGACATGAAGAGAATTTTAGCTATATTTACCTGTTGTATGTTAGTAGTAGCCTTTGGAGTTGGTATTGTTAATGCTCAAGCTAATAGCAAATATGAATTACCACCTAGTTTAAAGGCATTTGAAGGCCTTTCAATTGGAGGGCTTGCATATATCGATTACAAGGCAGGCAAGAGTGGAAGCCAATATTATAATAAATTTTCATTGACTAGGGGATATATCAATATAAAGAAAAAGATTACTCCTTGGTTAAGCGCAAGGATTACTCCGGATATTCATAGATCTGATAATGGAGATATTACCCTTAGGATTAAATATCTATATGCACGGCTTTATTTTCCTAACTTAGCATTTTTAACTAATAACTTTATAGAAGTTGGTCAGATACATATACCTTGGTTGGATTTTAAAGAGGCAATTAATGGATATCGTTGTCAGGGTACAATGTTACAAGAGAGAAATCATGTTTTTAATTCTGCGGATCAGGGTATAGCGTGGTTTGGTTACTTTGGTGGTAAGATGTCTAAGCAATATCAAGAAAGTGTTGATAAACACTATGCAGGTAAATATGGTAGTTTTGCTATAGGTGTGTACAATGGTGCAGGCTATCATAGTGATGAAGAAAATCACAATAAAGCGATTGAAGGAAGAATTACTATAAGACCCTTACCAAGTGTGCTTCCTGGCTTACAGTTGTCCTACTTTGGTATATATGGAAAAGGAAATGTTGCAGATAATCCACCAGATTGGAGAGTAAATACCTTTTATGTAAGCTATGAGGCACATCTATATACATTTACCTTTACCTATGCAAATGACAAAGGATGTCAAAGTGGTAGCGATGAAAACAATAAGGAAGGTTTTTCTGTGTTTGGTAAGGTTAAGATGCCATTTTATCCTAAGCTTGAATTGATAGCGCGTTTTGATAATTGGGATCCCAATACAGATGCTGTAAATGATGTATCTAATAGGACAATCGTTGGTGTAGGTTATCATCTATATAAGAACAATTTGTTGCTTGTAGATTACGAAAGATTAATACAAGATGGAGGTCCTGATTCATACTTCTTCCAGACTGTGCTTCAAGTAAGTTTCTAATTATAACATCCCAACGCCGCCCAGGTGGATAAAGTTCCTCCTTCTCCTCTCAAAGCCCTTTTATTCACCTGGGCTCCTTTTAGGAGTTTTTATGAAAGCAGTAGATGTAGAATCTGTAGGAGATTTTGAGGTTGCTAAGATAAGTACAAGATTAGATAAAATGAGTAAACAGAAATCATCTTATCCTTCTGGCTTTAATAAAGACTATTTGTTTAATATTACATTAACAATTATGGCTTCTATAGTTGTTCTATTGGTAGGGGCTATACTTGTAAGTTTGGCAATATATTCCATCCCTGTATTTAAATCAGAAGGCATTTCTTTTCTTTTTCATGACGTATGGAATCCAATAGCAAATCAATTTGGTGCAATGCCATTTTTAGTTGGTACATTATTAACTTCATTCTTAGCATTATTATTTAGTTTGCCATTTTCTATGGCTATAGCACTTTTTCTAGGAGAATATTTTAGTAGTGGCAAGATAGCACTCTTTTTTCAAAATACTACTAGTTTATTAGCTGGTATCCCATCTGTAATTTATGGTTTTTGGGGACTATTTGTATTAGTTCCATTGGTAAGAAAATTAGAAATAAAATTTGGAGTTTTACCTTATGGTGTAGGCGTGTTAACTGCATCTTTAATACTAACAATAATGATTATACCATATGCAGCTTCTGTTGGTCGTGAGGTGATAAGTCTTGTTCCACAAGATTTAAAAGAAGGAGCTTATGCCCTAGGTGCTACACGGTGGGAAGTTATAAAGAATGTTATATTTCCTTATGCTAGATCTGGAATATTTGCTGGTATACTTCTTTCATTAGGTAGAGCAATTGGAGAGACAATGGCTGTTACTATGGTTATAGGTAATAATAATCAGTTTCCTCATAGTCTTTTTGCCCCTGCTAATACTATGGCAAGTGTAATAGCTAATGAATTTACTGAGGCTACTAGTAATATATATTTATCTGCTTTAATAGCTATAGCTCTACTTTTGTTTATAGTTACTACAATAATTAATATTATCGGTAGATATATTATTAAAAAATTAAGTATATAGCTATAGCATATAAATATTTTAAATAAATATTTTTGTAGGAGACTTAGCAATGAATGTACAATATCAAGATAATTCTAATATACGTTTTTTATATAATAAGATTATGAAATATTTTATCTTCTTATTTACATTTGCCTCTATTATACCATTAATACTAATTTTGGCCTACTTAATAAAACAGGGTATCAGTTCTATAAATTGGCAATTTCTTACCCAGCTACCAAAACCAATAGGAGAACAAGGAGGTGGCGTTTTAAATGCGATTATTGGTACTATTATTTTAATAGTTTTATCAACTATTATCTCTGTACCTATAGGGATAAAAGCTGGCATTTACTTATCAGAAGTAAAAACTGGTAAGTTAGCCTATTTACTTAGGTTATCTACTGATATCTTACAGGGCATCCCTTCTATTGTTTTGGGTGTTATAGCATACTTATGGCTTGTAAAACCAATGAAGGCATTTTCTGCACTATCTGGAGGTGTTGCTCTTGCTATTATGATGTTACCTATGATTATTGCCTCTACTGAAGAAACCTTAAAGCTTGTTCCTTATAGTTTAAAAGAGGCTTCATTAGCCTTAGGAGTACCGTATTACAGAACCATTTTAAAGGTTATTTTACCAGCAGGTATGAGTGGCATATTAACAGGCATATTGCTTGGTATAGCTAGAATAGCAGGAGAGACAGCACCTTTGTTATTTACAGCATTTGGAAGTCCATATCTCAATTTTAACCCATTACATCCAATGAATGCACTACCATTAGTTGTGTTTAATTATGCCTCATCTCCATATCCAAACTGGTGGAGACAAGCATGGGGAGCGTCTTTTTTATTAACAATGATGGTATTAGCACTCAATTTAGCTGCAAAAACAGGAGCTAGTAGATGGAAGGTGAAATTTTAACAACAGAAAAACTATGTGCTTTTTACGATAAGCATCAGGTCTTAAGAGATATAAATATTAGAGTGCCTAAACTTAAAGTTACAGCAATTATGGGTCCTTCTGGATGTGGAAAAACTACATTGTTAAGATGTTTTAATAGATTGCATGAATTAAGTGCAGGCGCGCGAATAACAGGTAAGATATGGCTTTCAGGTGTCAATCTTTTATCTTTAAATCCTATAAAGGTTAGACGTAAAGTAGGAATGGTATTTCAGCGTCCCAATCCATTTCCTACAATGAGTATATTCGACAATGTTATAGCAGGATATAAATTGAACAGTATCAGATTAAAGCGTTCAGTAGCAGAAGAAATTGTAGAAAATGCTTTAAAAAAATCGGCATTATGGGATGAGGTTAAGGATGTTCTTCATAGAAGAGGGACATTTTTATCTGGAGGACAACAGCAGAGGCTTTGTATTGCAAGGGCACTTGCTATGAATCCAGAGGTCTTACTGCTAGATGAGCCCACTTCTGCATTAGATCCTAAATCAACCGCACATATTGAGGAGTTGATTGTAGAGTTAAAGGACTCTGTTAGCATAGTAATTGTTACTCACAATATCGGGCAGGCAGGTAGGGTAGCAGACTATACAGCCTTTTTATATTTAGGAGAGCTTGTTGAATTTGGTCCAACAGAGAGACTTTTTACAGCCCCAAAAGATAAAAGGACAGAGGAATATTTAAGTGGAAAGTTTGGTTAATCTAAGAAAATAGGAATAGAACTATGCTAGAAAAAAGACTTTTAGCTTTAAGAAAGCAATTTTGTGATGAAGCTAGTTTTGTACAGGATATGCTTGAGGTGAGTATTACCTCTCTTTTTAAAAAGGATTCAAAATCCCTATTGAGAGTAATAGAACATGATGAGCCCATTGTTAATAATTTAGATATTGAAATTGAAAGGCAATGTACGCAAATTATAGCATTATATCAGCCTGAGGCAAAAAATTTGCGGTTGGTCTTAATGATTTTAAAGGCAAATTACGACCTTGAACGTATTGCTGATCATGCAGTGAATATAGCTCAAAGTAGTTTAGCTATACTTGATTATGACTTAGGGATAGTGCAAGAGGTGGTACATGCTACTGCAGATTGTAGTTTAAATATGTTCAAAGATGCTTTGCATGCCTTTATAAATGAAGAGGATATGTTGGCTCAAAAGGTTTTAGCTAGAGATGATATTGTAGATAATTTAAGAGATAAATGTATTAAGTCAGTTGGTAGACTTTTAAAACAAAATCCAGAAAGTAATATCTTATTTGCTCATATACTAAGGATTGTTAGAGCACTTGAAAGAATAGCTGATCTTTCAACAAATATTGCAGAATATACCTTGTTTGTATTAAAAGGTACAATTGTAAAGCACGGTAAAGATGAACAGCTATAATGGTATAAGCTACAATGTTTTTATAGGATATTACTTATGAGTAATAAAACGATTTTTATATTAGATGATGAACCTGATATATGTGAACTAGTTAGTTTACATCTTAAGAAAAATGGATTTTTACCTAAATACTTTTTATCAGCATTAGATTTTTTTAAGGCCTTAGATACTACTAACCCAGATTTACTAATCCTTGATTTAATGTTACCAGATATTGATGGATTAGAGATATGTAGAAAACTAAAGTCCAATGAGCAAACAGCTAGAATTCCTATTATTATGTTAACAGCAAAGACAGATGAAATGGATAGAGTAATTGGATTAGAATTGGGTGCTGATGACTATGTGACTAAACCATTTTCTCCTAGGGAATTAGTTGCAAGAGTAAAAGCTGTCTTAAGAAGGAGTGAACAATATAAGGAAAAGTCTTATATTGATATTGGTGATTGTGTACGTATTGATCCCAATTGTTATGAAGTATTAGTTGATAATAAAAAGATTGATTTGACCCCTACAGAGTTTAAGATATTATTAATTTTGGCTAAACATCCTGGTTGGGTTTTTTCTAGAGATCAATTGCTTGAACAATTGTGGGGTAGTCAAAAGGCAGTTATAGACAGAACCATTGATGTACATATAAAAAATTTAAGAGAGAAGTTAGGTATTGCTGGCAATATTATTAAAAGTGTTCGTGGAGTTGGATATAAATTAGAAAAGATGTGAAGTTACCTATAACTTATAAAAGAATTTTTTTTAGAATATTAATTGGTTATATCTTTTTAGTTATAATTAGTTTTTTATTGTTTCAACTTATTGATATAACCTCTATAAGATCTAAGTCTTTTATCTTTATAGCATTAATATTTTTTTCGTTTGTATTAGCAATCTTATCAACAAAGTCTATTACTGATTCTATTTTGTCTATTGTTTATGCCATCTTAGCAATAAGAAAGAATAATTTTGATCTCAAGGATTATATTAGTAATAAAGAAAATTTATTCCCAGAATTAGTACAGAATCTAAAATTCTTGGCAGAGGAGATAGAAAAAAAATTAGAATTTTTAAGATTGGAGCAAGAAGAGTTAAATACTATTGTGAACAATATAGAGGCCTCTTTACTAGTAATTGATTTAGAAGGTCGGATAGTATTTGCCAATTCTAGTTTAAAAAGGCTAGTTGATATAAGAGAAATAACTAATAAATTCTATTGGGAGGTTTTTAGGGAAAGAGATATTAATAAGTTTTTTAAATCTTTAATCAAAGATCCTAGAAATTTAATTCATGAACTTGTTATTAAAGGGGTAAAATATTTATGTAGTACAACATATATCCCAAAACGCAAAAGAGTTATATTAATATTTCATGATCTATCTCCTATGGAAGAGGTAAAACGTGTTAAAAAGGATATAGTTGCTAGCGTATCGCATGAATTAAGGACTCCTCTTACTACGATTAAAGGCTATATAGAAACACTTTTGGATGAGGACTTAGAGGAAGATAAAAAGTATTATCTTAAGATAATAGATAAAAATACTAATAGGCTTTGTACTTTAGTTAATGAATTGCTTATATTAAGTGAATTAGAAAATAAAAAACAACTAACTAAAACAAATGTAGAAGTCAAAAATTTAATAGATGAAATTAAAGACTTTTTTAACCAAAGATTAGTTGAGAAGGGGTTAAATTTAGAAATACATGTAGATGAAGATATTAAATATATTTATTCTGATGAATTTAAATTACAGCAGTTGTTTATAAATTTAATTGATAATTCTATCAAATACAGTCATAAGGGTACTATTAAAATTTATATAACTAAATTAACCCATGGTGGTGTAAAGATCGTGATTCAAGATGAAGGGATTGGTATTTCTAAAGAACATTTACCTTATATTTTTGAACGATTTTATGTAGTAGATAAATCAAGAAGTAGGCAAACAGGTGGTAGCGGTTTAGGACTTGCTATAGTTAAACATATAGTTAAACTGCATGGTGGTATGATAGAGGTAAAAAGTAAACCTCAACAAGGCACAACATTTACGATATTTCTACCTGAA
>CAZODM010000071.1:0-10363 GCA_964578585.1 uncultured Desulfobacterales bacterium | reverse complement strand
ATATAGATGTACATCTCTTTGAGGAAATGGTATGACAATTTGATTTTGTTCAAATATATCGTATATTGCATAGAGCAATTCATGAATAGTAAGTCCTTTTAAGGATGGATCAGAAACCCAACAAAGGAGTTCAAAGTTTATTGATGAATCTGCAAATTCTCTTAGCCGTACACGTGCAGCAGGTTCTTTTACTACTTTTGGATTGTCATTAGCTACTTTTAGCATTAACTGTTCGACTTTCTTTAAATCACTTCCATAGGCTACACCTACCGGGACTCTAATTCTAAATCTTGGAATAGGGGCGCTTTCGTTTATAATTTTAGAATTTGCCATAATAGAATTGGGAATTGTAATCAGGACATCATCTCTTGTTTTTATTCTAGTTGAGCGTATTCCAATATCGACTACTTCTCCTCTTTCTCCAGAGTCTAAAATTATATAATCTCCAACTTGATAGGCTTTATCGAAAAATATACTTATTCCACCAAAAAAATTGGCTAGGCTATCTTTGGCTGCTAGAGCTACAGCAATACCAGCGATACCAGCAGATGCAAAAAGTGGAGTTAGATTAACCTTCCATATTGAGAGAATCCATAATATCCCACATACAATAACAATTACTCTAATAACGTTCTTTAAAAGTAAAAAGATGTCTTTTCCTGTTGTTCCTTGATGTATTATAGATGATAGGCTTATTTCAGAAAATACACCGACTATTCTTAATGAAGCAATGAGCCATAGAAGTAAAATGATACTTTTTATTGTATTTGGGATAATAAAATTCCATGGTGTAGAGATCTTCCATATTAAAGTGGCATTTAAAATACCAAAAAGTATAATTGTGCCAAAGATGGGGGCGTGTAGGAGTTTTATAATTTTATCATCAAGAGAGGTTTTGGTTGCTTGAGTTAATCTTTTTAATACTCGATCAAGAAGTAGATCTACAATTTTAGCTAATATTAGATAAATGAATACAATAACTAAAGCTTTTAAAATTGGATATTGATTTAAAGTAGAATAATTATTTAGAAAGGTTTCTAAATTGAAAACATTCATAATAAGCTTCTCTAACAATTTTAAAGTTATAAGTCAAGTTAAAAAACTATTGACAAGTTTGGGCGAAAAGAGTAGATAGAAATGTCCTATTACGATGAAATTTAAAAGGAGGAAGTGAATTGGCTAATCATAAATCTGCCATTAAAAGAATGCGCCAAAATGAAAAAAGAAGGCAGAGAAATCGTGCAAGAAAAACAAGAATAAAGAATCTTATTAAAGCGGTACATCAGGCAATAGAAGAGAAGTCTTTAGAGAAAGCTGAAGAAAGGTTAAGGCTTGCACAAAAGATTATTGATCGTACCGCTGCTAAAGGAACAATCCATCATAGAAATGCAGCACGGAAGATTTCGCGTTTAATGAAAAAGGTGAGTTTACTCAAAAAAGCTGTAGGTGCATAATAATAGCTTTTGGGTTATATGGCTTTTTGATATAATTAGTTTTTTATTTTTTAATAAGTAAGAGGAGATAGCTAATATCTCCTCTTTTTTTCTTAAAAGAAGGTTGTTTCTATGGAGCTTAATGGTAAGGTAGCTTTAATCCCTGGGGCAATAAGAGGAATAGGGCTTTCTATTGCTACATTACTTGGAGAACATGGGGTTAAACTTATTTTACCTTATTATGATTGGTTGGATGATTTAGATAATATGCATAGCCTTCTTAGAAAGGCTAAAATAGATTATATTGCCTTGCCTGCCGATCTTAGAGAAGAATCTCAAGTAAGAGAAGTTATAAAAAAGGGTATTGAAGAGTTTGGTAGGTTAGACATTTTAATAAATAATATAGAAAGAGGGGGATGGCCTTTAGTTCACGGACCTTATGTACCTAAACAGTGGCAGCTTGAATTTGAAACTACAGTTAATACAAAGTGGTATCTATTCAATAATGCCCTTCCTTATCTTAAAAAACATAAAGAAGGGGTAGTGGTTAATATTACTTCTATTGCTGCAGAAGTAGGTAGAAGTGGACCTTGTAGTCTTATATTTAATGATTGTTATAGCTTGGCAAATAGAGGAGTTTCTATTCTTACAAAAACTTGGGCACGGCAGGCTGCTCCAGAAGTTAGGGTAAATGAATTAATGCTTGGTATAATAGAGACACGTCATGGCCCTAATACTAGGGGCTGGGGGCTTCTCTCAGAAGAACAAAAAAAACAGCTATTAGATCATACTTTGTTAGGACGTACTGGTAGGTTAGAAGAAGTTGCTAAGGCAGTTCTTTTTTTGGTAACAGATGCTACCTTTATGACAGGAGCTCAGTTAGTTTTAGATGGTGGTTATCTACTTGGAGCAGACAAAGTGCTCCCAATGCCTAAAGGAGTTGTCGATCCTAGTGAACCTACATTTGGGGGCAGTAAAAAGCCTGAGGTCTAAGTTTTTAAACTACTGGAGAAGGTATAAATATACGCGCATATAAATCTTGTGCATATCTATCTGTCATCCCAGCGATAAAATCGCATACCTTCCTTTCATATGGTTCATCATCTTCACGTCTTACATCTTCTTCAAACAATCTCTTTCTTTCTTTCCAAAATTTATCAGGATGCTTTAAGAAATATTCATATAGGTCGAAAAGAATTTTACGAGCCTTTTCGAATTCATTATGTACTTGGGGGGCTCTATAAACATTGTGATATAAAAATGTTCTGAGTTCAAGCATTGCTTTATGGACTCTATCACTTATAGAAAGGCGCATTTGGCCATTTATAATTTTAGTATTCATAACAACATCTCTAATCATAGTGGTTATACGTTCAGAGTGAATTTTGCCAAATACTTTAGTGCAATTATCTGGTACATCTTTTTCTTTTATTACTCCACTTCTAATTGCATCATCCAGGTCATGACTAAGGTATGCTATTACATCTGCAATACGTACGACTCTACCTTCCATGGTAAAAGCCCAATCTTCGTCATTTTCAGGGATAATATTGCCAAACCCTTTAGAATGTTTAAGTATTCCATCTCGTACCTCATGGGTAAGATTAAGTCCTTTACCTCCATTTTCAAGAACATCAACAACTCTCAAGCTCTGTTGACAGTGAGAGAAACCACCGGGGACTATTTCATTAAGGACTGTTTCTCCTGCATGTCCAAATGGAGTGTGTCCAAGGTCATGCCCAAGAGCAATAGCCTCTGTAAGGTCTTCATTCAGTTTAAGAGCTCTAGCGATAGTTCTTGCAATCTCAGAGACTTCCAGTGTATGAGTCAATCTGGTTCTATAGTGATCTCCCATAGGGGAGAGAAATACCTGGGTTTTATGCTTAAGACGTCTAAATGCTTTAGAGTATACAATTCGATCTCTATCGCGTTGGAATTCTGTTCTCATATTACAAGGTTCGCAGGGATAAAGTCTCCCTCTGCTTTTGCAACTCAGGCATGCATAGGGACTCAGGATAGTACGCTCGCGTTCTTCGAGTTCTTCTCTAATAGTTTTTACAGAAAAAGACGTTATAGGGGTTGAAGTATGTGCATCAGTGTACATATAGTTTTTATATATGCTAAAAAAAATAATATCAAGCCTCATTTCGTGGAAAATTGTATTTGTCAAACAGAAAATTATATGGATAATGGAATCAACAAAGTGTTTGGTGTAGGGTAAGGTCGTCGGGGGTTTTATTATGCTTGAAAAACTTTTTTCTCCAGCGAGTGTTGCAATTGTAGGGGCATCAAATACCCCAGGTAAGGTTGGACATGATGTTCTTAAAAATCTATTGGATATGGGGTTCCCTGGTGAAATATATCCAATAAATCCTAAAGCAGATAATATCCTTGGAATAAAGGCATGGGCAGATATTGAATCTTTACCAACGGCTCCAGACTTAGTTGTTATTGCAATTAGAGCTCCTCTTGTCCCTAGTGTTGTTGATTCTTGTGGTAAAAAAGGCTCTAAGATTGTAGTAGTTCTTTCTGCTGGTTTTAGGGAAGTTGGTGGTGAGGGGGCAAAACTTGAGAGAGAACTTCTTAATATTGCTTCTAAATACGGAATAAGAGTAGTAGGTCCTAATTGTTTAGGTGTAATGGATACAGGTTCTAAACTTAATGCTACTTTTGCAGCATCTGTTCCTCCGCCAGGCTCTATAGGATTTTTTTCTCAATCTGGGGCTCTTTGTCTTGCTGTCTTAGAATGGGCTTCTGGTACTGAAGTTGGACTTTCTCGTTTTGTAAGTCTTGGCAACAAAGCTGATATTTCTGAAACAGAGATGCTTCTTTCCATGGAGCACCATAGTGATACTAAGGTGATTTTAGGGTACTTAGAAGGAGTTAGTAATGGTAGAGCGTTAATGGAAACTGCCAAAAAGGTTACTAAGAATAAACCTGTAGTGGTTTTAAAATCAGGAAGTACTGCTGCAGGAGCAAGGGCAGCTTCTTCTCATACAGGATCTTTAGCTGGTTCTTCTCAGGCATTTTCTGCTGCATGTAGACAATCTGGAATTATAAGGACTATAACTACAAGACAATTTTTGAATTTAGCATTAGCATTGGCATTTCAACCTGTTCCTAAAGGTGGGAATATAGCTATTATTACAAACTCTGGTGGTCCTGGAATATTAGCAGCAGATGCATGTGATAAGTTAAATCTTAGCATCCCTACCCTCTCTCAAGATACTGTTTCTGCTCTTAGGCAAGTACTACCCCCAATGGCATCGTATTATAACCCTATTGATGTGTTAGGGGATGCAAAGGCTAGTAGATATGGACAAGTATTAGATATCATTATACATGATCCTATTGTTAATGCAGTAATGGTATTAGGTACTCCAACTGCTATGTTAGATATTGCAGAAGTTGCAAGAGAAATTGTAGCTATCTCTAAAAAGACAGACCTTACAATTGTTACTTGTTTTATGGGAGAAGAGAAAGTAAGAGAGGGAAGAAAGATATTGATGAAAGGTGGAGTACCTACATATGAAACTCCAGAAGAGGCGGCAGAAGTTTTAAAATTTATGTGGTCTCACAGGCTTTGGCTTGAAAGAGTAGAACAACCACCTGTAGAGGTTAATAGGGATTTAGATAAAGCTAAAAAGATTATTTCTAATGCACAAGGTGAAAAACATAAACTTATATCTCCAGAAGATGTAACAGCTATTCTTGAAAGCTATGGTATTAGACAACCTAAAACAGAGATTGCTAGAAGTGCAGATGAGTGTATAGAGAAGGCAGAAAAGATTGGTTATCCTGTTGTTATGAAAGTGCTTGCAATGGATATCACTCACAAAAGTGATCTTGGTGGTGTTAAGGTGGGGCTTGAATCGGCAGAAGAAGTAAGGCAAGCTTTTAATGAGATTACTTCTAGAGTTATAAGGATTAAACCTGAAGCGCAGCTTGTTGGTGTACAAATTCAGGAAATGATAACTAATGCAAGAGAAGTTATTGTTGGCTTTACAAGAGATCCCCAGTTTGGTCCACTTATTATGTGTGGACTTGGAGGAATATTTGTTGAAGTATTAAAAGATGTAGCTTTTAGAATTGCACCTGTTACTAAACAAGATATAAGAGAAATGCTGAGGGAAATAAGGGCATTTCCTGTTCTTCAGGGTATTCGGGGTCAGGCTCCTGCAGATCTTGAAGCCCTTGAAGATACAGTAGCAGCCCTTTCACAATTGGCATTAGATTTTCCAGAGATAATGGAAGGAGAGATTAACCCCTTGATGGTAAGACCTGTAGGTCAAGGGGTGGTGGCAGTCGATGCTAGATTTATATTGAGAGGCGAGTCATGAAAAAGATTTATGTGGCAGCACTAACTGGGTATGCAGGAAAGACTTTAACAACAATGGGATTAGCAACCCATTTTATAGACAAAGGGAAAAAGGTGAGTTTTTTTAAACCTGTAGGTGCCCTTCCTTTCTCTGTAGAAGGGAAATTAACCGATGAAGATGCCTGGAGGGTAGCAAGGTTTATAAAACAAGATTGTGAACCAGATGAGGTTTGTCCAGTAGTTGTTACACAGGATGTAATAGTTTCTGCTTTAAAAGGACAGTTTCAACCTCCATGGGAGAAGATTTTAGCATTATGGGAGAAATTAACTGCTGGCTCAGATATAGCTATTGTAGGTGGATATGGTGCATTATCGTCAGGGACTACAATGGGACTTTCTGGACTAGAGGTATGTAAGCGTCTTGATTGTAAAATGATTTTAGTAGCTCGATATGGAGGTCCTTATATTGTTGATGATATTCTTGTTAAGCTTCATAAGATTAGGTCTTACCTTTTAGGTGTTATCTTAAATGACGTGTCTCCAGAGGATATTGATACGGTAGCTTCCCTAATTTCTCCTTATCTTGAGAAACAAAGTGTGCCTGTCTTGGGAATTATTGCTCATAATGAAACAGTAGCAGCTGTATCAGTAAGTGATTTACAGGAATTTTTAGGGGCAAGGGTGCTTGCAGGTTATCAAGGTATGAATCAGTTAGTAGAGCATTTTTTGATTGGTGGGATGCAGGTAGATAAGGCAATATCTTGGTTTCTTAAGGTCCCCAATAATGCTGTTATTACAGGTGGTGATAGAGGTGATATACAACTTGCTGCTATAGAATCAGGAACAAAATGTTTGATATTAACAGGTGGAATGACCCCTAATGATGTCATATTATCTAAGGCAGAGGAGAAGGGGGTACCTATTTTAGAAGTGCCAGATGATACTTATGCTACAGCAAAACGGATTGAAACTATGAGTAGAAAGTTGAGATTAAGACATCCTACAAAACTTCATAAGGCAATAGATCTATTTAGATCTTCTGTAGACTTAGAACGGTTAGAATCATTGCTATAGCTATTAAAAGGGAAGAGTAGGGCAAAGATGTGGGGGTGCTTTGCCCTACTCGTTTACCCCTTAACCTAATATTTCTTTTTTGAATTTTTCAAATCCAACTCGAGTTATTAATTTATTAAGTCTATCTCCTTTCTTAGCATTTTCTTTATAATAATTGACAATTTTCCCTGCTATTTTTAATGCCTCGTCATTAGAAAGTCCATCTATTAAAGGCATAGAAAGAGTGGGTTTAGAACCGCCGTTTCCTCCTACTGTTATAGTCCAACCATCTTTTTTACCTATAAAACCTAAGTCTCTTATACAACTTTCTGCACAATCATTTACACAACCAGATACTGCTATCTTAAATTTAGCAGGTAAGTTGTAGCCATGATAACGTTTATCTAATTCGGTAGCTAAGCCAAGAGAATCTTGTTTGCCTAAACGACAAAATGTAGTACCTGGACATGCCCTAATACTTCTTATACATGCTCCAACTGCAGCACCAGGGGTAGCTCCAAGCTCTTGCCAAACCGAATCAATATTCTCTTCTTTAAGTCCAACAATGGCAATTCTTAAGGCACTTGTTATTTTAAGTGCTTGAGCTCCATATTTTTCTGATACATCTGCAAGTTTTCTTAAAAACTCAGGTGTTAATACTCCTAGTGGGACATGTGGTACAATTGCATAGGTAGAACCATCCTTTTGGAGCACTGCTCCCTTGTCTCCATCTTTTAACATGATTTTTCCTCCTTAAGTGATTTTAATTATGAAAATAGAGTATTATTGATTACTTATTTTTTTATGGATACTTAAAGACATTTTTAAACTCTGCTAGTTTCCTAGTTTTTAGATATTCATGAACCTCTGTTGATATTTTTTCTAGTAAATCAGCCAAAATACATTGTTCCCCATCACAAATTGGTGTATCAAATAGGCATTTGCTTGGCTGAATTTGTCCTTCAATAGTTTCAAGAATTTCAAGTAAAGTTATATCCTCAGCATCTTTTGCTAATGTAAAACCTCCTTTGGGTCCTCTAGTAGAAGAAACCAGCCCTTGTTTAGCTAGTCTTTGTAAAACTTTAGATAAATGGGCATCAGAGGCTTTAAGCCGCTTTGATATTTCTTTTAAAGATACACATTCATTTTTTTTTCTACTTGCCAAGTAAGCCATTGAGTGTAAAGCTAATGAAGCTGCTTCCGAAATTTTTAGTATATGAGTCATTATTAGTTGATATCCTTTGATTTTTTATTTTAGTATTTAAATACCAATTTATTGGCATTTTGTCAAGTTTTTATTAAAGAAATAGAAAAGATAGTTAAAAAGAACAAAATTATAAATAGTTATTAACAGGTAACAATGTACAATTTTGGGTTTATATTAAAAAAAATAATTGGTACTTTATTACTACCTTCTAGTCTTGTTTTTTTATGTTTATTCTTTGGCTTTTTACTTTGGCCTCTTAAAAGGCGAAGAAGGATTGCAAGAAATTGTTTCTTTAGTGCATTTTTTATCTATATAACTGCAGCAACCCCTCCATTACCCAATTTTTTATTATGGTGGTTAGAAAAGCCTTTTAAGCCAGTTACTAGTTCATATCTTCAACAACAACATATTAATAAATTAGTAGTATTAATGGGTGGAGTAAGAGAAACAGATTCTTGTTCCCCTATAGATAGATTGACTTCTTATTCCTGTTTAAGGATAATAAAGGCATGGGAAATTTGTAGACAAGATTCTAAAATTCATACTATCATAATAATTGGTGGGACTAAAAAATATTTTACTCTTCCTGAGGCAGAGTTAGGGGAAAAATTATTAAAAAGGCTTGGATTACCTCATGGTGTTTCAGTAAAGATTATATATGCTTATGATACATTCCAAAGCTTAGCCAACCTTCCCTCTGTGATAAAAGGTGAGAAGTTTGGTTTAATAACAAGTGCCTTTCATTTAAGGAGAAGCCTGTATATTGCTCATATATTTCATCTTAATATGATCCCCATTCCTTGTAATTACTTACATAAGACTTGTAAGTGGTCTATCAAACATATATGGCCTAATCCTCTTTGTTTAGAAAAAAGTAATATTGTCACCCATGAATATTTAGGCCTTATTTGGGCATGGATATGCCACTTTTTTATATAAAATAAATTAATCTTCTTTAATCAATTGAGATTCTATTTCAGCAATACCTTTTTGTAGGATTTCTACACGTTCTCTTGCTTTCATCCCTTTGTATAGTTTTAGAGCTACTTTGTAAGCATCAAGTGCATCATCTAATCTACCTTGTTTTTGATATACATCTCCTATTGTAGTCAAATAGAGTCCTGCTCTGCTAGCCTCTTTTAGTTGTTCGCATAGCTCAAGTGCTCTAAAAAGATAGGTTAGCAATTTTTCTTGATCTTTAAAGTGCCTATAGATATCTATAACTTTTTCTATTAAAATTAAAAGACTAATTGAATCATTTTTCTTTTCACATATAGCCATCGCTCTTTGGTAAAGAGGAAGTGCTCCCTTAAAATCTCCTCTCATTAAGAGAACATCTGCCAATTTTTCACAACAATTAGCTATTTCAACCTCTTTTTTATAATATTCAAATATAGGGAGCGCTTCTTTATATTTATCCATAGCTTCTAAAGACATACCTCTAGTTTTAGCAAGGTCTGCTTCTCTATATAATTGATAAGCTACAGTAAGAGGATCTTGCTTTGTTTGCTCATCTGAGTTGTCTTTTTTAGTTAGTTTTTGATTATTCTTCTGGGATTCCATAGATTTCTCCTTATATAAATCTTCTATCTTTTTTAATGCCTCTTTAGCTAGATTACCAACTGTGGTTTCAATGTTTTTTTGTCCATCAAATATTTTAATTTTATTTGTATCGTTAGTTAATCGGTTAATACTATTTTTAGCTTCCTTGGCTTTTATATTACCAAGTGTCCATATAGCATATCCTCTAACTTGAGGATCTTGATCTTGCAGGCAGTCAAATATAGCAAAGAAAGCACTATTTTTTATTAATTCAGGATGACGTTGTCCAATTCTTCCTGCAGACCAAAGTACAGAAGGCCTTAGTTGAGGATCTCTTAACATTGCTAACATATGTCTTACAAATGATCCAAATACATCAGCACTCCATCTTATAATTTCACCAACTGCTTCAAGTGCCCCCCAACTTGCGGCAGCAGAATCATTAGCAGCATAAAGAAGCCTTCTTACAAGGTCTCCCACTACCTCTGGTTTCAATTTGACAAGAGCTCCAGCACTTTTACCTAAGCATAGTATAGCATTCCATCTTATTGTTTCATCTGCAGAGTATAGTAATCGCTGAATCTTTCTTAAGACCAGAGAATCTTGAAGGGCCATTTCACATAATTTTTCTGTATTACACTCTCTTACTAATTTTTCAACTTCAGATTTTTTAAATCGTCGTTTTATTTCTTTGGATCTTGAAGATGTTTTTGATGTTACTTTAGGAACAGAATGTTCAGGAATAAATCTTTGTCCTTGTGCTTCGAGTATATCGTCGTTTAATCGTATAAATACTAAAACTCCTCGTAC
>CAZODM010000070.1:0-10464 GCA_964578585.1 uncultured Desulfobacterales bacterium | reverse complement strand
AATCAGCCTTAAAAAATTCTCCTTCATCAGTAAGAATATATCAAAATGTATTTGGATTAATTCCTCTTTTTACAAGTCGTATGAGTCATCTCAATAAAATCAATTATTATCCTATAGTTAGTCCTAAAAAGGAGAGATTCTTTTTAACAAAGGATAATTTTCTAGAATATATTGTACCAGAGTTTCCTATAAATCTTTTAAGAAGAGTTAATAACAATCTTATTAGTGGGATAATATTTGATCTTAGATTTCAACATCCATTGTTTAAATCGATGTTAAAGGGCAAAAAGGACTTAACAAGGATAAAAGGTTATAGATTTAATTTCAATCGGGTATGGCAATAATTTTTTAAGATCTTAAGTAGTTTTTTATGTTACAAAATAAGATTATAGATTTAGTAATTGTTAAGGAGAAAAGAATCAAATTTTATTCAGGAAAACAATAACTATGAATCGTAGTAAAGAGTTTACCTGCTTTGGAAAACATTTGTTCAGATTCTTTTCTTGATGGGGTTATGTCTTCTTTAATTTCTTTTAGAGATAAAAGATCATTACATGTACTTTGGGCTTCCTTTTTATCTCCAGTTAAATCTGTAAGCAACTTTAATAATGTACTTCTATTATTTAAAACCCTTTCAATATCATAACCATCAACAAAATTTACTAACGCCTTTATTAGATTAATACCACAATCTTTACAAAGTTTTATAGCCTTTGAAAGTTCTTCTTCTTGGATAGCACTTTCTGCTTCTTGGAGTTTTATCCTAGCATATTTTATAAATGTCTTGGTCCTTATTATAGAAGCCATATCTATTCACCGTTTTTGGATATAAATACAAAGAGTAGTTCATTATTTTTTACCCAACCAAGGTTTTTTCTTATCCATCTTTCTTGAAATTTACGATTTGATTTTAATAGTGAAATGGTGTTCTTAAGTACTTGATTTTTTTTATCAAGTTTTATGTTAGTGGTAAATACAATATCTCGTTCATGTCTTAGATGATAGAGTTTCCATAGTCCATAAGGGCCTGCAATGTCCCATAATAGAATTAAAGATAGTACCAATATTAATAAAACAGAAAATATTTTGTTTAATTTTTGGGCTTTATTATTAGAAGATGATTTTAAACTTTGTTTTTTAGAAAAGCCTCTAACCGCCATATTTCTATCCAGGACAAATTACTCTCTTTTAACATACTCTTACTAAGAAAAAACGCAAGAGTTTAATATTTTTAAAATTATTCCTAGTGAAAAATTAAGTAATATGCAGTAAAATTTAATTTTTGGACTGATTTAGAGTTAATAAAATAGGCATTAGTGAAAGGAATAATGAGTCTTATCCATTTTAATTGGGTTGGTACAGGTTGGGCTATAAAACCAATTTTTTGGATTGAAGATGAGCCTGGCTTATCTTTTAATGATCTTTTAGAGATATTTTCTTTTAGGTTTCAAGAGATAGAGTTATCCAAAAAGTTTAATAGTATTCCTTATAATTTCCCAAAAAGAGGATTTCAGTTTAGTCTACATAATCTCCTTGATTTTTTTAGAGAGTTGAAGAGAATAGAGCACCAAGATAAATTTGTAATAAGTAAGGATATAGAATTTTGGGAACTTTTTTCTAAATGGTGTCTTTCTTTCTTAATAAGGCAGGAGATAATCCCCTACTTAATAAAGACTCAAAAAGGTCTTGAAGCAAGGTGGATACCTGTATTTAAAGATGAAGCATATAGAGATCTTCTAAGATTTGCTAAATCTATCCCAGAGTATGCAATATCCCAAGAAGATAGTAGTAATGTAGCTAATAGTTTATTAGACATCTGTTATGTTATTGTAGATGCGTTATGTAGATATTGTGCATTTGAAAATGGATTTAGACAAGAGATAGAAGACTTACACAGTATACATGATCTTTGGTTACAAGCCCTTTTCAATAAAGAAGCACAAATCAGGCTGCAAGAAAATATAGATCAAAGCTCTGCAATTGCCCCTAAAGATATTGATAAGTTTTATGAACAAATACTAGCCTGGCAGGCTCCTTTTGCAGAAAAGTCAGCCATTTCTTTTAAATTACTTTTTAGACTAACAGAACCAGATACTGGTAGTGAAGACTGGAAATTAGAGTGTTTTTTACAGGCCATAGACGACCCTAATATAATGCTTCCAATCTCTATGGTATGGCGGAATCCAAGGGATCCTCTTTTGATTTCAAGAGGTTTTATAAATTCCAAAACAACTATATTAGCTATGTTAAGTAGGGCAAGTAAACTCTTCTTGCCTATAAAAAGGCAACTTATAGATCCAAATAGATCATTTATAAATCTTACTACAACTGAAGCATATTCTTTTTTAAAAGAAGGATCTTGGCTTTTAAAAGAAGATGGTTTTTCTGTATTGCTTCCTAATTGGTGGAGAGCTAATACTTCTATATATAAGATACATACAAGAGCCAAGATAACTAGTAGTCACTTAAAAGATTCTACTATTTCTTTAAATAGCCTATTGGATTTCAATTGGTATCTTGCTTTTGAAGAAACTCCTCTCAGTAGAGAGGAATTATTATATCTTTCTTCTGTTAAACAAGGGCTTATAAATTTGAGAGGAAAGTGGGTAGAGATTACTCCTGAGGATATAAATAAATTAATAGAGTATATAATATCTAATAAAAAGGGACAAATTAGTATATCAAAGATAATTGCTGCTTCACTTGGAGCAAAGGTTCATGCAGCAAATATTGTTATTGATCAAGTTGAGGTATCTGGTTGGTTAGAGAAATTTTTAAGGGAATTAAAAGGTGTTAAATATAGATACCAAAAATCTTTTAAGGCTAACCTACCTAAAAAATTTAATGGTAGTTTAAGAGATTACCAAATAGAAGGATTTTCCTGGCTTTATTTTATGAGTAAGTGGGGTTTAGGGGTTTGTTTGGCTGATGATATGGGGCTTGGTAAGACTGTACAAGTCTTAGCACTTTTTGAGAAATACTTTGAACAAGGTATAATGGGGCCTTTTTTGGTTATTTCTCCTACTTCTGTTATTGGAAATTGGGAAAAAGAGATATCGAGATTTTTACCTCATATTTCATTTTACATACATCAGGGAGCAGATAGACTTACAAAAGAAGAATTAAAAGATATACTAGCTTCTAAGCCTATTGTAATTACTTCTTATGCACTTTTAACAAGGGATTTTGATCGATTAAAAGATATAAATTGGTTGGGTGTTATAGTAGATGAAGCCCAAAATATAAAGAATCCTTTTAGTAAGCAGTTTAAATATGCTAGCAGTTTAAAAACTCGTTTTAGGATTGCACTTACAGGAACACCTGTAGAGAATTCTTTGCGTGATCTTTGGGCTATTATGGATTTTTTAAATCTGGGAATCCTTGGTAGTTATGAAGTTTTTAGAAGAGATTTTCTTATCCCAATTCAACTGGAAGATAATAAGGAGGTGCTTCAAAGATTAAGATCTATTATATCACCGTTTATTTTAAGAAGAGAAAAGACTGATCCTAATATAGGTATAGAACTACCAGAAAAAAATGAACAAAAGATTGAGGTCTTTTTGACAGATGAACAAATAAATCTTTATAAGGCAGTGGTTGAGGATGTTAAAATACAACTTGATACTACGGAAGGTATTGTTAAAAAAGGACTTATACTTTCAACAATTACTAAGTTAAAACAGATCTGTGATCATCCTTCTTTGTTTCTAAAGGATGGTTTTAAGAGAATAGAAGGCCGTTCAGGCAAACTAGAGATGCTTACGAAGCTGTTAATTGATGTCTTAGACAATGAGGAGTCAAGTCTTATATTTACTCAATTTTCTTCAATGGGACAGATATTAAAAATATATCTAAGTGAGATATTTAATATAGAGGTATTATTTATACATGGTGGACTTCCAAGGATTAAACGTGATGAGATTGTTCGGCATTTTCAAAATTCTAATAGTCCTAAGATATTAGTGTTATCGTTAAGAGCATCTGGAACAGGACTAAATTTAACAAAGGCTACACATGTGTTTCATTATGATAGATGGTGGAATCCTGCTGTTGAGAATCAGGCTACAGATAGAGCCTATAGAATAGGACAGACAAACAATATAAAGGTATATAAGTTTATATGTAAAGGGACTATTGAGGAAAAGATAGAAAGTATTCTAAAGGACAAGATACATCTTGCTCAAAATATTATAACACATGGTGAGTCTTGGATAACCAAGTTATCTGATAAAGAAGTTAAAGATTTGTTTAAGTTTGACAGTTAAAGGAAGAGTTATATGAGCTCAAATGATTGGTATTCTACTTCTAATCCTCGTAGTGTAAAGGGTGGTATAAAACCTGCCGGTACACACAAGGGATTTGCAACTACTTGGTGTGGTAAAAGGTGGATTGAAGTATTAGAGTCCTTTCATATTGGACAAATATTACAGCGTGGGAGAAAGTATGCAAGAGCAGGACAGGTAATGGAAATAGATATAAAAGGCAGTAAGATATCTGCTCTTGTACAAGGACAAAGACTAACCCCTTATGAAGTAATCATAGAGTTTAGAAAATGGGATGAAGAGACAAAGTTAAAGGTTAGAGATATCATATTGTCAAGTGGATATCTTTTAGGGCCTATCTTGGCAAGAGAGCTTCCAAGAGAGCTTGAATTTCTACTTGTTAAAAAAGGTATAGATTTATTTCCTAATAGATATGAGGAATTAAAGACTAGTTGTACTTGTCCTGATTGTTCGAATCCTTGTAAGCATATAGCCGCTGTTTCATACTTATTGGCTCTTGAGTTTGATAGGAACCCAACTTTAATATTTCAGTTAAGGGGGATGTCTATAACAGATATAAAAAGATCAATAGATATAGATGATGAATCATTTAATAAAAAAGAGACAATAAGAATATTGGCAGAGGAACAAAGGAATATTTTTTTAAAATTGTTGAAAGATAATAATTTTTCTTTAGGAGAAGTAAATCTATCTTTTTTAGAATTAGTACCTAAAACTCCACCGGTAGATGCACTTAATATAAAGCGTTTAGGAGTTCCTCCTTTTTGGCGTTCAGATGTAGATTTTTTAGAGATTATGGTGAAGCTATATAGGCATTTTTCAGAGTGTGGGAAAAATAAAGTTATTTAATATGTGAAATAGATAACTTTATGTTTAATCTTAATGAGTATTGTTTAATAGATTTAGAGTTATTTTCTGTCTGTAATAGTTATTTCTATAGATATTAGATCGGATTGTTTAAAATCTTTTATTAAATTTTTTGTTAAGCTTTCTATTTACTGTGATACTATTCATTTAGTCGTAGAGTCTGTTTCTTTTTTGTTGCCAGCATTTTATAAATGAACATTCATTTAGTTTCTTTAGTAATTGATTCAAAACAACATCTATAATTGATATAAAAAAAGAGATTTTAAAGTTTTTAGTGTTAAAAGTTACATTTAGGCTTGACAAAGAAAGAGGAAAAATATTATAAAAATTTTAACATAATCGAATAGTCATTCATTTGAGTGACTAGAGGTATCCTTTGCAAGTTGTTTTTTTAATATCAAAGGTTAAGGTGTGGATCCATTAATAAACAACAAGCAGAAATTTAAGTATTTAAGGAGGGAGAGCTAAATGGCAGATGTCAAGAAACATGACACCCCAATGGTTGATGAACTAAAAAAGGGGCCGTTCCCTAGCTTTGTAGATGACATAGAAGCAAAGGGGTTGGCAGGGAAGCAGGAGTGTTTAGATTTATTAGGACAGTTAGAACTTTCCTATAAGCACAAAGAGACACATTGGAAACATGGTGGTATAGTTGGTGTGTTTGGATATGGTGGTGGTGTTATTGGACGTTATTCTGACGTTCCTGAGATGTTTCCAAGCATTGCTCATTTCCATACTATTCGTGTCAATCAGCCTGCAAGTAAATTTTATAACACTGCCTTTTTAAGAAAATTATGTGATATGTGGGATCACAGAGGAAGTGGTATGACGAACTTCCATGGTTCCACAGGTGACATGGTACTTTTAGGTACCAAGACAGATGAGTTGGAGCCAGTATTTTATGATCTAACTCATCAATTTGGTGTAGACCTTGGTGGTTCAGGTTCAAACCTTAGAACTCCATCTTGTTGTATTGGTAAGGCACGTTGTGAATGGTCTTGTTTAGATACTCAAGCTATATGCTACCATCTCACCCAAGAATATCAGGATGAGCTACATAGGCCTGCATTCCCCTATAAGTTTAAGTTTAAGATCTCTGGGTGTCCAAATGACTGTGTTGCAGCAATTGCACGTTGCGATTGTTCTATAATTGGTACTTGGAGAGACAGGATTAGAATCGATCAGGCTGCAGTAAGGGCATATATACATGGTGAGCTTAAGCCCAATGCAGGCGCACATGCAGACAGGAATTGGGGTAAATTTGATATCCAAAAAGAAGTTATAGATTTATGTCCTGCCCAGTGTATGTGGCTTGAGGGAGAAACTCTACGCATTGATGATTCCGAGTGCGTACGTTGTATGCATTGTATAAATGTTATGCCAGAAGCTCTAAGACCTGGTGTTGATACAGGAGCAACAATACTGGTTGGTGCAAAGGCTCCTATCCTTGAAGGCGCGCAGCTTTCTACTTTAGTTATTCCATTTATTAAGATGGAGCCACCTTATGATGAATTTAAAGACTTTGTAGATAAGGTTTGGGAATGGTGGATGGAAGAAGGAAAGAACAGAGAGCGTCTTGGTGAGCTTATACAGAGAAAGAGCTTACAAGAATTCTTAAGAGTAACAGATCTTAAACCAATTCCACAGATGGTAAAAGAGCCTCGTTCCAACCCCTATGTATTCTGGTCTGCTGAAGAAGTTCCTGGTGGTTGGGATAGGGATATTAAAGAGTTCCGTAAGCGTCACGCAGCCTAGTGGCTTATTTATAAAATAAATAAAAATGGCTTAGAATATATAGGAGGAATTAGCATATGGGTACAAGTCAAGAGCTTCAACGTCTTATAGATTTTGAAATTGAGCAAGGCAGAGAGGGTATTGATATCTCTGAATTGCTTCAAAAGGAGTATGATCCAGAGTTAGCACTTAAATTATATAATCCTAAACAACCAATGGAAAACAGGATCACTGATATTGGTCCTCCCCATTATGCACAGTTTTTCCCAGAAGTAATTAAGAAAAACTATGGTAAATGGGTCAAACATGAAATTATTGAACCAGGAGTTATTAAGTATACATCTGAGACAGGTGATGTAGTTTTTGCAATAAGATGTGCTACTCCAAGATTGATTACAACAGATACTATTAGAGAGATCTGTGATATAGCAGATAAATATTGTGAAGGACATGTAAGATGGACTACAAGAAATAATATAGAGTTCCACGTTACTGATGAAGATAGCTTAAGGGCTATTCTTGATGATCTTAAGAGCAGAAAATTCCCTGGTGGTTCATATAAGTTCCCTGTAGGTGGAACGGGTGCATGTGTAACCAATATTGTTCATACTCAGGGATGGGTACACTGCCATACTCCTGCAATCGATGCTTCTGGTATTGTAAAGTCAGTTATGGATGATTTATTTGATTATTTCCAGAGCATGAAACTCCCTGCACAAGTAAGGATTGCTCTTGCATGTTGTCTTAATATGTGCGGTGCTGTGCATTGTTCAGATATAGCAATTCTTGGTATTCACAGAAAGCCACCTTTGGTAGAGGATGATCGTATTGGTGGTGTTTGTGAGATTCCTTTAGCTGTTGCTGCGTGTCCTCTTGGTGCAATTAAGCCTGCAACAGTTGAGAAAGACGGAAAGAAGATCAAGACAGTACGTGTTAATGAAGAGCGCTGTATGTTCTGTGGTAACTGCTATACAATGTGTCCAGCAATGCCATTAGCAGATGGTGAGGGTGATGGTATTGCAATACTAGTTGGTGGTAAGATTTCCAATAGGATCAGTGCTCCTAAGTTCTCTAAATTAGTTATTCCTTATATTCCTAATGAGCCACCTCGTTGGCCCAGCGTAGTAAAGACTGTACGCAAGATTCTTGAAACCTACGCTGCTGATGCAAGGAAATATGAGCGTTTAGGTGAATGGGCAGAAAGAATTGGTTGGGAGAAATTCTTTGAGAAATGTGATATTCCATTCACTGAAAAATCTATTGATGATTACAGACTTGCATATGATACTTATCATACAACTACACACTTTAAGTGGACTGTTCATACAAAAAAATTTGAATAAAAATTAATAAATAAGGGGGGCTACTATGGCCGTTAATAAAGAAGAACTAAAACAAAAAATCCTGGAGTATGCCACAAAGAAGGCCAAACATAAGTCCAAAATGTACATAAAGGACTTATATAAGGCAGATCCTTCGGCCAAACCCCGGGAGGTTAAAAACGCAGCTAACGAGTTGGTGCGTGAGGGGAAATTAGAATTCTTCTCCTCTGGGAGCACTGTTATGTATGGTGTGCCTGGTTATGGAAAGGGTGTAGAAGAGGCATTTGAAGAAGGAGAAGAGTAAGTAAGCCCCCTCTATAATACCCAGCTCGCTGAGCAGATTAGTAAAAGGCCTCCGAGAGGAGGCCTTTTTTATTTTTTTAATATGAAATTTATTTGTTTCAGGATTTTTTCTAAAGCTCTTCCAAAATAGAAGTCTAATTCTTCAGCATTGATAGAAGTTTTCTCTACAATAGAGTTTCTAAATTGATTGTCTAGTCTTATAATTTCTGAAATTTTTTGAGTTTTATGGTTATTCTGTATTAAATAAAAAAAGTAGTCTAAGTTAAAGTTTTCTTCATATTTATGGACCAATTCTAATAAGTTAGGAGTATTTCTTAGGAGAGTTGATCGGTCTATAGTATCTTTTAAAAAGAATTTTTCTATATCTTTTGTATCCCAACATTTTAATAATTTGCATTCTATAGGTCTATGTTCATAACATATACATGAATGTGATTTAGGATTATAAAAACTACATTCCCAGCTATTTTCTTTTCCTTTTATCTTTATTATTTCGTGTTCTAATGTTATAAGTTGTTGTTTAATAGGATGCCAGATGAGTTCCCCCTTTCTTAAAGTAAATAGATTTTTGGGTTTGAGAGGAATATTATATATTGCATCAATATCTTGTAAGTGAAGGGTTGGACCACCTTTTTGACAACATGTACCACATCTTCTACAAGAATTTTGTATTTTATTGGAGTCTTTCATGGATACAAAAAAAAATAAAATCCCTGCGTTAGAAAAATTATTTACTAATGTTGACAATGCAGTATCTGTTATTGTTAAAGATTTTGCACATCTTATTAAATGTAAACCCGGTTGTACAGATTGTTGTTATGCTCTTTTTGATATCTCGTTTATAGAAGCACTTAATCTAGCTCTTATTATAAAAGATCTTAAAAGATCTGAGAGAAGAAAACTAGAGCGTTCTGCAAAAAAATTTCAAGAAAAGTTTTCTAAGCTAGTAAAAATTTCAGATTTATCTTCAATGTCGGAGAACAAGATAAGATGTCCTCTATTAACAGATGAGGGACTTTGTTATCTTTATTGGGCTAGACCTATAAATTGTAGGACCTATGGAGTTCCTACAAGTTTAGATGGAAAGTCTCATGTGTGTGGACTTTCTGGTTTTATTGAAGGAGATAGCTATCCAACTATAGATCTTTCTAAGATACAACGACAACTTTTAGAGCTATCTTTACATATTGCCTCAATCAAGCAAGTAGCTTACAAGAGATTTATGATTTCAGAGGTAATACTATCTCCTCAGTTATTTAATTAATAGTTTTTTTAATGTTTTAAGCTCTTCAGTAGTATTTATCCCTTTTAGACATAAAAGGTTAGTACAGAAGTATTTTATTTCTTGTTCTGATATTGCTCTAAATGGTAATTGTTTTATTAGAGCCTGAAGTCCCATTGGTTTTTTAGGAACTGATATAACTGTTTCTATGATAGGGATTAAGGATACGTGATATATAGCATGAAGTGGTTCCAGACCTTTTGAAAGGGAAGGGATTATTATTGGTGCCCATGTATTAATATTAGACATCCAACATATAAGATCTTTATTTAAAAGTGGCATATCACATCCTACTATAAAAACTCTATCAGAATTTGCATTTACAAGGGCACTATGTACACCTCCCAAAGGTCCTTTAGATGGATAAATATCAGGGAATACATCTACACCAAGTTTATTATATCTATCAATATGATTAGATATAATAAATATACGTTCAAAAATATTTTTAAGTATCTCTATTTCTGTTTCTATTATTGTTTTATTATTCCATCTAGCAAGGGCTTTATCTCCTAATAAAAATCTAGAACTTTTCCCCCCAGCCAATATAGCAGCACTAATTTTGTTTTTTGGCATTATCGGCTTTTCTCCTGATCTTGAATACAATCTTTTTCTGATTGATTAATATGGATGAGAGCCTGTTAGATTGCAAGTATTTTGATTGATAATAAAC
>CAZODM010000069.1:0-10610 GCA_964578585.1 uncultured Desulfobacterales bacterium | reverse complement strand
TAAAATCTTATCTCCTGCCACTTCCTTTAAACTTAGCATCTCTAACCATATCTACTAGTTCTTTTGATATCTGCCATTTGTTTAGTGGGCTTATGATGTATAAGCCATCTATCCATGTTGCTATTTTATTTATAAGCTCTTTTGTTATATCAAGAGCTACTGCCCTTTGATCTTCAACCTTCTCATATTGCCAAAGCTTTTTTCTTATCCATTCCGGCACATTTATTCCAGGGACTTCATTGTGTAAAAATTCTGCATTTCTAGCAGAGATTAGAGGGAATATGCCCGGAAATATTAATAGTCCAAGCTCTTTTGTAAGTTCATACATAGACTCAACTTCATCTGGATCAAAAATAGGCTGTGTCATCACAAAATGTGCACCCAGTGCAGCCTTTTTTTCAAGTCTAGAGAGTTGCATTCTTGGTCTTGAAGCAATATAGCTGTATGCGACACCAATAGATATATTAGTCCTCTTTTTCATAGATCTACCAGCAAGATTATAACCTTGGTTGTACATGGAGATCATTTTTACAAGTCCAAAGGAATCTGTATCAAATACACCGCTTACCCCTGGTTGATCTGATGAACTGGCAGGGTCTCCTGTAATTGCAAGAATTGCCTCTATGCCTAAAAAATGAGCTGCCATAATCTGTGCCTGGAGCCCCAATATATTTCTATCTCTACATGTTAAATGTATTACTGTATGGAGTCCTAGTTGGGTCTTAATCTTATGTGCAATGGAGAGATTGTCTGCTCTCAATATTGCAAGAGGGTGCTCTGCAAGTGTAATAGCATCCACTCCAGAGGCCTTTAACTCTTTTGCTCCAGCCATTACGTTTGATATATCAAGATGAGGGGGAGGGTCTAATTCTACAAGGATTGGAATAAGTTCTTGTTTCTTTAAATCTTCTAACATGCCCCCTTTACTTGGAGCAGTTTCTTCTCCCTTTTCTTCTTCTACATGACCTATATCTGGTACTGGTATTACTACTTTGGCCTTTTTAATGTGCAATATCTGTCTAAATTCATGTATATGCGCAGGGGTTGTTCCACAGCATCCTCCTACAAGTTTGGCTCCAAGTTTTATCATTTGAGAAAGGGCTTGAGCCATATATGCAGGTTGTGCTGAATAGACAGTTCTGCCTCCTATTATTTCAGGAAGTCCAGCATTAGGATAGGCAGAAAATGGAACCTCTTCCTTTAAAGAAGACATGTCCTTTATTGCAACAAGCATGGCGCTTACACCACGGCCGCAATTAGAGCCTATTACATCTGCTCCTGCCTCTATCGCCTTTAATCCAAATTCTTTTGCGCTTATACCATTTGCTGTTCTTCCTCTTGAAGGAAATACCATGTGTGCTACAACTGGTATATCAGAGGCTATCTCTTTAGAAATCCTAATTGCTAAAAGGACCTCTTCTAACTGGGTGAAGGTATCAAGCATTATTAGATCAACTTTGCCATCTATTAATGCTTGGATCTGCTCCCTAAAGGCTTCTTCCATAAGAGGGAGTATATTTTCTCTATTTTCTTCTTTAAGAATTTCTCCAGTAGGCCCAACAGAGCCTGCTACATATACTTCATGTCCTGCTGCTTTTTTGGCAATAGCTGCTGCTGCTAAATTGATTTCTCTTGTGTGTTCATCTAGTCCTACTTTGCCAAGTTTTATTCTATTGGCACCAAAGGTGTTAGTCTCTATAACATCTGAGCCTGCACGTACATATTCTTCATGGATAGTAAATATTAGGTGTGGTTCTGTAAGGTTTAGAAAATCAGTATTTTGTTTTATATCTATCCCTTTTTCATAAATGTATGTTCCAATAGCACCATCGCCTAATAGTACCTTTTGATATAATTGTTCTAAAAACGATTTCTTTCCACTTTGCATACCTTCCCCCATGCTACTATTGCCAGATCCTTAGCTATTATTTTTTATTTATTCCTATGGCTGTTGAATTATCTTTATCTTAGCCTTGGCCCTTTGATGTTTTAACCAACAACTAAATACCTCTAGCTGTTTATCTTGAAGGAGAGCCTTCTTTATAACTTCTTTTTCTTTCTTATAGTCCTTCATATCGGCAGGTTTCTTGCCTGCAAAAGAAAGTACATAAAGTCCTGTTGGATATATAATTACATGAGATACAATAGGAGTTTGGGGGCTTAGTTGTAGCCCAAACTCTACTACCTTAGGAGGCAATACCCCATTTGCTGTAAGGTCACTTCGTTTAAAGTAACCAGTATCTTGTACTTTAAGTTTTAACTCTTTAGCAGCCTTTTCTAGTCCTTCTTTTTGGGCAAGCATTAACAATTTTTGTGCCTCTTTTTTACAGAGCTTAAAGGCATCAGCCACTATCACATCTTGTTTTACTCTATCTTTTACTTCTTTAAATGTTGGTACATATGGAGCTCTTTTAGCTATTACTTGGGCAATTAAAACCCCTGATGGAACCCTTAAAAGAGAGCTAAGTTCACCCTGTCCAAGTGCAAAAAGTTGTGTTAAGGCTTCATTGTCTCCTATAAGAAATGCAGGGGGATGTTGTTTGTCAAAAAATCCTGTTTTCTTAAGCTCTATATGATTTCTTTCTTCATAGGCTTTAAGGCTTCCAAGCTGAAGTATTTGATCATAAGCAGATTGTGCAGCTTTAAATGCCAGTCCTTCAGCCCTTTTTGTCTTTAATATGTTCTCTATTTTATCTTTAACTTTAGAGAGTGGAGTTACTTTTTTAGGTATTATTTTTGTAACTTCTACAATATGAAGTCCAAATTTAGTCCTTACAGGTCCACCAATTTGTCCAGGCTTAAGTGAAAATACAAGTTTGTCAAAGGCAGGTACAGTTTGCCCCTTTTCTATAAATCCAAGATCTCCACCCTTTGATGCAGTAAGTTTATCTTGAGAATATTCCTTAGCTAATTTAGCAAAACTTACACCTTTTTTAAGTTCTGCTACAATCTTGTTTGCCCTTTCGTGTATTTTGTTTAGTTGTTCTAATGTGGCATTGGGGGGGATCCTAAGAAGGATGTGACGAACGCGTCTTTTTTCTGGAGTAGTATATTGAGATATGTGTGATTTATAGTACTTTTTAATTTCTTCTTGAGTAATATTTACCTGTTTTTCAAACTTTTTTATAGGGAAAAGCAGATAAGCAATCTTTATTTGAGGCTTAGTCATATAAGCTTTAGAATGTGTTTTGTACCATGCTTTAAGCTCTTTTTCTGTAGGATGAACCTTTGATATAAAGTCTTGGGGATAAAAGACTACAAATTTTAGATCTATTTGTTGATTTTTATACTTATAAAAATCTAGTATCTCATCTTCTGGTACACTTAAACTAGACAACAGAAGGGTTTTAAGTTTATTTTCCAAAAGAGATTGTCTTACCTGTGCCTCAAACTGTTCAGGGGTTAAATCAGCATTTGCAAGGATCTGTTTATAGAGTCTTAGACTAAATTTACCTCCAAGTTGAAATGTAGGAATATGGAGTATAGCTTGCCTTACTTCTTCTTTGGTTACTATTAAACCCATATTGTTAGCTGCTTGTTCTATAAGAATCTGATCTATTAATTGGTCTAGGACCCGTTTTTTAAGATTTATCTTTTTTATAAAACCTTGCGGTAGCTCCCCATTAAACATGCGTCTATATTGATCCAATGTGTTTTGATATGCTATTTCATAGTCTCTAACAAGGATCTTTTCTCCATTAACAGTTGCCATAACACTTAGTCTATTTGCCCTATATGTACCAATACCCCAAAAGACAAATACTAGAACTACTGCCCCAAGTATAATCTTTAAAAACCAAGAGCCGGCATTTCGCCGGATGTAATCAAGCATACTTCTGCCTCTCCTTTCTTATCTTAGGCATATTAGGATTTTAGCCATTAAGATACAGATTGGCTTTATAATCTGCAATCCTGTTTGTAATAAAATGGAGAAAAAATGTCCAGTAAATAAAAAGATTGAAAAAAGATCCCCTGGGAACGAGCTTTGTCTAAGTTTTGGATTAATCGTATGCGTGCGTACCAAGTACACAAGGTATACCGTATTTATCTTCTACCATCTTTTTAAACTGCTCAAAGTCATGATTTTTGCACATTGGTTGTGCTTTTACCATGCAATTGCTTAGATGAATCGCATCAACTTTTACATTTTTTATTACAGAGCCGATATTATTGATAGTGGCTCGTCCAGGGCATTGGCATCTTAAAAAGCCAACAAGTACTGGATCATCATATTGTGCGAATTGGCCATTTTTTTCGGCAACGGCTTTGATGCATTTATATTCTCCTGGGCAGCCATATCCAGCATCCATATAGGAGCCACAGCCAATGAGCAATATGTTTGTTGCCATATTAATTTCCTCCTATAACAGGGTAATTATACTAAACATCCTCGTTCCCAGGGGCATAGTACATAGAAATCTTTTTAGTTATTTATACCTTTTTATAAAAAATAGGCAATAGTTATTGAAGTTAAGTCACAATTAAAATATATAATTAATAGCTTTTATTGTGTTGCCACATACGTTGGTACTGATATTTTTCTGTTGCTTTTATTGTCCTAAATTATGTAATATAGAAGATGAGACCTTTAAGCTTTTTAAACAATAACGAATAATTTAAGATCAAGATATTCTTGATATTCCAAGCATGGAACACCAATTTTATTTAGATATAATTCCTAAAATCTTGATAGTAGATGATGAGGAGGAGACCTGTCGTCTACTATCTGAGGCCCTCTCTGGCATAAGTTGTGAGGTTTTATCAACAACTAGTGCTCAAAATGCCCTTGAAATTGCTCAAGACTGGCTTCCAGATATTGCTCTTCTTGATATTCACATGCCAGAGATGGACGGCTTTATACTTGCTAAAAAGCTTAAAGAAATCTTGCCTGAGATAGGAATTATTTTAGTAAGTGGGTATGGAAATTTTGAAAATGCTATAAAAGCAATAAAAGTAGGGGCAGAGGATTTTATTGAAAAGCCTGTTAAGCTAGATGAGTTAACCTTTAGTGTTAAACAAACATTAGATAAGATAAAGCTACGACAGGAAGTAAAAGAAAAAACTGAGCTTTTAAGACAGTCTGAAGAGAAATACAGGATCCTTGTTGAAAATACTACAGATGGTGTTGCCCTTTTTTATAAAGGTAAAATACTCTTTCAAAATAAGGCATTTGCAAATCTCCTAGGTCTTGACTCCATGACCTTAAAAAAGAAAGACCTTGCTGACCTTCTTCATCCAGATGATAGAACAAAGGCAATATCTGATATAACTCGTGTATTAAAGGGAGAGTCTGTTGGTCCAGTAAGGTATAGGTTTAGAAAGAGTAATGGTAATTACTGCTGGATGTCTGTAAACAGTACTTGTATTACTTATAAGGGAAGAAGGACTATTCTTTCAACATTTAGAGATATTACGCCTCTTGTTGAAATGGAATCAATTAGAAAAGACATGGAGAGAATGCTTCGCCATGATATGAAGTCTCATTTGGTTGGAATTATTGGACTTGCTCAAAGGCTCTTAGATAAGACCTCCCTTGATGACAAGCAAAGAAGATATTGTACTAGTATATTACGAAGTGGGCATCAGCTCCAAAAGATGGTGGATACATATTTAGATGTCTCTCGTCTAGAAGATGGCTCTTTTAAGCCTCAGCAAGATACCTTTAATCTATTAGATATTATAGCTCAGGCTAGAAGGACATTAAGAAGCCTTGCTGATGAAAAAAATGTAGATATTATCATTATTTTTAATCACAGCCTCTATTCTACAGAACATAATCTTCCCTTTGTAGGAGATAAGATATATCTACAAAATGCAATAAATAATCTCTTAAAAAATGCTATAGAGGCATCACCTAAAAACAGGAATGTCAAAATAAAAGTACTTACTAAAGATGATCATATTCGGATATCTATACACAACTGGGGAGAAGTTCCTCAGGAAATAAGACACTGCTTTTTTAAAAAATATGCTACTTGTGGCAAAAAAAACGGTACGGGGCTTGGCACCTATATGGCACATCTTGTTGTGACCAGCCATGGAGGTAGTATTAATTTTACTTCTTCAAAGGATGAAGGTACTACTATAACTATGGAATTTCCTTTCTCAAAGTGTAGACCTCAGTGCCTAGCCCCAGATTAACAGTGTTTAAGCCCCTAAAGTTTTAACTGTTTTCCCCATTTTTCACTAAATGCTAACTCATTGAGTTCTTTTCTTCCTGGTCCTTTCTCAGGCACCTTAGCAGGGTATCCTACAGGGAAGATACCAACTACTCTTATATCATCTGGTATGTCTAGAAGTTTTTTAACTTTATCTTCATAAAAAACTCCAACAAATACTGTACCAAGACCAAGTGCATGGGCTGCTAACATCATATTTTGTGCACATATACCTGCATCTGTCATATAATATTTTTGCTCCCACATATCTCCAGATGCCTTAGGATCTGCACAAAGTACAATAACTACAGGAGCTTCTTCTATGCCTTTTTGGGCAGGATTTGTTTTATATCCTCTGGGGGCAAAAAATGCTTCTACAAAGGACAATTTAGATAGTTCTTTTTTTATCTTTGGATCTTTCACAACAACAAATCTCCAACATTGTCCATTTGCCCAAGAAGGGGCAAGTCTTGCGGCATCAACGATAGATTTTATCTTATCTGCTTCTACTTCTTTATCTAAAAATCTTCTTATACTTCTTCTTGTCTCTATTGCATTAAATAATTCCATATCCTCTTCCTCCATAATCTAAAGTCTAAAGGGTTCAAGCTCTTGTTGGGTAAATGGTTTAACCTTTAATTTTTTAATAAGCCTATTTTGAAAAAAGATATCAACTGTTATCTCATTGGTTGAATCCTTTATCTTTTTTATATTGCAATATCTAGCAAGGATTTTAGCTGAGATTTCTATTTGACTTTCATCCTTAAATCTAAAAAGGGCAGCTGTTGGGCTTGGTATAGAATCTGCACTTAAAAGCAATGCCATATCCTGTGAGAGCTCTCTAATCTTAAGATTTTCTCCCTTGTTTCTACCAAGTACCAACCACGCCTCTTTATTGATCAAAAACTGTCTACCTACTTGTGCAACAAGTGCATCATGAGAACTAAAATCTTTATAGATTTTAAAGAGCTTTTTAAGCCTTTCAGAGATTATTGGATCTGTTAAAATGCATCCTCCTGCAGGTGCAGGATAGTTCTTTATCCCATATTTTTGGGCAAGTTCTATTTGTTCCTTTCTCCCTCTACCACATATTGATAAAAGTTTTTCTCTATCTACAATTCCTCTTTCTTCCGCAATGGTTTTAAGTAGGTGTTTTGCACAAAGAGGCCTTACAATTAGTCTCTTTGCTCCACTATCTCTGTCAATAATATTTAAGGCATCTCTTCTTTGTGACATGGGACGCTGGCCAACAACTTCTCCTGTTGCAATAAAGTCTGCCCCCATCTCTGGCATAAGTTCAATAGCCTTTTTAATCATAAATATTTTGCAATCTATGCAAGGGTTTAGATATCGTCCATATCCATGTGGAGGAGATTTAACAATATCTAAAAATTCTTCTGATATATCCTTTATTATTAGCTTTATTCCATAATTTTCTAAGCTCTTTTTTATCTCTTTTTCTTGTGCCTCTTTTTTTAAGAGGTTTGATCCAAAAAATGATGAAATAAATCTTATAGCAGTTACAGATATACCTTGTTCTTCTAAAATCTTATATGCTAATATGCTATCTAGTCCACCAGAGTATAAAAGAATGCATTTTGCTTTTTTAGGTTTAGATGTTGTCACTTTTTTAGCTTTGCCTCTCTTAATAGTTTTTCTGCATATAACTTTGCCTCTTTTGCATCTGTACCAAGCATACGAGCAAGCTCTAAAACTCTTTGTTTATCACTAAGAGCTCTTATATGAGTGTAGGTTGAATCTTTTTTGTATGATTTTTCTACTATATACTGATGACTAGATAGAGCTGCTATTTGAGGAAAGTGAGTTACTACAATAACCTGTGCATTTTGGGCTAATGTCTTTAGTTTTATTCCTACCTTTTTGGCTGTTTCGCCACCAATTCCTGCATCTATCTCATCAAAAACCAATGTCTCTACAGGAGTCTTTTGGGCAAGCGCACTTTTTATTGCCAGCATTAATCTTGACAACTCTCCTCCAGATGCAATCTGAGATATTGGCTTAGGAGGAAGTCCTGGATTTGAACTAAATAGGAACTCTATTTTATCTATTCCTGTTTGGCTAACATCATCAACACAAGGTGTCGTTGGGGTTTTAATAGATATTTTAAACTCACATTTACCCATGTTTAGATCTTGTAATTGCAAGGTAACAGCCTTTTCTAGTTCCTTAGCAGCCTTTTTTCTTTTATCTGATAGCTCCTTAGATATATCTAGTAAGTGTTTAATCTGTTCATCTAAATATTTTTGAGTTTTTTCTATTTCAGTATCAATTGAACATATAGATTTAAGTTGTTCTTTTAGGTGATTAAGATGAAGCAATACATCTTCAATAGTTGGTCCATATCGTCTAAGTAATTTTTTTATATCACTTAATCTTGTCTGTTTTTGTTCTAGTTTTATTGGATCTATTACAAGAGATTTCTCATAATCTCTTAGAGAAAAAGAGAGTTCTTCTATTTGATAAACAAGGGCTTCTAAATTAGAAAATATATCATTTATTTTAGGCTCTATATCAGATATACGGGCTAAATCAGCTTTTACTTCTGATATTGTTTCATAAATAGAGCCTCTATTTGAATAGAGTCTATTATAGGCACTAGATGATATTTCTTTTAATTCTACAGCAGATTTTAAAACCTTTATCTCTTGTTCTAACTCAACATCTTCTTTTGGCTTAGGATTAACAGATTCTATTTCTGATATTTCTTTTGACAATATCTCCTGATATTCATTACTTTTTTTCTTTTTATTTATTAATTGATTGAGTTGTTCATTAAGTTTTTTTACTGTGTTATATGTAATTAACAGTTTTTCTCTTATGGGATATGCATCTGCAAATCTATCTAATAAATCTAATTGTCCTCTAATATTTAAAAGTTGTTGAAAGGCATGTTGTCCTTCTATACTTATAAGTGATTGGCTTATATCTTTAAGATCCGATAGAGTTATTACTATTCCATTAAGATATACTCTAGATCTTTTGGGTGAAATTACCCTTCTTATAATAAGTTCTTGTTCTTCAACAGATATGTCCAATTCCTCTAGTTTATCTTTTACTATATGCAAATTGTCTATTTTAAATATAGCCTGTATTGTAGCAGTTTCTGCATAAGGTCCAATTACATCACTACTTGCCCTATCTCCCATTATAAGTTTTAAGGCTTGTATAAGAATGGATTTCCCTGCCCCAGTTTCTCCAGTAATCGAGCAAAAGCCTCTGGGGAATTCAAGGTTTAATTCCTTTATTAAGATAAAGTTTTTTGCAATAAGCTCTGTCAACATGATCCCAGATTTTTGTTTATAAAGTTACTTGTCAAATTAAATAACTCTTCATAACATAAAAAAATGAGATATTAAATCTTTACCCTATAGAGCTCTTTTTCACAATAGAGGTAAGAGATGGATTTTTTATTTATAGAGCGTATTGCAGAAAAGAGAATAAAAGAGGCAATGGAAAAGGGTGAGTTTGAAAACCTTGAAGGTAAGGGCAAACCTCTTAAGTTTGAAGATGACTCCTTTGTCCCACCAGATTTAAGAATGGCTTATAAGATACTTAAAAATGCAGGCTACTTACCTCCAGAGATTGAAGCTGAAAAAGAGATTCGAACTACAATGGATCTTTTAAGAAATGCCCGAGACGAAGAAGAAAGATATAGACAGGTTAGGAAACTAAATGTGATAGTTATGAAGATAAATATGCTTAGAAAAAGGCCTATAAATCTTGAAAAGGATCAATTCTATTATAAAAAAGTGGTAGAACGTGTAACAATAAGAAAAAAATAATAAAAGAAAAATTTTTTATTGAATTATTCAAATTTCTATATTAGAATCATTCTAAATTTAAAAGTGGAGGTCTATTGTATGACGGATAAAGACCTAGAAAAGGTTTTAGAGGAGATAAAATCAAGTATTCAGGAACTAAATAACCAAATTAAAAAATTAAAGACTGATATACCTAAAAACTCTTTAGTAATAGGGATCATGAGTGGTTCTTTAGATAGGATACTTGGTGCATTTATAATAGCATTAGGGGCAACTGCTTATGACATGGAAGTACATATGTTTTTTACTTTTTGGGCAATTGCTGCGCTTAGAGATCCTAATAAAAAGGCTAAAAAGGACTTTATGAGCAAGATGTTTGGGTGGATGCTACCAAAGGGTAGTAAAAAACTTCCTCTTTCATCTATGAATATGGGTGGTATAGGTCCTAAGATGATAAGAGGACTTATGAAGAAAAAAGGGGTTATGTCACTAGAAAGGATGATTAAACAAGCAGGAGAGCTTGGAGTTAAGATTCATATTTGCGAGATGTCTATGGATCTTATGGGATTTAAACCAGAAGAGATGATAGATTATCCTGGACTTGACTATGTTGGTGTAGGCACTTTTATAGATCTAGCCCACGATGCAAAACAGACCTTTTTTCTATAAA
>CAZODM010000068.1:0-10924 GCA_964578585.1 uncultured Desulfobacterales bacterium | reverse complement strand
ATCTGTTGTCTTGGTTTATGTATTGGATAGAAATCTGAAACTTTTAGTAATCTAAAAGGATCATTATAAAAATCAGAATATTCTAATATATCTTTTTCTTTTATTTTGCTGTTATTACATTTATGATTTTTGTATCTATAGTTTAAAATAGCAGTTCTAATTGCTCCCTTTATCGTAGAACCAGGTATATAAATATATCCCTTTAAAGAATCAAAGACTGTCCTTTCTATTTTAAACTGATTGATCTCTTGATTATATCTATTTGTTAAAAGATTATGGTATCTTTTAACTATTTCCTTGCTTACAGGTATTTCATGTCCCTCTATATTAGAATCATTTGCACGATTATAAATAAACTTCATTAATTCAATAATAGATGATGTGGTTCCTTTTCTACATATTTCTTTAAATCTATTAATTTCTTTTGGACTAAGAAGACGTAGCAAATGAGTAATATCAAAATGAATAAGGAGATTTTTTTCTTTGTTAATAAAAAATGAGGTTGGTTCATATACTTCACCACAGCCAATATGCACAGGAGAAATAACAGAAAGTTTTAAAAATATAGTATGAAATTGCATCAATTCCTCCTTAGATTACATTCGAAGAGGTAAAACTAAAGAATAACCTTGTGCTACTGCAGTATCTTGAACTTTAGAAATATTTTTAATAGCTCTACCTATAAAGGGTCTATCTATCTCAACATCTTCTTTTATCATGAAAACCGCTCCTTCATCTGCCATAACTATAGGAGTTTTGAAAGGATTCCTAGAACAAGCTAGAGAAGCCCCATGTCTGCCAAATCTAATAAATGGATTAAAAAAATACTGGTTATATCTATCAGAATCAGGTACGCATGGACCAAGAGTAATCAATGTTCTATGTATTTTAGGCCATTTTACCCGTTTTGTTTTTGATACAGAAAAACGTCCTAATCCAACAGATGAATCTCTACCAAATCCTTGCTTTCCAATCCTAATGATGCCCTCTACTATTTGTTCGATAGAACAAGCTTCATTGTAAAAGGCAACGAATAAAACTAATTCTATCCATGGAACATACCATAGGTTTTCTGTATTATATGGTGCAAATCTCTTTTTACCCGTAGTCATTGTAATACGGTTTATAGTATTATGAGTATATTCAACAGCTAGAGAAATTTTTGATATTTCATGAGAATCTTTTAAAGATTGACTTTTTTCATCTGGAATTGCTTGTGAGATCTTAGAATATAATTCTTTATCATCTATAAAATTGTTCCAATCTAATTTAGCGTTTAGATCTTCAGATATCAAAAACCATCTTTTAGCTTTATCTTTTTTACGGTTTAGTAATTGATCCTTATAAGTTGTTCGTCCATTAAAACTACCTAAAGTTTTTTCTAATAATATATTAGGCAAATCCGGCCTTTTGATAGCATATACTATTTTGTTTTCCTCAATAAAATAAGGCCATGCACTAGAAAATACAGCAAAAGGACGTCTATCATAAAGAGGTATCCATTTAGATAATCCACCATCTAATAAAACAGGATCTTCTGCAACCTGCCAACAGAAATGGCCAAATATAGTATCTCCTTTTAAAGGGGTTCCAAATGGACTTTCAGGTTTCAATATGATAGCATAAGTTTCTATTCCCATCTTACTTATTCCTCATTAAAAGGTTTGAGGTTCCTAAATTTGTTATTTAGTTCTGAATCATCAAACTCAAAAACTACTTTGCCATATCCTCTACTTCCAGATCCTCCTAAGGCATCAAGTTCAAGCAGCCTTATCCCTTCTAATAAATAATCAATAAGCCCATTATCACCTTCCATCTCTTTAAAATATATAAAAAAGTTAAACTTAAGCCCAGCTACTACTCTTTCTATAAAACGAGGATTAGCTTTACAATTAATACGATCTATACTAGTTTCACTTTTTAACTCAAAAAATGAAGCCTGTTTTTCCCTTATAAGTTTTCTACTATCATCAGTTAAATAAGCGTCTGCAAATGAAGCCCTTGCAGGTCCAATTTCTACATCTAAATTAGATTCTGGTTGCTCAGAAGCGCTAACACCAAATAATTTCAATATCTTTATAGCTTCTTGCTTTTTATCTTGCTTATCATCCTTTAACTTTTTTAAGATATCTATGTTAATAGGACCTTTGTCTTTTTGTAGAGCTATTAATCCACTTTTAAGTTCTAAAAGAGAACGTATTTTCCCTTTTAAAGAAGATCCAGGTATATAGGGTTCCTTTGTATATGGATGTTTAACTACTGGCTGATCCGTACCACCAATATGGAGCTCTGTATCTCCTGAACCAATGTGAAGCCCTGTTTTAAGAGTAATTGTACCTGTAATTTCAGTTATTTTATTAAGTTTCATAGTAATACTCCTTTATTAATTATTTAAAATCATGTGATTCATTCTGCTTTATGTATGAAGGTATAGAAACCTATAAAAGCCTCTAGAAAATTTGTAAAAATTTGTAGATCTTCTTTGTCTTGTATTTGGTTGATTCCATCTTTAATAATCTTTATAAAGGAATCTGTTACTAAGTTTCTTCCTTTAGCATATACAACTTTTGCAATAAGCATGTGAATCTGGGGAAGTATCCGATTTTCCCATATATCTTTATCTTCTTTACTATTGCTTAAAGTTTGTGCCATTTCATTAAGTCTAACAACTTCATCAAAATATTTTCTTATTTGAGTTTGTTTATTCCTTTTTGATTTTCTCCCATCTTGGCTAAGAGTCTTTGCAAACTCTTCTGCTACATTAGAAAACAACCTAGGATCTAACTGCCTCTTTTCTCTATCTTTCCATAATTTTAGTTCTAGGTTTGACATTTATTTAACCTCCTAAATTATTTTCTTTCTTCATAAAGAAGTGACCACAAAGGTATTCTTAAGGCGGTTCTATATTCTTCTAACCAGCTTATCATTTGACATATCTCATTTATGATCTCATCATTGTTTGGTACATTTCTTATTATTAAGTAATAGAATAATGATTTCCACTTAAAACAATTTAGTTTATCAATTGTTATATTTGATTCATATTTTATATTATATTCTTCTTCTACCATATCTATTATTTTATTAAATTTATAACATATTACTTTACTTATATAATTATGTTTTAGCCATTTCTTTAAAATATTACGTAATTTTAATAATTTTGAATAGTTATACCAAGTTATAATTTGATTAAATATACTAATAGCATTTTTATTTTTATCTTTTACTTGTCTAAGTGCTTCCTCTGCTTGTTTAGCCATTATATTTATGGGTGTATTAGCTTTATGTATAGTTATACCTGCAGATATAGTTATATCAGGATTATTACAAGTAAAACTATGAAATTTAGCATTTAATAATTCAGCAAGATCAAGCATACTATTCCAAGGTCCAATCAAAAACAGATCATCTCCCCCTGCAAACACTGTATAAGTATTATAAAATTGTGGTGAATTAGCTAAAAAGTGAGGTAAATATAACGAAAAAAAGAAATTAAGTTGTCTACTTAATGTTGAAATTCTTGATATAGTATATCTCTTCGTCTCAAAACCACATCCAAAAAGCATTGCTAGATTGTCAATATCTGCTTTTAAAATCCCTAAGGCTTCTAACCCTTTATATCGATCTCCTTCTTTCTTTTTAGCTTTTAGGGCTATATAAGAAAAACTTTTAATTGAACCTACTTTTATAGGATCCTTTTGTTCATCAGATTTTAAAGAATTTAATAACTCCTCATCATTTTTATCTTCTTCTCTATAACATGGTACATGTCCATTAAAGAACTTAATGGTAGCTCTACAAGGGAAGGTACCATCCTCAGATATATTTATTTCCCATAGATCTAGTAAATCTCCACTATTTGCTAGTTCATCCAAAGGATTATCTGTAAAGAAGAGTTGGAATTCATTAAAAAATGGAATAAAAAGTTTGTTTTCAACTTTTTTAGAGAAATTTTTCTTACAAATAGCGATTAAGTTGTTTTTTACTACATTTGTTCCTAGAAATATATTATCTCTACAAAATGAGCATCCAATATCTTCTAAGATATTATCATTTTGAGTTCTTTTATCAGAAGGTCTCATACCACATAGAGGACAAAGAGAAGGGTTAAGCATTGTATCAAATTTATCTAAAAATTTATTAAAAGGAACAGCTCCACCATAAACATCTAAATCTATCTTTTGAAATTTTTTTTGTTCCATTTCTTGTAAATGTTTTAACCACAAACTTTGAAATTCTCCTGCTTGAAATTGAGCAGGAGAAGCCTTGGTATAAGCAATAGTTATATTGTTCTCTCCATAAGTATATGAGAAAAACCAATCGGTAATAGCCTTCTTACACTCTTCAATAATAGAAATAACCTCGTCTGTATTAGGAGCTAGAATGTGAAATTTTCCTGCGCTACTCAAAATTATAGATAGGGTAGATAGCTGTAGACGTTCGCATATTAACCTAGCAGCTAAATCTACTAAAATGGATACAGCTAAAGATCTACCACGAATAAGCTTTGATCTAAATTTTTTTGAGATACTGTGAGTTTTAAAGATAAAATTTTGGATACCATAAAAATCGCCACTTATTAGTAAAAGCTTTTCAGTATCACGATTTTTTATTTCAGAAATATCGAAATTTTTAGTGCGTGCATGATATTGATATAAAGCAGATGCCAATGCTGCAGTAGTATGACAATGATCATATAACGAGACATCGTGCACTACATCTTCAACCCTTGCAGCAGGTATTAATGAAGTATAACTCATTAACAAACTATTAAAATGTTGTATCCATAACGAAATATTACTCTTATGGTATAATCCCTTTAATTTATCAGAGAATTCAAAAAATAATTCTTTATATTCTTCCTCAGGATTAATTTTTTCTTGTTTATTGCGTTCTATAGGAAAAATAGAACTAGCAGAGATTGGTTTAAGAGGATAACTATATTTATAATTATGTTTTATTTTAAAATTTTTACATCTATCAGGCCCTAAGCTTTCTAATATTGGCAACAATCTAGTTTTTTTAAAGTCCTTATATGAAATCTTCTCTCCATCTTTAAAAATATCTCTATCAAGACCACTAGATATACGATCTGCTTCAGTAATAATCCATTGCATGGGAGTTTTAGGATTATGATGTCCTGCAGCCAAATTGATAAAGCTGTCTCCTTCCCCCCATGTACCTTTGGTACAAACTGAAGGTAGATAGTCAGCCATTTGCTCAATAAAAGCTGCTGTATATAACACATGGACATGTGTATAATGCCCATTATAAAAAGGTTGATATAGTTGAGCATTGTTTATTATATATTCATTAGTTAGTTCTAGTGAACCTTGGGCAAATTTACCAATATCATGTATAAGGGCGGCTAAAGCCATTTTTAAAGTAGTATTAAGCATATTATACTCCTTTAGTTGTCATTTTGTTTATTTGAACAGAGATAGAAAGATTTTACAAGATATTGTAATATTACAATTACCCACCCATACTAACTAATAGACTACTTCTATTTTATTCTTGTCAAAAAAGATTCCATAACGAGTATTAGGACGAACTCCAATAGAAGAAATACCAATTTCTTTTAAAGCAATATGTCCAAAAACTCGTTTTATATCACTATTAATCCTTGACTTATAACTGTTAAAATTCGGAACATCTAAATTTAATATACCTGTATCACTTATAAGTTTTATATCGTCATTCTTAGTAATTTTTTTATATAATTTTGTAATTTTATCTTGTTCATTAAAAACACCTTGAATGTCAACGAAACAATTATTACAATTATTACAATTATTACGTTTATCTGGACATTCCTTCTTCTTAAATATAAAAAATGCATAAAGAGCCATTCTTGCAGGCATCATATCTAGCTCTCTATTTTTGTATATAAGCTTTGAAGAGATAAGATGTACAATCAGTTTTGTTTCTTTTTCTTTTATTAAAGAAAGCATTAAAGTACCTGGATCAGTAGGTTGTTTTAGATAATCTTTAGAGAGTTGATTTCGAATTGAAACAAAAGGAATTGGAACCAAAGTTACCTCTGCATATTTTGTACTTTTATAAAAAGGTGTACCATTACTACCAATCAATTTTATAGTACAAGGCTCAGGGGGAGGATAGAAAAAGTTTCTGTTACTTTCAAATTCTGGGGATACTAAAACATGATATATACGATCTTGAGGTCTTCCATAAAATTGAGCAGCAACTATTAGACAGGCACTCATGGTTTTTCGTCCGCCTGCTATTGAAAAAAAGACTGCATTATTAGGATCACTTGTAAAAAAGAAGGTAATATCTAAGCACTTTTTTAATAATAGTTCATTATCATATTCAGTTATAATATCAGATATTTCATTACCGTATTGATCTGTTATAGTATGAATATTATCAGGTCCAAAATTGATAGATGTAGGGTCAATATTATAATCTTTAAGATATTTATAGTAATAACCGCTCTTACCTGCTAGTAGATGAGCAAATATTTTTTCTTTACCATCTCTAGTAGTTATAATATGAATCTCATCAACTTTTTTATAGTGTTGATGTAAAGCATATAAAGTTTCTGTAATAACCTGAGGACTTAGCCCACATACAGCTAATAATATATTTTTCATACTAATATCTCATATTCTAGTTGGCCTAAGCCAAAAGTAGTTTGTTTACCTATATGTACTTTTGAAGCAAAATCAATAAGAGGTATAAAACCTCCGATATTACCTTCATAAATTATAGAGCCAATTATCCCTCCAATTAGCATAGATTGTTTCTGTCTGTTAGAATAACGACGCCATTCAAACCATTTTATATTTTCTTCAATAATTGAAATCTTTTGTGCTTCAGTTATTAAGTTTTTATAATCAAAATTAGGTACTTCTTTCCCATGCCAACTGAAGAGGGAACCAGCTCGACGTAATATAGCCCTTATTAAAAGGTGAAAAGGCAAAGAACTTGCTAGCCTATTGTGATATTTAACTCTTAATGGTGTTATAATATTTATTTTTATCTTGTTACATTGGATTTTATTACTAGGAAACAAATCCTTTAAAGAAATATCTTGTATGTTTTTAGGGATATTTATTTTTTCATTTTGATAAGAATATACTAAAAAATCATTATATTTAATATATTCTAAGAAATACTTTCCTCTTTTACCATTTATTTTTTTACCTATACCAATTTTACCCATTTGTTCTAAGGCAAAAATAAAATAATTTAGATTTTTATTATCTTCTCCTAAAATAATAAGATTAAAATTGAAAGAGCTACCAGAGGGGAATTTTGTCTCTTTGGATAAAGGAAATTCTATTACAAAAGGATTGCTATATGGATAATTATATGTATTATATTGGGAGGTTATATTTGCCCTTTCAAAAAATTTAGCATATAAACAATTACTATTTAATATACAGCTATTACATTTTTGACTTTTTAATACACATGAGATATTTCTTAAGGCTATACCAAATATCCCTCTAAATGTTGAACCCTTAATTTTAGGAAGTATTGCATCAGATTCAAAACGGCCTGAAACAAGGTACTTAGCATAAAGCATAATTAATTCTCTCCATAATATTAGGGATCTTTAATAATTTTTAATATTATAAGTGATTATCTAAAAAAAATACCGCAATTGCAATATTGCAATACAATTCTTCATATTGTTTTTCGAAATTTTTCTTATATAAATTAAGATAAATTAGAGAATAAAGCTTAAAAAAATGTAACATAATATAAGATAATTATGTTTAATATTAATGAGGTACTAGAATTAATTTTAGATGGTAATATAGATCAGGCAAGAGATAAGTATTTAAAATATAGAATGCATAAGGGAGCTCCAGCTATATATTATGCTGAATGGTCTAAGATAGGAGAATTATTAGGGCTATATCAACTTGCAAAAGAGGATATAGAAAAAGCCTTATCTATAGATAAGAGTTTCAATATAGATTACTTATATCAATACGTTAAATTACTATTAAAACTTAAAATAGATTTAAAAAAATGTATTAGGATCTTACAAAAAATAATAAAAATAGATCCAAATCATACGAAAGCAAAACAATCATTAATAGATATTTATACAAAATTAGGATGGATAAAAGCAATACAACAGTTAGATAAATTGTATCCAAAAAAAGAGAAAAATAATAATATAAGAGTATTTAATAGATCTATCAGTATCAATACTATAAAACAATTTAACAGATTATTAGGTGGTAGACGAGATTTATATGCTGTAGAATTATTAGATAATACTGGTTCTAAACAAATAGATTTAGTTGAATCTGAATTAACCTTTAGTATATTAGAAGAACATATTAAAGGTACAAAGACTTTATACTGGTTTCCTATAGATAAGGATTTAAAAATTAATATTATAGCATTAGATTACTATATTTCTCCCAATCAATTTGATCCTTTAGAAGACAAGGGATATTTATCAGAATTATTATCTAAAAGTTTTTGGGAAGCATATTATTTTTTGGATTCAAAGGGAATCCCTGTAGTTGCAGAGTCATTATCTAACTATTCTATAAGAATGTGGATATTTTTAAGTCCATCTTGTCATTTTTTATATGCTAGAAAGCTCACAAAGAAAATTATACAATTACTACCCTTAACAAGGCCCAAGGTTCAAATTAGGCCTGTATTACCTACCCGTCCTCAATCTGTGCATTGGATTGAATCTCCTATTGCTATGCCGTTTGGAACAGATGTATATACTGGGCATAAAAGACAGTTTTTAAACAAAAAGTCTAAGCAACCAATAGAAGACCAGATAAAATTTATAGAAAGAATAAATATGATTTCTCCTCAAAATCTTAGACAAAAGATATGTATAAATTATATTGATATTGGTCTTGTATACTCAACAGCTCAACCGACACAAAGCAAAAATACAATTCAATCTCTAAATCAATTAGTTAAATCTTGTAATATAATTTCATATATCTTTAAAAAGATTAAAGCCGGCAAAATTTTATCTAGAAAAGAAAAAGTAGTACTTTTTTATACAATAGGATTATTAGATCCTACTAAAGAATTATTACATAATATTCTCATGCCATGTCCTGACTATAAATATCAGAATATACAAAGGCAGGCACAAAATTTATATCCTAGACCCATAAGTTGTCTAAAAATTAGAGAGTTATTACCTGAAGTATCTGCTATGGTTTCATGTAGTTGTATTTTTGACGATAAGTTTTTACAAGAAGGTAGGTATCCTTCTCCTTTATTACATATTGAACCTAGGTTAGTTCCAACCAAAGAAGACAGATATACAGCTCAATTTTGTACAGCTAAAGAATTGGCAGAGCAATATATAAATCTTAAACAGCAGATTGAATATTTAAAAGATAGACAAATAGAATTAAGAAACCAATTAATTTTAGCATTAGAGAAAAAACACAAAAAAAAGATAAAAATTGGGAATAAAATATTACTTTGGGAAGAAGATAGTATAAAAATTATCAATAGTAAATAATATTATGTCGATACTTTATTTGTTAGATTCAGATATTTCTGTTCATAAAGAAGGGAAAAGATTAATTATAAAAAAGAAGAAGAAAGCTATTCAACAGATTCATATATTCAAACTTTCTCAAGTAATAGTAATTGGCTATATAACTCTGACAAACCATGTTATAAGGACTTTACTATCAGAAGGTATTGATACAGTCTTTATGACTAAAAAAGGAAAATATTTAGGAAGACTTCAATCTCCAAAAAGCAAAAATATATTTCTTAGAAAGATACAATTTCAACAATTTGACAACAGTAGTTTTATATTAAAAACTGCTAAAGCAATAGTATCAGGTAAATTACGCAATCAGAGAGCTTTATTACAGCGTATACAGCGATCTTCCAAAAGAGATTTAGGCTTTTCTAAAGTAATTGCTGAATTAAAACGATTAGTTGATAAATGCAAGTTTGCTAAAGACTTAGATGAATTAAGAGGGTATGAAGGAATTGCGGCAGCAATGTATTTCCCAGCGTGGGGAAAAGGGTTAAAAGTAGAAAATATAAAATTTTCAAATAGAAATAGAAGGCCACCTAAAGATCCTGTTAATGCTTTATTAAGTTTAGGATATACTTTACTTTTAAATAATGTAATATCTATTCTAGAATTAGTTGGTTTAGATCCCTATATTGGAACATTACATACCTTAGAATATGGTCGTCCTAGTCTTGCATTAGATCTTATGGAAGAATGGAGGCCTATTTTAATAGATAGCTTAGTACTGAGCGTATTTAATTTAGGAGTTATTTCTATTGATGACTTTACTAAAAACGTGCAAGAAGAGGATGATAATATCAGTGATTCAATAGGAGCAGTATATTTAAAAGATTGCGGATGGAGAAAATATATTACTCAATTTGAACGTAAAATGTCTACTGAAATAACTTTTCACCTAACTAAACAACGCATGACATATAGAAATGCTATAGAACAACAAATAAGACATTTTGTTAAATATATTAAAGGTGAAACCTCTGAATATATATCTACTCCATTTAAATAATTAAAAAATAATAGGAAATTAAAAATGTTAGGATTAGATTATTATGTAGTTATTTCTTATGATGTTTCGGATAATAAACGACGAATAGAACTAAGTAAATTTTTATTAAATTATGGCTCTCGAGTACAAAAAAGTGTTTTTGAATTTCACATTAGTAGAAAACAGTACAAGGAATTATTAGATGGTATAAAAAAGATTATTAACCATAGAGAAGACAGAATTAGATATTGGGAATTATGTAAGGTATGTACTTCTAGAATAGAATCTGAAGGACTTGGTAAAATTGATGATGATGATGAAGAAATATTTACTTTATTTATGATATAAGATTTTTTGTTCTTTGACAATTTAATAAGTTAATAAGACTATATTTCTATATTATGCTAGGA
>CAZODM010000067.1:0-11199 GCA_964578585.1 uncultured Desulfobacterales bacterium | reverse complement strand
TTGGCGCGCCCGGAGGGATTCGAACCCCCGACCTACGGATTCGTAGTCCGGCGCTCTATCCAACTGAGCTACGGGCGCACAAAACTTTTTTAAAACAACGGCAATTATACCAATCTTTTAAATCCTTGCAATATATAATTTATGAAGAAAGATTAGAAAGAAATTCCTTTTTTATTAGTTCTATCTCTTCCTTTTTATTTTTAACCTCTTTATTTAATCTTGCTTCTAGTACTCGGTTTAATATCTTTCTAAAGATTGGACCTGGCTTAATCCCTAAAGCCTTTAAATCTTCTCCTGTTACAGAGGGTTTCACTTCGCTTAGTTCTTGGATATACTCTATAATATGTTTTTTTACATAAGTTAATCTATTCTGTCTGGCTTTAGCTATCATATAAAGTATGCACTCTAGTTTTTGTCCTTTTAGTAACCAGTAAACCTCTGCTCGTGTTATATAAGGTTTATTTTTTAAATAATATAGGATTTTTCTTGCCTTTTCTCTTTCATATGTAAATATTTTTTTAGCAGCACCTTTTATTTCTAACTCATTTGCAAGGAGGTAGAGTTCTGTATCTCCTAATATATCTGTTAATGCCAAAAAGTATACTACCCATTTCTCAGGTTTTTCCTTTTTAAATAAAAATTCAGTATACCAATCTAGTACCTTTTCTACTTCCTGAAGAAGGGCTAGATTTCTATATTCTAATCTCAGAGCAGGGTGTATTTCTCTAAGTATTCCTAATTCATCTAGTCTTTTGATGGCTTTTATTGGATCTTTTTCTTCTAATATATGTATAAATTCCAATAGCACCCTTGCTTTTGAGGTTTCTCCCATAACCTTCTGCTTTAAAGCCTTTTTCAACAACTTTAAAGTTTGTTTACAAATTTTAAAATTATATCTTTGTTCAAATCTAACAGCTCTTAGCATACGCGTAGGATCTTCATTAAAAGATAAATTATGAAGAACTCTTATAACTTTATCTTTGATGTCTCTTTGAGCACCAAAATGATCTATTAATTCACCAAAACTGTCTGGATTTATACTGATTGCTAAGGTATTTATAGTAAAATCACGTCTATAAAGATCTTTTTTTAGAGAAGCACTCATTATAAGAGGAAGATCTCCAGGAGACCTATAATGTTCATGTCTTGCAGTTGCCACATCTATTCTTAATCCATCTTCAAATATAAGAATAGCTGTATTGAATTTTTCATGTGTTTTTACTTTAGCACCTACTCTTTTTGCAAATACTTGGGCAAATTTTATGCCGTTACCTTCTACTACCAAATCTATATCTAGATTTTGATATCTAAGTAAAAGATCTCTTACAAAACCACCTACAATAAAAACCTTAAATCCTAATTCATTAGCTGTTTTGCCAGCAATTTTAAGTAGTTCTATGTACTTTTTATCTAATTTTTCTCTTAATAGATAGCTTAAATTTTTTGTATGTATTTTATATTCCAGCCCATCAGGCATTATATGTTCAGTTAAAATATTTATAAGATCTGTTCTAGTAAGTACACCAACAATTCCTTTATTATTTACTACAGGGAGAAGTCCTTGTTTATCATGAATTATTATGTTTATAACAGTATCTAGTGAATCATCTGGACTAACATATCTAATATTATCTATCATATGTTCTACTACACATTCTTTATTAAGCTTAAATTGCATGGCCTTTTCAACAATATCTAAAGTAATATACCCCAGAGGCATATTATGCTCGTCTATTATGGGTAAAGCCTTAAACCCTGTCTCCATAAATATTTGGTGGGCCTTTTCAATAGTATCCTTTTTGTTAAGACATATTGCAGGACTAGACATATAATTTTTTACTTTTAAATGTTTTTCTAATGCCCTAATTAAATCACATTCTACTTGTGTTATAGGAGCTTCTTTAACAGAAGCAGATGCCGCAGATTTGTGACCTCCACCCCCAAAGGTAGTTAAAATGTTACCTATATGTATTCTATCGTCTTTGCTCCTTCCTATAATAATTACTTTGTTATTCTGTACTATTAAAATAAAAACAACAGTTACTTTATAAAGTTGCATTAAGTGTCTAGCTAAGATAGCAATATCCTCTAGATATTCTTGTAAGCTTGCTTTTGCTATTAAAATTTTTATGTTTCCAATAGAAATAACTTTAGTATCATATAATAGTTTATTAAGTAATTGTAAGTGCTCAGGAGTTATTCTAGATTTTTCAGATAAAATTTCCGAAATTGTTTTTAGATCAGCTCCTTGTTCGATTAACCAAGCTGTCTGTTTTAGATCTTCTGCGGTAGTAGATATATATGTAAAAAATCCTGTATCTTCATATATACCAAGAGCTAATAGAGTAGCTTCCTCTGGACTAATCTCTATGTTAGCCTTTTTTATGTGTTCAAGCATTAAAGTTACATTTGAACCAGTAATTTTATAATAAAGCTTATCTGCTTTTATATCATCTTCAGGTGGTTCATGATGATCATATATAATTACTTCTACATCTGGTTTATCTATTAGCTTATATAGGCTGCCAAGTCTCTTTTTGCTCCTTGTATCTACTACAATTACTCTTTTTACCTTGGTTAAGTCTATTTCTTTAGCCTTCTTGGGATTTAAAAGATATGTTGCACTTTGGACAATAAAATCTTTAGGAGCTTTTGATTGAGAATCTGGTAAGACTATTACTGCATCTGGATATAACTTTTTAGCAGCTAATGTTGAAGCAATTGCGTCAAAATCTGCGTTTATATGGGTTATGATTACTGTTTTAGGTGCTATTTGTGATGAAACCAATTGAGCGTTTTTTATGGATAAATCTTTACCGGCCCAAAAGGGTTTATAAATCCTTTGAGCCGGTAATATACCTTTTTATTTTTCTTCCTTTTTATAAGGATTAACTGTTAATACAGGACATGGAGCATTTCTTACTACACCTTCTGCTACACTGCCAAAGACGATTTTTTCTAATCCCTTCCTGCCATGGGTACCTATAACAATAATATCTGCTTCAAGTTTTTTTGCATATCTGCAGATTTCATCTACTACATCACCCATTGATACATGAGTTTCTGGTGGTTTTTTAACAAAGTATTTATCTACAAAGCGCTCCATTGCGCGTTTAGCCCCTTTTATTAGTTGATCTTCATATGTGGAAAACCATGTCCCTCCAAGTTCAAAACCAGCAAATTCTTCTGGGCCCCTTACAACATGAAGTAAATGTATAGTGGCTCCAAATTTGTCCCTTAAAAGTTTTGCATAGGGAAGCACTCGCTTGGTACTAGATGTAAAATCTACAGGATAAAGAATTGTTTTAATATCTATTCCCATCTTTTCCTCCTCCTTTTCTTTCTTCTCAGATGTGCTCCTCCCTCTTTCATCTTTTCTCTAGTCAGGCTGACATTATATAATTAAAGGGATCTTGCACAATCTATTTATTTTTTGCTTCTATCAAGCAATTATAACACATGTCAAGCTTGATGTGCATATTATTAGTTCCTATAATGCTATTTTTAGATTTATAAATTAAAATCTATAAAAAAGCTATAATTAAAACATAAACATAAAAGGAGTTATGTAAATGGGATTAACTGTTACTGAAAAGATTATTTTAAAACATCTTGTCAAGGGAGAGATGAAACCCAAGACCCCTATTGCAATAAAGATTGACCAGACTCTTACTCAAGATGCTACAGGTACAATGGCATATCTTGAGTTTGAAGCAATAGGGATAGATAAAGTACGTACAGAGTTATCTGTAAGTTATGTAGATCATAACCTTTTACAATCAGATTTTAAAAATGCAGATGATCACAGATTCTTACAATCTATTGCAGCAAAGATTGGGGCATATTTTTCTAAACCTGGTAATGGGATTTGCCATCAGGTACACTTAGAAAGATTTGCTGTACCAGGTAAAACTCTTCTTGGTTCTGACAGCCATACCCCCACTGCAGGTGGTTGTTCAATGTTAGCTATAGGGGCAGGTGGCCTAGATGTAGCTATGGCAATGGCAGGTGAGCCGTTCTATTTAAATATGCCAGAGATAATAGGAGTAAAACTTACAGGCAGTCTTCCTGATTGGGTTTCTGCAAAAGACGTTATATTAGAGCTATTGAGACGTCTTAGTGTTAAGGGTGGTGTGGGTAAGGTTATGGAATATTTTGGCCCAGGTGTTAAGACACTATCTGTTACAGATAGAGCCGCTATAGCAAACCTTGGCACAGAGCTTGGTGCAACTAGTACAGTATTTCCTTCTGATGAAATTACACTTGAATTTTTAAAAATGCAAAAGCGTCAGGAATGTTGGCAAGAAATAGTGGCAGATCCTGATGCAACTTATAGCGAGATTATAGAGATAGATCTTTCTTCTCTTGAGCCAATGATTGCTTGCCCATCTTCTCCAGATAATGTTGTAAAGGTAAAAGAAGTAGAAGGTAAACCAGTGCATCAAGTAATAATAGGTTCTTGTGCCAATTCTTCATATAGAGATATTGCTGTAGCGGCTAAAGCGCTTGAAAATAGGACTATTCATCCTCAGGTGAGCTTTGAGATAAATCCTGGAAGTAAACAAGTCCTTGAGAATCTTGATATGACAGGACACCTTAAAAATCTTATACATGTTGGAGCTCGTATACATCAAAGTGGGTGCTTGGGCTGTATTGGAATGGGACAAGCCCCTGCTACAAATACTATATCTCTTAGAACTTTTACTAGAAACTTTCCAGGACGAAGTGGGACTAAAAATGATCAAGTTTATCTATGTAGTCCAGAGACGGCTGTTGCCTCTGCTATAACAGGCAAAATTACAGATCCAAGATCTTTAGGTGATGCACCCAAGGTAGAATGGCCTTCTGAGTATATTATAAATGATATAGGCATCATAGCTCCTTTGGAAGATAGTTCTAATATTGAGATTATACGAGGACCAAATATAAAACCCTTACCCAAATTTGATATCTTACCAGAAGATTTAACTGTTAGGGTTATACTAAAAGTAGAAGATAACATTACCACAGACCATATAATGCCGGCAGGTAGTAAGATTTTACCTTTAAGAAGTAACATAGAGGCAATAAGTGAATATGTTTTTTCTGCTATAGATCCTGAATTTCCCAAAAAGGCAAAAGAGAATGCACCTGTTGCAGTAGTTGGAGGGGAAAATTATGGTCAAGGCTCCTCTCGTGAACACGCAGCACTTGCTCCACGTTATCTCGGAGTAAGATTAAAGTTAGTAAAGAGTTTTGCGAGGATTCATAAAGCAAATCTTATAAACTTTGGGATAGTACCACTTGTTTTTGCAAATCCTGATGACTACGGAAAGATATCTCAAGGTGATGTTCTTTTGATAAAGGGTATAAAACAGGCGCTTGTTTCTGGAGCAACAGAGATTGATATTGAAATAAAAGATAAAGGAACAATAAAAGCTCTCTGTGATCTCTCAGCAAGGGATCGTGAACTAATATGTGCAGGAGGACTTTTAAACTGGGCAAAACAAAAGCTTAGTAATTAATTGTTTCCTAAAATTCTTTAATCTTCTGGTGATTCAAGAACGTCAAAGCCAACTTCTGAAAGCAATTTTCTAACCTTCTTGATATTAAAAGTTTGGACCCGGATATACACTGTCCGGGTCTTTTCTTGTTGGTGGATTTCGTTTTCTACTATACATATTCTGGTAACAGGTACTTCGTGGTCTTCAAGTGCCCTTATGATATTACCCATAATATTTGATTCATCATCTACAGATATACCAACAAGAGCACTTCCTTTTTCTCCAATACCAAAAATTCTCCTATAAGCACGGATTAAGTCTCTAATAGAAAACATTCCTCTTACACGACCTTTTTTATCTACTACTGGAAGGGCCCCTACATTTAATTTATCTAACAACAAAAGTCCATCGTCTATCGTATCATATGGAGAGAGAGTTTTGATGTCTGTGCTCATAATTTCGGAAACCGGAGTCTTTTCTAATTTTTCCATTGCAGCCCGTCTTTCCTCTTCAGGAAGGACTAAAGAGGGATAGGCAGATCTCAGATCTCTATCAGTCACTATACCTACAAGGCAACTATTTTCATCTGTAATGGGTAAGTGTCTAAAATTATTAGCTTTTAGTATATTCCTAGCCTTTGGGATAGTCAGGTCTGGAGAGATAGTTATTACAGGTGTACTCATATATGTCTTTATATACATCTTTGTGCCCCCCTTTTTTATGTTTTTATAGATAAGCCTGCAATATAGGCCTCACAGCTTGCTGCAAGGGCATCTATATGATAGCCTCCTTCTAGTATAGAGATTATTCTTCCTGAACAAAAGCGTCTTGCAAAATCATCCATTTTAATACCAAGATGTCCATAAAGCTTGGTTGAATAAGAAAGCCCAGACATATCATCCATAATATGTCCATCAAATCCAGCAGCAATTATTATTGCATCAGGCTCAAATGATTGAAGCGCAGGTTCAACTTTTTCCTCTATAGCATTAAGTACATCTTGATCTTTTGCACCAGGAGAAAGTGGGATATTTAAGGTATACCCAATCCCTGCCCCTAAGCCTTTTTCAGCACTATATCCTGTTCCTGGAAAGCTAAATGTTGGGTGTTCATGTATACTTATATAAAAAACACTAGGGTCTTCCTCAAAAGCAGATTGGATACCATTTCCGTGATGGGCATCCCAGTCTATAATAGCAATCTTTTTTCGATTAAATTTTTCTTGCCAGTATCTAGCAGCAATAGCAGCGTTATTAAAAAAACAAAATCCTAGGGCTAAAGCCGCTTCTGCATGATGGCCCGGTGGCCTTATTAGACAGAATATGACCTTGTCTGGATCACTTTCAATTTCATCTATTCCTGTAATTCCTGCTCCTGCAGCTAGAAGCGCAATATCAAAGCTTTCATAACATATACGATTATCAGGATGTCCTAGTGTTAAGTTTCCAGCAAGACATGCTTCTTCAAAACGCATAAGATATGCATCTTTATGTATCTTTAAGACTTGATCACGTGTTGCTACCCGAGGCGGAACAATCTTTATATATTCTTTAAGAGGACCTGTTTCTAGTTGTTTTTTTATTGCACTTAATCTTTTGGGTATCTCTGGGTGTTCACCACCTTCAGTATCATGTTCTAAGAATTTAGGATCATATATAAGATGAATTTCTTTAAAATGTGGCATAAATAAAGTCCCTCATTTTAAATTGCTCTATGGTAGTGATTTTGATATCATTAAAATCTCTAAGTTAGCTATTTGCTTTTGATGAGATTTAAACTCTTTAACAATTTACATTAATTTTTCTTTTATTGCTAGAACAATTTATGTATGAGGTAAATAGATTATGGTTTTATATCCAAACGCTAGTACACAACTTTATGGCATAATAGGACATCCTGTGCGTCATAGCTTGAGTCCTATAATGCATAATAATGCTTTTAAAAAACGAAAGATAAACGCCATTTATTTAGCATTTGATGTGACTAATCTTGAAGCTGCAATTGCTGGGATAAAAGCTCTAGGTATAAGAGGGCTTTCTGTAACAATCCCTCATAAAGAAGCAGTTATGAAATATTTAGATGATATTGATGATATGGCCAAAAGAATAGGTGCTGTTAATACAATTATAAATCGGGAAGGTAAACTTTTGGGTTCAAATACAGATTGGCTAGGTGCAGTAAGGGCTCTAGAGGAAGTTATAGCTTTAAAAGGTAAAAAAGTGCTTATTATAGGTGCAGGAGGCTCTGCAAGAGCTATTTGTATAGGTATTAGAGATAAAGGAGCAAATGTTCATATTGCAAATAGAACTATTTCTAAGGCAAAGTCTTTGGCATATTTGTGTGGCGCAAGTTTTTCTGGAATCGATGAACTAAACAACATTAGCAATGATTTTGATATACTTATAAACACAACTCCAGTAGGTATGAGTCCTAATGAAGATAAGATTATTATAGATCCTAAAGTGCTATCAAATTTTAAGGTTGTAATGGATATAGTTTATTCACCAGTAGAAACCCTTCTTTTAAAAGAGGCTAAAAAGAGAGGTTGTAAGACTGTTTCTGGGTTAAAGATGCTTTTATATCAAGCTATTGCACAGTTTGAGTTATGGATAAATCAACTTGCTCCTATAGAAGAGATGGAAAGGGCTCTTTTAGAGGCTATTAATTCGTAAAAATTTTGAGTTTTCCCACCATTTTAAGCCTATCTAAACTTTCGTCGATAAAATTATACAGAATTCTAGATTATTTTAAATATTACAGGAGCTAAGTCCTGTGGTTGCAAATTCAAAGTCTTTAAGCGATGCAGTAATTATTTTTCAGCTTGCAGATAAAAAATGTGCTTGTAGTGTAGATTTTATTAAAGAAGTTGCAAGAGCTTCTTCTATATATAAGATCCCTAATAATCATCCTTTAGTTGAAGGCATCTTAAATCTTAGAGGTATGATAATACCTGTAATCCGCTTTTCTTCTTTGTTGAATCTAAAAGAAACTAAAAAGAATACTTCGCATTTAGTACTAGTTGTTAATGTTAGTGGTTTTGGTGTTGGACTATTGGTAGACCATGTATTTAAGGTAGAAAGGGTTTTAAAGACTAATTTTGACCCTTCTAATGCTGAAGATCAAAATAATACTGAGAAACAAGATAGTAATCTTGAACAAGATAGTAAAGAATATGATACATCATGGATTCCTCGTCGTTTTTTAAAGGAGGTTGTAAGGCTTGAATCAGGATTTATGTGTCCACTTTTGGATTCGAGGAATCTGTCTCAAGCCCTTTGGGCATATGTACCAGATAAAGAACGAGGACAGTGAATAATTTTTGATATTTTTGTGGAGGCAATATGAGAGACTGGAGCCTTAGAACAAAGGGTTTTGTGATGATTTTGGCAGTTGTAGCAATTCAATTAGCTGCCTTTGCATATCAGTATCTAACTTCTCAGCAACTTCTTCGTATGGAAGGTGAAAGAACTCTACATACAGAAGCCGTTTCTCTTGCCAATAGGATGCAGCAATTTATGGAAGACAGGGTAAATGATATGTTTACACTTAGTCATATGGAAATAGTTAAAGATGTAGTAGATGGCAATCCTCAGGCAGAAGGTAGCAAATTTTTAAAGGGGATGGTTTCTCAATATGGCTATTATAGATGGTTAGCAATTACTGATAGAGCTGGCAATATCCTTGCTGCCTCTGGAGTTGGATTAAATCGAGTGTCTCTTAAGAATACAAAGTGGTTTAAGATAGGAAACAACAGCGTTTTAATCCGTGGACCATTTAGAATTAAGGAGTTTCTAGCAGGGCATAGGTCCAAATTAGGACCTTGGACCGTAGCACTAATAGTTCCTATTCATGCACAAAAACAAGGGGCATTGGTAGGATTTCTAAAATGGTCTGCATTTTATAAGCTTGTAAGCAGTGCTACTACTTCTTTAGAGAGTAAAGATGGCACATTATATGTTATAGATAAAAATGGAAAGATTATATTCCATCCAGACCTTGATTTAGTTGGTAAGTTTGTTAGCGATGTAGGTAGAGATGACCTGTTTAAGGCACAAAATACTCCTTTAGGTACTGTTCCTATAAAAGTTACTACCAAAGATGGAGGACACCAAATACTTCTTGCCTCTGTTGCAAGCATAAATTCTCCCAAATTACTTAAAGGTTTAGATTGGACCGCAGTTGTTGAAATGCCAGAGACTTCTCTCTTTGGAGTATTACACCAGGTGTTAAAAACAGAGGCTATTTCATGTGGTGCTGTATTTTTATTCTTACTCCTAATAGGGCTTTATCTGGATAGTGCTGTTATAAAACCAGTTACTAGAGCTGCAAACCTGTTAAGAAAGACGGCCCAGAATTTGGATTTAACAGGAAGACTCAAGGTCGAAAGCAATGATGAGATTGGACGTATGTCTGCTGCTGTGAACCAGTTTATGGAGGTCTTACAAAATACATTTAAGGGGGTTATGGATACAGCCGCAAGATTTACACATTCAAGTAAACAGATACATCAAGTAGCTAGAAGTATTGCAGAAGATGCTATAACCCAGGCCAATAGGGCCAAAAAGATGATGGAAGCAGTAAATATTATGAGTAAAAATGCCCTAGAGGTGGCATCTCATGCAGAAAATTCAGCTAAACTAGCCCGAGATGCTGCAGGAATTATAGATGAAATGGCAAAGACAAGCCTTAAAATTGTAAAGACTTCAAATGAAAATAAAGTAGATGCTGAAGATACTGCTAAGGTTATCCGTGCAATGGGCGAAAGTGCTAAAGAGGTTCAATCTAGGGCTATTGCTCAGTCACAAGCCTCTGCTAAGACTGCTAAAGGGCTTAAAGAAATGGCAGAGCAACTTGCCTATATGGCACAGGAGGCGCAAGAAGCAGCAGAACAGGCAAGACAGGCAATGGAAAGTGCAGAAGATGGTGGAAAGGCAATGGAGCAGACAGTTAGAGGTATGGAGGCAATTGCGGAAAGTTCTAAACAGGTCTCTGAGATTGTTGATCTTATCTCTGATATTGCAGAGCAGACCAACCTCTTAGCATTAAATGCTGCTATTGAGGCTGCAAGGGCAGGGGAGCATGGTAGAGGATTTGCTGTGGTTGCAGAAGAGATTAGAAAGTTGGCAGAACGTACTAGTGAATCTACAAAAGAGATTGCTGCCCTTATTAATGAGTCTACCAAGAAAGTTGAAGAAGGTATGAATCTAACCAAAAACAGTGCTAGGGCTCTTGAGCGCATAGTGAATAATGTCCAAAGATCAAGTAAGGTTACAGGGCATATATCTGAAGTCTCTACTGTTCAAGCTAAAGGCACAACAGATCTTGTTAAGGCAATGGATGAACTAAATGAATTGGCCAGCAATATTGTTGAGATGACAAACATTCAGGCAAAAAGTAGACAAGAAGCTGAAAAGGCAATGGAAAGGCTTCGTACATTAAGTGAAGAGATTGCTGCTATTGCTAACTCTTCTACAATTACCATAAAGGCAGCAGTGGAGACAATAGATAAGGTAACAAGTAATTCCTCACAGATTACAGTTAAAACAGAAAGTCAGAGAGAAAGAGGTGCAATACTTCAAAAGATGATGACAGAGATGGCTGAGGTAGCTTCACGCACAGCATCTGGTGCTAAGAGTGCTTTAGGTGCAGTAGAAGAGCTTTTAGCACAAGCACAGGCTGTTGAGCGGGAGGTGAAAAAGTTTAAGGTTTCAGAACT
>CAZODM010000066.1:0-11410 GCA_964578585.1 uncultured Desulfobacterales bacterium | reverse complement strand
GTCCGCCTAGAGTAGTGAGAGAAGGAGCTATAGATATAAAAAAAATAAAAGAAATGATTAGTTAGTGATAAATTGAAGAATAAAAATAACCCATCTAACAAACTAACAAAACAAATAATTTTAATATTTATATTACTGTGTGGTATTACTTTTTAATTGTTTTTTAATTAATAACAGCTAACGTTATTAGCTTTACAGTCAACTTTTAAGCTTAAAGATTTTATTTGTTTTACTTATCTACCAACTGCTGCTCTTAATTTTGAAACAAAACTCTTTACCTCATCTACTAAATTAGGCTCTATATCGAAACCTATTTCCTTTTCTACAATGTGCTTTTGAATAACTTTGATAATAGCACTTCCAACAATAATACCATCTGCAAATGGAGATAGCATTTTGACCTGTTCTGGACTAGAAATCCCAAAGCCCACTCCTACAGGTACAGGACTTACCGCCTTTACCTGCTTCAATGCATCCTGTAGTTGAGGAGGAAGTTGTGTCCTTGCCCCAGTAATTCCTGTTACAGATACATAATATAAAAAACCTGTACTTGCCTCTGCTATAAATCTAGCCCTTGCAATAGGAGTAGTAGGAGCAACCAAAAAGATATTTGCAAGACCATTTATTGCAGCAATCCTCCTCCATTCATGAGCCTCTTCTATAGGTAGATCTGCTATAATTGTTCCATCTGCACCAACATCTACCATTTTATCTGCAAATTTACTAAGACCGTATTGAAGTACAGGATTATAATATCCCATCAGAATTATAGGTGTAGTACAGCCTTTATCTCTTACTTTAGAGACTAAAGTCAAAACATCCTCTGGGGTTATACCATTTTTTAATGCACGCTGGCTTGATGCCTGAATCGTAGGACCATCTGCCACTGGATCAGAAAAAGGAACTCCAAGCTCTATAATATCTGCCCCTATATCACTAAGTGCAAGTATTAGCTCTTGTGAAATCAAAATATTTGGATCCCCCGCAGTAATAAATGGGATAAATGCTGCTCTTTTTTCTTCCTTTGCCCTCTTAAAGGCAAACTCTATTGCCTCTACTCCTCTTTTATTTAAAGCTGTCTTGTCTGCCTGATTTACTACAGCAAATCCTTCATTCATCTTCCTTCTCCTTAAGTATCTGTGCTACAGTAGATACGTCCTTATCTCCTCTGCCAGATAAATTTATAACTACACTAGTTCCTGGCTTAAGACTAGGTGCTATCTTTTTAAGATATGCAACTGCATGAGCACTCTCTAAAGCAGGAATTATTCCCTCTGTCTGAGATAATAATTTAAATCCATCAAGTGCTTCTTCATCATCTATTGCTACATATTCCACTCTACCTGAATCCTTAAAAAAGGAATGCTCTGGACCTACACCAGGATAATCAAGTCCTGGTGCAACAGAATGAGCCCCTTTTATTTGTCCCCACTTATCTTGTAGTAAATAACTCATTGTACCATGTAATACTCCTGGAGAGCCTACACAAAGTGTTGCTGAATGAAAATCTGTATCTAAACCCTTTCCTGCTGCTTCAACCCCAATAAGCTTTACAGAGTCTTCTTTAACAAATCCAGAAAATATACCCATTGCATTACTGCCACCACCAACACAGGCAATAACAATATCTGGCATACTCCCTATAGCCCTTTTTATTTGAGCCTTTGTCTCTTTTCCTATAACACTTTGAAAGTCCCTAACCATAATAGGATATGGATGTGGACCAACTACTGAACCAATTACATAATGTGTATTTCTGACATTTGTTACCCAATCTCTAAGAGCTTCATTTATTGCATCTTTTAATGTCTTTGTGCCAGAATCTACAGGAATCACCCTTGCTCCAGCAAGCTCCATTCTAAATACATTCATTGCCTGACGGACAGTGTCTTTTCTACCCATATATACTTCACAACTTAGTCCCATAAGTGCAGCAGCAGTAGCAGTAGCAACACCATGTTGCCCAGCACCAGTCTCTGCAATGATCCTAGTCTTACCCATCCTTTTTGCTAAAAGCACCTGCCCAACAGTATTGTTTATCTTATGAGCACCTGTGTGAGTAAGATCCTCTCTTTTCAAAAAGACTCTGATTCCACCTAAAGCCTCACCTAAGCGTTTTGCCTCATACAGTGGTGTAGGCCTTCCTACATAATCTTTTAAGATTGCAGAAAGCTCTTTTTTGAACTCAGGATCTTTTTTATAAAAAAAATAGGCCTCTTCAAGCTCCATAAGAGCAGGCATTAAAGTCTCAGGGACAAAACGACCACCATAAGGGCCAAAATTTCCATCACCACTCTTTCTTTTACATCTTTTTTTAGTAGCAGTTGCCATAATAATCTTCACCTCATCTATCACTCTATCTCTCTAACAGCATTTATAAATCTTTCTATAAGAGAGATGTCTTTCTTGCCCAAAGAAGATTCAACTCCAGAACTTACATCCACACCATAGGGATGTAACTTTAAGATAGCCTCTTTTACATTATCTGGAGTTAAGCCTCCAGCAAGTATAACAGGTTTCTCAAAAGCCTCTATCGCCTTTTTGGCAAGATTCCAATTTGCTACCTTCCCTGTGCCGCCATATGTATCCTTAGTATATGTATCTATTAAAAACGCCCTACAAACTCCTTCATATTTTTTAAAGTGTACTATATCAGATTCATCTTTAATTCTAACTGCCTTTATAACCTTAGGATAAAACTCCTTACAAAAATTAATAGATTCATCTCCATGAAACTGTAATATATCTATGCCACAATCTAAAGCAGATTTTACTTCTTCAAAAGAAGGATTTACAAATACCCCAACTGTTTGAACAAAACATGGAAGCTCACTTATTATCTCTTTAGCCTGTTTAAAATCAATATAGCGCACACTCTTCTTAAAAAAGACAAAACCCAGAGCATCTGCTCCCAAATTACAGACATTAATTGCAATAGCTATATCTTTTAATCCACAAATCTTGATCTTTGTACTCATCTGCCCGCACTTAAAAGTTCCTTTAAAAAACCAATCTTGTCCTCTTTGCGCATTAAGGACTCACCAATCAAAGCTGCATCAATTCCGCGTTTGTAAAGCTCCCTAATATGTTCAGGAGAATAGATACCACTTTCACTAACTAAAGGAAATTCATCTCCTAATATCTCTTTAATCTTAAAAGTAGTATCTAAGGAACAGGTAAAATCTTTTAAATTACGATTGTTTACACCTATTAAATCCACCTCTGCCTTAATGGCCTTCTCAAGTTCATAGGGATCATGGACTTCAACTAATGCATCAAGACCTAACTCCTTTGCATGAGAAAAAAGCTCTTTTAAAAGCACATCATCAAGTACTGCAACAATAAGTAAAATTGCATCTGCCCCCCAAAGTTTTGCTTGCTCTATCTGAAAGTGGTCAATTATAAAATCTTTTCTTAGTATAGGAATATTTGTAACTTTTCTAATAACAGGCAAAAATGCTAAGTCTCCTTTAAAAAACTCCCTGTCTGTTAAACAAGAAATTGCGCTTGCCCCACCTTGTTCATATTCAATAGCTATATGCTTTGGATCAAAATCTTTGGCAATAAGCCCTTTTGAAGGAGAAGCCCTTTTTATTTCTGCTATAATACTAACATTTTTTTCTTTAGTTAAAGCATCTTTAAAACCACGAGGCAATCCTGGATCAAAGTCTTTGGGAGGAAAAAGTCCTTTCCTTTTTTCCTCTATAAGTTCTTCCCTTTTATGTTCAATAATAGTATCAAGTATATTCATAAAACTAATTTTACCCTTTAAAACCTCTTAATGCATTCAATTTTAAAAGTGCCTTGCCTGAGTCAATAACATCTTTTGCCACATTAAATGCTTCACCTAAATCAGATACCTTATCTGCCAGATATATTGCTGCACCTGCATTTAATATTACCGCATCTCTATAAGCACCTTTCTCTTTACCTTCAAATATATCCATCATAATCTTTGCATTTTCAGTGGCATCCCCACCTTTTATCTCTGAAATCTCTCTCTTTCTAAAACCATAAGATTGAGGATCAAACTCAAAATCTATTACATTGCCATCATCCCTCAATTCAGCAACCTTGCTTGGACCACTAAGTCCGAGTTCGTCCATACCATCTGGACCATTTACAACCCATGCCCTTTTTTTATTTAATTTAGAAAGAACATGAGCAAGAGGTATAACAAGTTTCTCAGAAAAGACCCCCATAAGCTGGACATTTGCATTGGCAGGATTACAAAGTGGTCCAAGGATATTAAAGATAGATCTTATTCCAATCTCTTTTCTTGGACCAATTGCATATTTCATCGCAGGATGAAGATTGGGAGCAAACAAAAATCCTATACCAATCTCCTCTATAGCCTTAGCAACTTGCTCAGGACTAAGATCTAATGAAATCCCTAATGCCTCTAAACAGTCCGCACTGCCAGAACGACTTGAAATGGATCGGTTTCCATGTTTGGCAACCTTAACCCCTGCACCAGCTACCACAAAGGCACTAGCAGTAGAGATGTTAAAGGTCTTAAGCCCATCTCCTCCTGTACCACAGGTATCTATAATTACCTCATCACCAGAAGTCTTGATAGGGATCTTTATGGCTTTATCTGTCATCACTTTAGCACAAGCAGCAATCTCTTCTATAGTCTCTCCTTTCATCCTTAGAGCAACCAAAAACGCACCAATTTGAGCATTGGTTGCTCTTCCTTCCATAATTTCATTCATTACCTGGATCATAAAATCCTGTGATAGATCTCGATTCTCTACAAGATTTGAAATGGCTTCTTTGATTGCACTCATCTTAATAGGCTTAACCCCCATTTATTTCATTTCTAAAAAATTCTTTAAAAGTTTTTCTCCCTCTGGAGTCATAATAGACTCTGGATGAAACTGAACCCCTTCAACACCATATTCTTTATGTCTTATACCCATAAGCTCTTCTTTTTCTGACCAAGATGTGGCAATAAGACAATCAGGCAAACTCTCTACATCTACTAAAAGGGAATGATAGCGCATTGCTTCAAACGGATTTGAAAGTCCTACATATATCCCTTTCCCATCATGCCTTATCATAGAAGTCTTACCATGCATCAGCCTTGATGCCCTAATCACTTTACCACCAAATGCTACAGCAATGGATTGATGTCCAAGACATACTCCAAGTACAGGGATTCTGCCAGAAAAGTATCTTATTGCCTCTACTGAAATACCTGCCTCATTAGGTGTGCAAGGGCCAGGTGAAATAAGAAGATGATCTGGTCCTAAAGCCTTTAACTCCTCAAGACTAGCTTCATCATTTCTTATCACCTTCATATCTGCCCCAAGTTTCCCAAGGGCTTGAACCAAATTATAAGTAAAAGAGTCATAGTTATCTATAACAAGAAGCATACATGTCTCTCCAAGGAACTGGTTTTTCATTAAAATTATTATTCTTGAAGCATCTCTAATGCCCTCATAAGAGCTCGACCTTTATTTAGGGTTTCATGCCACTCACGCGTAGGATCAGAATCAGCTACTATTCCTGCCCCTGCTTGAAGATATAATTTATTACCCTTTTGACAAAGAGTTCGAATAGTAATTGCAAAATCCATATTACCTGAAAAACCAAAATAACCTACTGCACCTGCATAAGGGCCACGTCTAAAAGGCTCAAGCTCCTCAATAATCTCCATCGCCCTTATTTTAGGAGCTCCTGTAACAGTACCTGCGGGAAAACAAGCCCTCAACACATCAAACATGTCTTTACCTTCTTCAAGTTCACCTGTAACACCGGATACTAAATGCATTACATGAGAATATCGCTCAATTGTTAATAGATCCTCAACCTTTACACTACCAAGCTTAGCAACCCTACCTACATCATTTCTCCCAAGATCAACCAACATAAGATGTTCCGCCCGTTCCTTAGGATCTTTTAAAAGATCCTTTTCAAGGGCAAGATCTTCTTCTTTTGTTTTACCCCTTGGACGTGTGCCTGCAATAGGTCTTACATCTATCTTTTTACCAGTAAGACGTACTAATATCTCAGGAGATGAGCCAATTAAACATTCATCGTCAAGTTTTAAGTAATACAAATATGGTGATGGATTGATTCGTCTAAGAACTCTATAAATAGAAAATGTATCAAGGAAATTTTCTCCGGAAAAACGTTGAGATAAAACAACTTGGATAATATCTCCAGCTCTTATATATTCTTTAGCTTTTTTGACCATTTGTTCAAAGGTGTCTTGAGAAATCTCTGGGACAAGATTGGTCTTGGTCTCTTTTGTAGTAGTGGGATAATTTACACCTTTATTTATTTTAGAAATTACAGCATTGATCTCATCTACAGCTTCATTATAAAGCTTATCTGGATCAGCATCTTTAGTTAACACACAATATATTATCTTTAGGGATTGCTTAAGATTGTCGTGTACAATCAAAAGCTTAGGAAACATAAAGTGAGAATCAAAAAAACCTGTATCATTTTCTAATCTCTCAGGAAGTCTCTCCATAAAACGAACCATGTCATAACCTAAAAAACCTACTGCACCACCAAAAAAACGGGGTAATCCAGTTGAGATATTAGGTTTTAAAGATTCTATTATCTCTTTAAGTGTTACTAAAGGATCACTGACTTGTTTTGAGGTAAAATTAGATTTTTCATCATTTTTAAGAAAGATATTATTATCTCTACTTGCAAATATCAAAAATGGTTTAAGCCCAATAAAGCTGTAACGTCCCCATTTTTCACCACCTTCGAGGCTCTCAAACAAGAAGTAATACTTACCCTCCTTTAGTTTAAAAAATAGTGAAACTGGGGTATCAAAATCAGAAACAATCTCTTTATATACAGGGATAAGAGGATTAGTCTTACAAAGTTCTTTAAATTTTTTTATATCAGGATAAATCATCCTTTTTCCTTTCTTTAGATAAAAATAATAAAAAAGCCGCGAACACAATCGGTGCCCACGGCCTCTGGTCCTTAAATAGAGCTAGACCAGGGGGAGTGGACATAGTCTTATCTTGCACCATAAGCACCAAAGAGGTCCACGCCTTATAGGAAAGTAGGATCTTAAAACCATCTTAGATACCTCAAAAAATTTTTTATATTTCTACAAAAGTCAAAATACTAAGTCAAGAACTTAATACGCCCCCTCTCTAGAAAGGACAACCTTTACTGTTCTTAAAAGAATAACAAAGTCAAGCCAAAGGCACCAGTTATGAACATACCAAGAATCAAGTTGGACTCTATAATTAAAATCTGTCTTATTACGTCCAGAAACCTGCCAAAGCCCTGTAATCCCTGGCCGTACCATAAAATAAAATTCTGCATCCTGTTGATAATAATTTTTTAATTCTTCTTTAAAAGCTGCTCTTGGCCCCACAAGGCTCATTTCACCTTTTAATACATTAAATATTTGAGGAAGTTCATCTAAAGATGTCTTTCTAATAAATTTGCCTACACGTGTAATACGGGGATCATCTTTAAGTTTACGATATTTTTTATAATATCTCCTAGCTTCTTCATCCTTTTTTAAAATCTCATCTAAAATTTCATCTGCATTTTCAACCATACTTCTAAATTTATAGATCTTAAAAGGCTTACCATTTTTACCTATTCTTGTTTGTGTATAAATAATAGGACCCTTAGATTCTAACTTTATAGCAATAGCAATTATAAACATAACTGGTAATAAAAAAGGTAATAATAAAAGGCTTACTATCCAATCAAAACAAAATTTTATAATCTTATTAAAGGGGTTTATAAGACGATTTTTAGTATGAAGTAAAAATAGCTCTTCATAAAAGAGATAGTCTAGTTTTGCTGTAAGCAAAGATATTCCTAATAATTCTGGCACAGTAATAATGCTTGGAAATATAGTTTTAAGCCTTTTATAATACTCTTTTAGAAAATTACTATTTAAGCTTGGAATTGCTAAGATTGCTGTAGTTATTTGAGGATTGTCTTTAACCTTTTTTTCTATTTCATCCAACTTACCCAATATAGGAAACTTGTCTCCATTTACAGAGACATAACCTTTTTTATTATCGTCAAAAAAACCAATTATTTTATAGTTATACCACCCATCTTCCTTTAGCCCTTTTACTACTGCTTGACCTGCCCTACCTGCACCTACAATAATCGCTTTGTCACATAAGCTATCTATCCTCTTTATAAATTGGATAGTAATATGTCTAAACAATGGAAATGTAATAAAAGAAAGAGCGCCACAAGTTAATAAAAATAAACGAGAAGTAGTATAGAGTTTACCAAGTGCTACAAAAGCAAAACTCATTATGCTTGCATAAATAATAGCTTTCCATAGACGTCTAAGACCTTCCCAAAAAGAAGAATTTTGATTGTATAGACCATGCAAAGCTATAAAAAAGATATATATAGCAAACATCCAGACAATACTAAAGCTGTTAAATATAAAAGAAAAATTCCGTGTGATATGAAAAATATGTGGCCATATATATTTTCTAATAAAAAAGGCTCCCACTAATGCAACATAAAAAGCTAGTCCATCCGAAATCAAATATATTATAAAGGTAACAATCGTTCTCGTTTCAAGACTTCTTGCTCTTTTTTCTAAAGAATATCTACCCATAAAAAAACCGGAAGGATAAATTCTTATTTATCCCCCGGCCTCCTTTCTTTCAGCTTTATATCTTAGTCCTTTATGAGCCTCTTCCCCCACACCCCATAAATACATTATACTGTAATAAAAAAAATAATTAAAAAGCTATTTACAATTTCTCCATGGCAAAATAGAATATTTTGGTTTTTTTAGTAAAAAATTTTCTAGGATTGATTTTAATATAAAACCTAAAAAAATAAAGTGATAAACTTAAAACGAAACTCTATACATGTTAAAATTCTTTTATTTTATTTGCTTGTTTTCCTTTCAATTTTAATAATGGGATCATTTTCTACTTATTGCTTCTTTGATCTCAAAAATACTGTTCACAGATTAGTAAATAATGATCTTGAGGCAGAAATTTTAGTAAGACATATATATTCAGATTTTAATACTATTGAAGGCGACCACCTAAGCTTTTTATGGTTGGGAAACTCTGCGAATGGAATTCAAAGAATTAAAGAAGCTCAATCTAAAATTATTTCTATAAAAAATACTATCAAGGAATTATACCAATATAATCTATCTAAAAGAGAAAGAAAAATTTTAAAACAACTTTCACCTCAAATTGATCTAATTACTAAGGAAATCCAACAAGATGTAAATAGTGCTACACCACAAAATGTACCTAATGCCCAACAAAGAGAGATAGAACTAAGAAAGATATATTCAAGCATATTTAATATACTATATGATATAACTCGCCAAATAGAACAAAATATAGAAAAGAAAACTTCAAAACTCTCTAAAAAAGCACAGGAGATGGCTATAATAATAACTATTGTAGATATAGTTATACTAGTAATATTAGTAGTTCTTCCTTTTGTCATATATAAACATATCATTCAGACCCCATTGCGAGCCTTAAAAGAAGGAACTGAGTGTATTGCTAAAGGAGATTTTTCACATACAATTCAAATTGACAGCCCTGATGAATTTGCCGAATTAGCCAAAGCATTTAATGATATGAATAATAAACTTAGACAGCTTGATCAAATGAAAAGCGATTTTATAGCTATAATTACTCATGAATTACGAACTCCTCTTAGTTCTATGATAGAGGCAGTAAATTTGTTGTCTGAACTTACAACTTCTTCTCAAGAATTATCTAGAGAAGATATAGCTGAACTCTCTAGAATTGTAAAAGATGATTTAAAACGCTTAAATGCACTAATTGATGATGTGTTAGATCTATCAAAGTTAGAAGCAAAACTTTTAAGATTAAATCTATATCCTACAGATATAAAATCGTGTATAAAAAATGTAATAACAAGCTTAAAACCCATGGCGCTCGAAAAGGCTGTTAATATTCGATTTGAAACTGAATTTGAGGTTTTGGTGTTGGAATTAGATGAAGAAAAAATGCATAGAGCCTTATTAAATCTTTTAAATAATGCAATAAAATTCTCCCCATCAGATTCAGAAATAGTAATAAAATTAAACCGAGTAGCAAAAAACAGAAAAAAATTTGCCCAAATCATTATCACAGACCAAGGACCAGGAATATCTCCTAGTGAACAACAATTAATTTTTGATAAGTTTTATCAAATAAAAATGAAAAAACAAAAAGGTGGCTCTGGTCTTGGGTTGACTATTGCAAAAGGAATTATTGAAAATCATGGAGGAACGATATATGTAAAAAGTCCTGTATATAAGACAGAAGAGGGGCAAGGAATCGGAACTTCTTTTATTATAGAGTTACCTTTAGGTGATTGAGGGCTATAGATGAAGATAAAACATATAAAACACATAATAATCTTAGGATTAGTATCAATGCTAGTATCGTGTAATGTTATTCCATATAGATACAGAGCTTACTCATCCTATAATCAAGGCAATGTTACCAATCAATATCAAATGAATAACTTTAGCATAACAAAAGAAGAAGATATATTTACAAAAGTAAAAGAAGATATAGAGAATAATCAAATAGATACAGCTTATCATTTATTATATAGACTATATAAAATGCAGGAAAAAGCGGGGCAATATTCATGCAATTTATTGTATGAATTAGGTATAGTTAGTATATTATTAAATCCTATAAACTACAATATGATGGATAGATGTTTTAGAAAGGCTAGTTCATTAGCCTGCTATGACAGTGAAAAAAACTATTATATAAAGGCCTTAATACGCCTATGGAAAAAAGAGAAAAATGAAAAGACATTATATGTGGATGAAAAAGATAAAATTAAAAATCTTAAAAAAAGGATTCAACAACAAAATCAACAAATTCAACAATTACAAAAACAGATATCTGATTTAGAATTTAAACTAAAAAAGATAAACCAAATACATCAAGAGATAGAAAAAAATAGATCTCTACCACTTAATATTGTACCACAAAATTAAAAGATATACTAAAGAAAGGATAATCAAATATATGACTCTTGATGACTTAACTACCGGAGAGAAAGGTAGAGTAATAAGACTATTAGCTCATGGACCCTTTAAAAAAAGATTATTAGAAATGGGGTTTATAGCAGGAGCAGAGGTTGAAGTAATAAAATATGCTCCATTAAAAGATCCTGTAGAATATTTTATAAAAGGTTATCATGTAAGCTTACGCCATGAAGAGGCAGCCCAAATCGAAGTAGAAAAGATTTAAATAGTTAATGGTTTTAACAAGTAATGATAATAAGTCATCTATAGTATCATTCACAAAATTTCAATATTCCACCTGAGTAGTAGTTTCATTAAACAGTGGAATGTTTTTCCATTACGACCAGTACATTTTATAAAATTACCGATCCAAAATAAAAAACTCTTGCTTTGATGGGTGCATTACAATAT
>CAZODM010000065.1:0-11695 GCA_964578585.1 uncultured Desulfobacterales bacterium | reverse complement strand
TCCTAATTCAAACTTATGAGGTAATCCCTTTCTGTATGGATAGCACCTTATTGTAAAGCCAATTTTACCACTAGAAAGACATAATAGGGTGCCTTGATATATATGGGCATTTCCACTCATCTCCTTTGTAGGAAGAAGTGGAAGAGGGTGTCCCTCTGGGATGGTACCTGTAGCATCAAGACGTCCAATATATGCCTCCACTCTTACCTCATCTGTAGAAAATGGTCCAAGATTTACAATAGCCTTTATAGGGAGTCTATCACCAACTTTTGGAGAGCCATCTATTGGCACTTGAACATCTTGTATAGATACCTCATGCCAGTGATTTCTTACCTTTTGCTTCCAAGCAACTAGTTCTCTCGCCTGTGCCCAATTATCTTTTGATAAAACCTTCCAATTTTGCATATTAGGTATATAGTGTTGATTGGCATATTCTTCTACCATCCTATTTGTATTAAAGAATGGACAGACCTTTTTTATGGAATTTCTCATAACTTGTATCCAACCATGAGGAATATTATGTGATTCCCTATCATAAAAAAGAGGTACTACTGTATTTTCAAGTAGTTCATATAAAAGTCTGCTTTCTACTTCATCTTGATATGCATGATCATCATATTCTTCTCCTGCACCAATTGCCCATCCACAAGTACCATCAAAGGCTTCACACCACCATCCATCTAGTATAGAGAGATTTATGCCTCCATTTGCAGTAACCTTCATACCACTTGTGCCACTTGCCTCCATTGGACGTCTTGGGGTGTTAAGCCATACATCAGCACCTTGTACTAGATAACGAGCCACTTCTATATCGTAGTTTTCAATAAAGACTATTCTGTTTCTAAGCTCTGGTCTGTTAGCCATTTGTACTACTTGGTGTATTATGCTCTTACCATCTCTGTCTTTAGGATGTGCTTTACCACTAAATATTATCTGAACAGGCCTATCTGGATTTGTAAGTATCTTTGTAAGCCTTTCAGGATCTTTAAAAATAAGATTTGCACGTTTATATGTTGCAAATCTTCTTGCAAAACCTATTGTAAGGGCTTCAGGGTCAAGTACTTGATCCGCCTCTTTGAGTTTATAGGCAGGAGCCCCTTTTGCTTTAAGTTGTTCTTTTAGCCTTCTTCTTGCAAATGAAATCAACCTTTCTCTAAGCCTTTCTTTTGCTCTCCATAGTTCAAAATCTGGTATTAGGTCTATACGTTTCCATATTTGGTGATTTGTTGGTTCATCTATCCAACGTGAACCAAGATATCTCTCATAAAGACGACTCATTTCACCAGATAACCAAGAAAGTGTATGGACGCCATTTGTAATATGTGTGATTGGTACTTCATGTTGAGGTATCTGAGGCCATATACCAGCCCACATCTTACGTGATACCTCACCATGGAGTTTACTTACTCCATTGCTTTGAGAGGCCATCTTAATAGCAAGTACAGCCATACAAAATGTCTCTGACTGATCTTGAGGATTAATTCTTCCCAGTCCAAGAAACGTATCCATACTAATTCCAAGTCTTTCACACATGCTACCAAAATATCTTTGAATCATATCTGGTGGGAATCTATCTATACCAGCAGGAACAGGGGTATGGGTTGTAAATATATTAGTTGCTCTTACAACCTCCATTGCAACTTCAAAATCAAGACCTTGTTCTTCTATAAACTGTCTTAATCTTTCTACAGCCATAAAGGCACTATGCCCTTCATTCATATGACAGACTGTTGGATTTTTATTTAGTGCTTTAAGTGCTCTTATGCCTCCTATACCAAGTATAATTTCTTGTTGCAGCCTAGTTTCAATACTTCCACCATATAGATATGAGGTAATTTGCCTATCTGCTAGAGAGTTTAGAGATACATCAGTATCAAGCATATAAATAGGGACTCGTCCTACCTGTATAGACCATATTCGAACATATACTTCTCTATCTGCCATAGGGACTTTTACAAGTATTGGATCTCCATTTTCATCTCTTAGAAGTGTGAGGGGCATATTTTCAAATTCATTCATAGGATAGGTTTCCATCTGCCAACCATCAGGATTTAAATACTGTTGGAAATATCCATGTTTATATAAAAGCCCCACACCAACTAAAGGTAGTCCCAAATCACTAGAGGATTTCATATGATCACCTGCTAAGATCCCAAGTCCACCAGAATATAATGGCAGACATTCATGTAGTCCAAATTCTGCAGAAAAATATGCAATACAGCCAGGTAGTTCTTCATCTAATTCCTTAGCAAGTTTTCCATACCAGGTATGAAATGTAAGATATCTATCAAGCTCTTCCTCAACTTTTTTTATTCTAGCAACAAAGATTTCATCCCTTTCTAGCTCTTCTAGACGGGGTTGTTCTATACTACCAAGAAGTGCGACTGGATTATGCCCACATCTATCCCATAGCTCTCTATCCATATCTTGAAACAAGTAGATTGCTTCAGGAGTCCAACTCCACCATAGATTTTTGGCAATTTTTAAAAGGGGCTCTAATTTTTTAGGAAGACTGGGCAATATTGTTACAGTTTGAATCGTAGGCATATTAAAAACTCCTTAGTTTATTGTTTAAATTTTTTAATATACTTCTAAAAATTTTTATCGAGTAATAGCAAGTCAAGATTAACTTAAAACAAAACTTTTTGAAATAATAAGAACTGATTAAAATTTTTTGCATATGGAAATAAATATTATATAATAAAATAATAACTAAAATTAAAAAATAATTAAAGAAACCTAAAAAATAAGACGATTAAAAATTATCGTTAGATAAGTTAATTAATACCCATTCAACTCTCGATGACAACTTAATGATCATGTTAAGAATATTTCAATACTTAAAACTAATGGGGTTTGTAGTATGTTTTTTATTTATTAATATCATATGTTACTCTCAAACAATATCTCCAAAGGTAACTAAAAATAGTCTTCAAGAACTTCAACTTTTTTATTCAAAAAGTGAACTTGTAGTTACTCCAACTAGGATCCCTACACCTATAGTAGAATCCCCTGCTATTATAACAGTAATTACCCAGGAAGAAATTAGAGAGCTAGGAGCAAGGACTTTAAAAGACATAATAAGTTTAGTGCCTGGTTTTGATGTTGAAATTAACAATGTTGGGAATCCTGTTATTTTAGTTAGAGGCTTTAGGGCATATCAGGATGAAAAGGTCCTACTTATGATAGATGGTCATGTTGTAAATGAAGCCCATAGTGAGGGATTTGCATGGAGTTTTGCAGATATGCCTTTAGGAAATGTCAAACGTGTAGAGTTTTTGTGTGGACCAGGCTCTGCTGTATATGGTAAGGATGCATACCTAGGTGTTATAAATGTTATTACTTTTAATGCCAAGCCAATTAGTAAGCAATCTTTATTAAATAGCAAGTTTGAAAATTATGTATCAGAAAGATTTGGTTCTTTTGATACCTCAGAAACAAGTGCTTTATGGTCTCATAGTTGGGATAAATGGTCTGTGACTTTTTATTCGAGATATTTTCATACAAATGGGGATAATAGAATAATTTATTCGGATCGTCTTAGCATAAATCCAAGCTATTCAAAATATTCTATTGTACCTTCACATGTGGAAGATTGGAAGGAGCAAACCGATTTAGATTTACATGTAAACTATAGTAATATTTCTACTCATGCAAGATTTTTACATAAGAGACAAGGCCCTTATGTAGGTATAACATATATTTTAACTAATGGTTCACGTAGAACTATAGATGATTATTTTTTGGATATTGCTTGGATGAAAGATTTTGAGAATATAACCCCTAAGATACGATTTTATACAGATAGATTTACTATAGATAATATTTGGGTAACATATCCTGATGGCTTTTTAGGTTATTCTCCATATAAACAGGAACAAAAGGGGATATTTGATGATTTTGGTTTTGAAGCTCAACTTAGATTAGATAAATTTTTTAGCCATAAATTTATATTTGGTATAACCTATAGAGTTCAACATCAACATGACATAAAACTTTATTCAACAACCAATCCTATTACTTTACAACCCCTTGGTGGTTTTAAGGATATTTCTTCGTGGGCTAATTGGGCATCAAGGGATGACAATTGGGATCACAGTGGTTCTATTTATGCTCAAGATACTTGGGATATAACTCCTAATATTTTACTTACTACGGGATTAAGATGTGACTGTTATTTTTATTCTCATACTAAAAAGGTTATTAATCCTAGAATAGGTCTCGTATGGAAGGCTTTTAAAAATACATGGATTAAGTTTTTATATGGACAGGCATTTAGGGCACCTAGTTTCTTAGAAAGATTTTTAGACAACAATAAGGCTTATAAAGGAAATCCTGATTTAACTCCAGAAAAGATATATACAGGGCAAATAGGAATTCAGAGTAAGTTTGATAATACAACTATTAATGCAGATATCTTTTATAGTAGATTTAAAGACCTAATAGTTTTAGGTCCTAAGCCATCACAGAATCAACCTCCAACCTATGAAAACAGTGGCAGAGCCTATTCCGAAGGGTTTGAAATAGCATTAAAACATAGAATATGTTCAAGCCTAATGTTAAAATCGAACTATTCTTTTGTATATACAAAAGATGAAGAAATAGATGGGAGATCTCCTGGTGCTCCCTCTCATCTAGCAAATATCGTCTTAGAGTATAAACCATTAGAAAATACAATTATTTCTTTACGTTTATTTATTTGTGGCAGACGCTATAGATCTCCAGATGATACAAGAGGCCCCTTACCATCTTATGCATTATTTGATTTATCTGTTCTTCAAAAAAAGATATTAAATACAAATGTTTCTTGCCAGTTAGCTATTAAAAATTTATTTAATCAGTATTATAAGGATCCTTCTATTTCAAATGGTCTTCCTTCTGATTATCCAAGACCAGGAAGAACAATTTATTGTATTTTAAGATATAATTTTTAGTTATAAATTAAAAATTTATAGCCTTTTCTGTATTATTTTGGTTTTCAAGATAAATAACTTCTCTTACGTCGTCATAGGCAAATAGTTCTGCATAACGTCCCCAGTTTATAATGGTCTTTATCTGTTTTTCTGCCTCTTCTGGTGGGAATTCTTCTTCCAGTACAGATTTTAGTTCTTCTATTTCAAGCTCATGTCTCTCTGCCTTCTCAAGTTTTTCTAATATCCATTTAAATATAGGTAAGCGTTTTATCCTTGAAGCAAATATTTCTTTTCTTGTCAAAATACTTGCTTCAGCAAATGTCTCTCCAAGTGTTGTAAGTGTGATATCTCCAACTACTATTGTTGCAAAACCTAAAAGCTCTGCAGCCTCTGTAAGCCTAAGTAGTTGATCAGAGTCTTTTACATGAAGGCTTGAAGCAAGTTGGTATATATCGCATCTTCCTCCTTCCATTTCAGAAAGGCGTTCCAGTAGTCCTGCAAGGTCACCAATGGAGACAATAGGTATGCTCCTTGTTTGTCCTGGTTCGCCTGGAGCAGTACCCATTTCGACCTCTTCAGGTTGGGTTTGACCTGCCATTAGGGCATATATCCAGTCAACCATCTCTAAAAATTCTGGTGACTTTCTATTCCTAGGATGTGGTAGATTTATAGGAGATTGCGCTACTACTCTTCCTGGTGATTTATCCATTATGACTATGCGGTCTGCCATAAACACTGCTTCTTCAATATTGTGAGTCACCATAAGAATAGTCTTTGTGGGTATATTGCCACTTGTCCAAAGCTCTATTAGTTCACCTCTTAGGGCATCTGCACTAAGGGGATCTAGTGCAGAAAATGGTTCATCCATACATAAAAGCTCTGGTTCAACAGCCATTGCCCTTGCAAAGCCTACCTTCTGCCTCATGCCGCCTGAGAGCTCTCTAGGATATGCACTTTCAAAACCATCAAGACCTACACGATCTAAAAGATCAAGAGCTCTTTTTTCTCTTTGTGCCTTTGGAATACCTCGTGCTTTTAGAGCTATTTCAACATTTTCTTGAACGGTTAGCCATGGAAATAGTGCAAATGTCTGAAAAACAATTGTTGCATGAGGATTTACCCCCCTTAAGACCTTACCTTTGTAGATAATAGCACCTTTAGTAGGAGGTTGAAGTCCTGTAATAATTCGAAGAAGCGTACTTTTACCACAACCAGAAGGTCCAAGCAGTGCAATAAATTCCTTTTCTCTTAGGTCTAAATCTATATTTTCTAAGGCTACAAAGGGTTTTTTACCTGTTTGGTATATTTGAGATATATTTTGTATCTGGATTAAGATATTTTCCATAATATCAGTCCATATGATATTTTTCTTCAGCTAGTCTATAAAGTGGTCTCCAAACTGCTCTATTTATAGCTACAACAGCTACAATCATAGCAAGTGTTGCTGCCAAAAGCATTGGATAATTACCTTGAGCGGTAGACTGAGTAATCATAGCACCAATACCGGTAGTTTTTAAGGTCTTTCCTGCAAACTCTATATACTCAGCAACAATAGAGGCATTCCACGCACCACCCCCAGCAGTAATTATGCCTGTTACTATGTACGGAAATAGAGCAGGTAAGATTAAGTGCCTCCATTTCTGCCAAGTGTTTAGTTGTAGTAGGGTAGCAGTATATTTTAGATCTTGGGGTATAGCAGAGGCACCTGCAATGATATTAAACAACAAATACCACTGTGTGCCCATTAACATAAGAAGTATTGCTGCGGTGTTCAATTTGCCTGGTAGCTTAAGTACTATAAGTAGAAATGCAGGGAAAAGGGCTGTTGCAGGCACAGATGCAGCAATCTGTACAATAGGCTGTAGCCATTTTGCAATCTTTTGGTTTGTACCTATTGCTACACCTACAGGTATAGTCCATAAAAGAGCAATAATAAGGGCTGCACTTACTCTTAAAAACGTCGCAAATACTGCAACTAAAATCTCCCACCACTGATGTAAACTAAGTTGTTTAAGCAAAGAGGCACTTTTGTATAAATAGATACATGTAAAACATCCAACTCCTATTAACAATAACCATATAAGAATGCTTCCTATTGTTGTTGTCTTTTTGGGTTCTGTTTCTATAGGAGCTTTAGAAAGCTTTAAAATTAGCATATCAAAGGCATCACTTAATCTTCCAAAAAGCTTTCTAAATTTTATAAGTATCCTAGAATCTACAAGAAGATCATAGAACCAAGAGCTTATAGTTACTTCTGATTCTGTCATTTCAAGTTTAAACTTAGTAGACCATGCAAGGAGAGGACGCCATATAAGCTGATCTAGGGCTACAATAACAAATATAAGCATTAAAACTCCCCAAAAGACAGCATGTAAGTTTCCTCGATTCGCTGCCTCTTGTAGATATGCTCCAAGGCCCGGAAGGCGGAAGTCTTTGTTGCCCACAGTAAATATCTCTGCTGCCATTAGGAAAAACCATCCACCAGCCCAACTCATCATGCTATTCCAGATAAGTGATACTGCTGCAAATGGGAGATCAAGGGTCTTTAACCTAAGCCAACCTCTTATATGAAATATGCTACTTGCTTCTTTTAGGTCTTTGGGGATTGTAGAAAGGCTTTGATACCATGCAAATGTTAAGTTCCATACTTGGCTAGTAAAAATTAATATTATTGAAGCAAGTTCAACTGCAATCTTTTCAGGAAGTATTGCACTAAGACTTAATAATACTACAGGTAAGAAAGAAAGTATAGGTACACTTTGAAGCACATCTAAAAGAGGCATAAGAATCATTTCAGCATATCTACTTTTTATAGCTGCATATCCATAGATTAGGCTAAATATAAAAGAGAGGGTATAGGCAGCGCTCATTCTTCCTATAGAGAGCAGGGCATACCACGGAAGAGCTTTTATAGATAGATTTATATGAGGTCCTTTTATTTGAGCAGGAGCATTAAAAGCTAGGGTTATGCCAAGGTATATAAGTGCTGCAATAAATAACAGAACTATTATATCTGCTAAAAGAGCTGGTCTTTCTCCTTCTGTCTTTTCTGGAAATAGAATTTGGAAAAACCTTGGCATACTATTCCTCTAACAAATAAAATTAATAAGCAAAAAAATAGCTTAAAAAGCTTAAGCATCAAGATAACCGGAAGCAATAGTATTAGCTATCTAAAATTTGTAAATCCAAAGTTAATTTTTTGTTAATCTTACAGCACCAAGCAAGGCATTTACTTCATGTGCCAATAGTTTTCTAGCCTTTCCTTTAGGTAGATCTCTTAGTTTTATAGGTCCAATAGCTACGCGGATGAGCCTTTTTACAGGATGTGATATCGCTTTACACATTAATCTAATTTGACGTTTTCTACCTTCCTTAAGAATAATTTCCAAAGTAGATTCTCTCTTTTTTTTACCCAGCATTTTTACCTTACAAGGTTGAACTTTTTTACCTTCTACAACAATTTCACCACTTGCTAAGATTTCTAGGTCTCTTTTAGATGGTATACCTTTTACTGTTACATGATAAGTCTTTTCTACTTTAAACTTAGGATGTTGAAGCCTATGGGTGAGTTCACCATGGTTAGTTAACAAAAGTAACCCTTCACTGTTTAGATCAAGCCTACCAACAGGATATATCCTATGTGGAATATCTTTTATGAGTTCCTTAATCGTCTTTCTGCCATAAGGATCATAAAGCGTTGTCAAATAACCTTTTGGTTTGTTAAGGATATAATATACAAATTCTCTTTTTAGAGATATCGGTTTATTATCAACAAGTATTATTTGTTTTTTAGGATCAACTTTTGTTCCAAGCTTGGCAATATTTCCATCAACAGTTACCCGGCCTTCTAAAATCAGCTTCTCTGCCTTTCTTCTAGAACACAGCCCTGCCTCAGCTAAAAGTTTTTGTAATCTTACTTGTTCCATACTTTAAATTAGTCTTCTTACTTGTATTAATTTACACAAGATATTATTCTCATTTCTTAAATAATCAACACCACCAATAAAATCTTATGCAGGATTAAGTAAATTAAGTAAGGAGAAAAAGATATGTCCAAAGTAAATCCTCTTATGTTTAGAGAATATGATATCCGTGGAGAGGTTGGTAAGGATTTAACTGAGGATAGTGCTAGATTGATTGGCAAGGCATATGCTACCTATATCCTTAGAAATGGGGGGAAAAGAGTCTGCTGTGGAAGAGATGGTAGGCTTCACTCTAAGATGTTATTAGATGCTCTAATAGATGGTATGAATAGTACCGGGGTAGATATTATTGATGTAGGACTTTGTCCTACACCACTTTTATATTTTTCTATATATCATCTAGATTCTGATGGTGGTATACAGGTTACTGGTAGTCATAATCCTCCAGAGTTTAATGGCTTTAAGATGTGTATTGGCAAAGATACCCTTTTTGGAAAACAGATACAGGAGCTAAATAAACTTATTGAACAAGATGATTTTGAGATAGGAAGTGGAACAGTAAAAACATACAATATTATAGAGCCATATCTTTTATTTTTGAAAAAAAATATAAAACTTGATAAGCCTCTTAAAGTAGTAGTTGATGCTGGCAATGGGGTAGCAGGTCTTGTTGCTCCTCAAGCCTTTAAGGATCAAGGTTGTGAGGTGGTTGAGCTATTTTGTGAAGTAGATGGCAACTTTCCAAATCATCATCCTGATCCAACTATACCTAAGAATATGGAGGCTCTTTCTAAAAAGGTAGTTCAGGTTGGAGCAGACTTTGGTGTTGGATATGATGGAGATGGAGACCGACTTGGAGTAATAGATGAGAAAGGAAAGCAACTCTATGGTGATCAACTTCTTATGATATTTGCTCGTCAAATATTAAAAGAGCTTCCCAACGCTCCTATAATCGGAGAGGTAAAGTGTTCTCAACTTTTATATGAAGATATTGAAAGACATGGCGGCAGACCAATTATGTGGAAGACTGGTCACTCTCTTATAAAAAAGAAGATGAAAGAAGAAAAAGCTCCTCTTGCAGGTGAGATGAGTGGACATATATTTATTGCACATCGTTATTTTGGATTTGATGATGCAATTTATGCATCACTTCGCCTTGCAGAGATTGTAGCAAAAGAGGGTAGGGCAATTTCTAGTTTTCTTAAGGACTTGCCAAAGACATACTCAACTCCAGAGATTAGGGTTGATTGTCCAGATGAAATAAAATTTAAGGTTGTTGAAGAGGCGAAAAAATATTTTAAGCAACACTACTCTACAATAGAGGTAGATGGGGTCAGGATTCAATTTGAAGATGGCAGCTGGGGACTTGTGAGAGCGTCTAATACCCAGCCTGTTTTGGTATTGCGGTTTGAGGCAAAGGAAAAGTCTCGTTTAAATGAGATAAAACAACTGGTGGAAAACAAGGTAGCTGAGATTAGAGATAAAATTCAAGGTGGTTAGAGGTGAAAGAAGATAAAAGGGATTCGTTTTTAACTTGTATTAGTCCTGTTATTGAATCTATTATTGAGAGATTCCCAGGACTTTTAAAGCAATACAGACGTCTTTATATCTGGACTAATTGGCATGATATTGTTGGGGAGGAAATATCTCGTGTTTCTTGGCCCTATTCTATAGATTCAAACGATAAGCTTTTAGTATTAGTTGAAGAGCCTATTTGGTTACAACAGCTACAATTTAACAAGATATTTATGCTAAAAAAGATAAATGAAGTCTTAGAAGATTTTCCAATAAAAGATATCCGTTTTAAGTTAGGAGATGTAAAATCTTTAAGGGCTAATTGGCAAGAGAAAACTCAGGATGAAAGAGAAGAAGATTCCATGTCCTTTAATGTAACTAATCTTTCTAAAGAAGAAAAACAATTATTTAACGAACTAGAAGATGAAGAATTAAAATCCAGTTTGCTATCCTTTTATCTTAAAACCAAATGTTTTTGAGGTTAACATAAAACAACCTAAGCTTATCTTAGGAAAAGATCTAATTTGTTTTTAGTTGTTTTTACTATAAGAGGCTTCAAAGGGTAGTCTTTTAGGCGCTTTCCCATGTCTCAATCCTATGCTAAAAACACTATATATCTTCACCAATGTCAAGTATTGTTTACTTTCTGGTGTCCAAGAAGCATAAGTAGGTACCTTTTAGGTACCTTGGCAAATACGTTTCTGGATTACCTTTATTTAGCAATGTCTTACCTTTGCCTTGAAAAAATTTTCCCTTTAATACTCTTTCAAGGAGCGAGAGACTATCCATAATGCCTAAAGTTACATTCTGGGGATTCAGTCCACTAGCTTTCAAATCCTTGAAAATTCATGTCATCTAAGTGCTGCTTTTATTATCAGCTTAAAGACTAAGCACCGATCTGTGACATGTCTCTAGTAACCAATAGCTATAAGAACATGTACAATCTCAATATCCTACTTGATGCGCATGCAGAAGTTAATTCCATCTACAAAGATATATTTGACACTTTCTCCTGACAAATTATACATATGTTATTTCTTAACAGCCGTTGACAATTCTACATTGTGGCATATTAACTATGTTAGGAAAAATCTTCCTCCCAACGAATCTGTATAAGACTAAGATCCCTGGCTATCTCTTCTTTATATTGCTTACCACGGTGGATGATTTGGGTATTGAATTCCTCTTTCCGATTTCTGGTACCCTACCTCTAACAAAAGATCTTACACTACTGATCACAAAAATAAAAAGCTGCTCTTAGACACACAAAGAAAGGCAAGAGGGCTTTGGAGAAAGATGATTTTAGAACAGGATGGAAAACACGTCCCTAGTATTTAAAACTGA
>CAZODM010000064.1:2486-11998 GCA_964578585.1 uncultured Desulfobacterales bacterium | reverse complement strand
GTATGTCCAAAGCCACCTTCTCCCCGTTTTGTATTAGGTAGCTCTGTTACCTGTATCCAATCTATCTGATAGCAAGGAGTAAGAACCATTTGCGCAATTCTATCGCCACGTTTTATCTTAAAGTCTTGAGAGCTAAGGTTTATAAGTCCAACCTTTATTTCACCTCTATAATCAGCATCTATAGTGCCAGGAGCGTTTATTACAGTTATTCCATGTTTAATAGCAAGGCCACTTCTGGGTCTTATCTGTATTTCATAACCTTTAGGTATTGCTACACAAATACCTGTAGGGATTAGTTTTATCTCATTGGGACTTAAAATGAGTTCATCTTCTATTGCAGCAAAGATATCAGCCCCTGATGCATGGCTAGTCATATATTTAGGAAGAGGTAGTCCCTTTGCATTAGATAACCTTAATACCTGTACCTGTATCTTCCCAGTATTTGATTTTGGATATGTCATTTTGATCCTGTCTCCAACTTGGTTCTTGAAAACCAATAATTTTGTAACAATCCTCTATTTGCTTGTCATTTATAGGTCCTAGTGTGATCAAAGAGAAACCTTTGGAAAGGATGCTTTGGGCTATCTTTTTTATATCTTCTAAGCTTATAGCCTCAATTTTATTTATTACATCATGAGCAGTTAAAAATTTATTTAGATAAATTTCATTCTTAGCAAGTCTAGTCATCCTTGAATCAATATTTTCACAAGATATTAATATAGCACTTTTTAGATATTTAATAGCAGAAGTTAACTCATGTTCTTCAATACCGTATTGAGCAATCTGAGCTAACTCTGCTACTACAAGTTTTATAACTTCGCAAATATTTTTGGGAGAACATGCACCATAAATACCAAACATTCCAGTATCTTCATAATGTGAGGTAAAAGAATATATAGAATATGAAAGCCCTCTTTTTTCACGTATCTCTTGAAATAATCTTGAACTCATAGAACCACCAAGTATCACATTAAAGACAGAATAAAAGAGCTTTTTATCACTTTTGGCTGTAGGTGCATAACCTCCTAATATAAAGTGTGCTTGTTCAATATCTTTAGGATATATTTTTATTCCTCTTTTAGGTACAGGGGCAGGTAGTCTTTTGGGACCAGGACCTTTGGGGATTTTAGAAAGAAATCTATGCGTTAATTCTACGAGGTATTGATGTTCTATGTTACCTGCTGCAGCTACAATAATTTTTGATCCCCTATACGAATCCCACATAAACTGTTTTAAGGATTTATCTGTCATAGATAATATGGACTCTTTTGTGCCCAAAATAGAATGGCTAAGGCCATGATTGGGCCAATAAAAGCTTGGAAAGACCTCATGAATATACTCATCTGGACTATCTTCAACCATATTTAATTCTTGGACTATTACCTCTTTTTCCTTGTGTAACTCTATTGGATCAAAAGTTGAGTTTAAGATTATATCAGACAATAATTCTACAATGTCTTCTAGGTTCTCTTTTAAAACTCGTGCATGAAAACAAGTAGTCTCTTTTGAGGTAAAGGCATTTGAAAAGCCACCCATTTGATCAAATTCTTTTGCAATCTCTAAGGCAGTCCTTTTATGTGTACCTTTAAAGAGCATGTGTTCTAAAAAATGAGAGATCCCTTCACTGCCCTTGGGATCATCTCTTGAGCCTATAGAAATCCATATCCCAATAGAGACTGAATTAGAAAAAGAAAGGCGTTCGCTTAAAACACGAACGCCATTTTCAAGTATGGTCTTTTCTTTACTTGTGTTCATTGGGTTTGTGGCTTTTATTAGATGTTTGATTGTTTTTGTGTCCTCTTGTGTTTTTAGGACCATGATGGTCTGTGGTTTTGTATCTATTAGATGTATTTGTTGAAGAGTGTAAATCTTTAGGTTGCTCTAAAAGGGCCTTTCTAGATAACTTTATACGTCCTTGAGGGTCTATTTCTATAACCTTTACAACAATTTCATCCCCTTCATGTACAATATCAGACACATTTTTTATGTGTCTATGATCCAACTGAGATATATGTACCAAACCGTCAGTGCCAGGGAATATCTCAACAAAGGCACCAAAATCTGTAATTCTTTTTACTATACCTTTATAGACCTTTCCTACCTCTGCTTCTTGGGTTAGTTCTTTTATCATTTCTATTGCTTTATCTGCAGCAGAGGCTTCAGGAGCAAATATATGAACTGCTCCAGTATCTTCTATGTCTATCTTTACTCCACATGCAGATATAATATTTTTTATATGTTTGCCACCAGGGCCAATTAGGTCCCTTATCTTTTCAGGATTTATCGTGATAGTAGTGATTTTAGGAGCATGGACAGATAGTTCAGCCCTTGGTTTATCTATAACTTGTTCCATCTTAGATAGTATATGAAGTCTTGCCTGCTTAGCTTGAACAATTGCCTTATGCAAAATGTCTCTACTAAGCCCTGATATCTTAATATCCATTTGAAGGGCAGTAATGCCTTCCTTTGTGCCTGCTACTTTAAAGTCCATATCTCCTAAATGATCTTCATCGCCTAAGATATCAGACAGAATAATTATTTGGTCTTCTTCTTTTATAAGTCCCATTGCTACCCCTGCAACCATGTCTCGAATAGGTATTCCTGCATCCATCATTGCAAGGGTACCGCCACATACTGTAGCCATAGAAGAAGAGCCATTTGATTCAAGGACTTCAGAAACTATACGTATGGTGTATAAAAAGTCATCTGGTGGTGGTACAACAGATGCCAACGCCCTTTCTGCTAAGGCGCCATGACCTATATCCCTGCGGGCAGGACCTTTTAATGGTCTTACTTCCCCAACACAGTAAGGTGGGAAGTTATAATGTAACATAAAGTGCTTAAATGTCTGCCCACCAGGAGATTCTATACGCTGCTCATCTTCAGAGCTTCCAAGTGTCACAACTGCAAGTACTTGGGTTTCTCCTCTAGTAAAGAATGCAGATCCATGGGTCCTTGGAAGTTCTCCTACAGAACAAGTAATAGGCCTTATCTCATCAAATGCTCTGCCATCAATGCGCCGTTTTTCATGTACAATCATATGGCGCATACGCTCTTTTTCTAACTCTTTTAAAAAGGATGCTATTTCTTGTTCTCTACCTTCATACTCGTTACTCAGTGCTTCTATTACTTCATTTTTAAGGGCTTTTTTGGCCTTATTTCTTTCAACCTTAGTTGGTATTCTTATAACTTGCTCCATCTTATCTAGAGCAAGTTCTCTTACTTTGTTTTCAAGTTCTATATCTTTTTGTGGAGTTACAACACTAAACTTAGGCTTTCCTGCCTTTTGTCTAAGTTCTTGCTGTAGCTCAAGAAGTGGCTTTAGGGCTTCATGTCCAAAAAATATGGCATCTAAGACCTCATCTTCTGGCAGTACCGCTACCCCACCTTCTACCATAACTATGGCATCTTTAGTGCCTGCTACTATGATGTTTACATCAGATTGTTCAAGCTGGCTTTTGGTAGGGTTAGCAACAAATTTTCCATCTACTCTACCAACTCTTACACCTGCAATTGGCCCATCAAATGGTATATCTGATACAGTAAGTGCTGCAGATGCGGCTGTAATAGCAATGACATCAGGATCAATTTCTGGATCTGCAGACAGTACTGTTGCAATAATCTGGGTATCGTAATTATACCCTTCAGGGAATCGGGGTCTAAGAGGTCTGTCTATAAAACGTGAGGTTAGGATCTCCTTTTCACTTGGTCGCCCTATTTCTCTTCTAAAATAGCTACCCGGAATCCGTCCGGCTGCATAATACATCTCTTGATAATCTACTAGTAGTGGGAGAAAATCAAGCCCCTCACGAGGCTCTCCAGATGTAACAGCAGTAACAAGTACTACTGTTTCTCCCATGCCTGCAAGGATGGCACCATTTGCCTGTTTGGCAACGCGGCCTGTTTCCATCCAAAAAGGCATTCCATTTAGTGTTGTTTCAAGCCTTGTCATAGCCTTTGCCAATACCTTTCATAATGGTAGTTTTATTTTTAGATTAATAACTTAAGATCAGGCCCTTAGATCTCAAAAAGGGTAGGGGCCTGATCTTTCATAAAGAGATCATGATTATTTTCTTAAACCTAACTCTTTTATGAGCTTTCTATAACGCATAATGTCTTTACGTTTAAGATAATCAAGTAGTCTTCTTCGTTGTCCTACAAGTTTTAAGAGCCCTCTTCTTGATGCATGGTCTTTCTTGTGTACTTTGAAGTGTTCTGTAAGGTACTGGATTCTGGCAGTAAGGAGAGCGATTTGCACTTCTGGTGAACCAGTATCAGTGCTGTGTAGTTTGAATCGCTCAATAATTTCCTTTTTTTGTTCTGGGTCCAAAACCACCGGTTTATTCCTCCTTCATGCCTTAAGATTAATTTTTTGTATCAAACCCAAACCCTTAAGGTCTTGAGTCGATCTGTATTATTAAAAGTATCAGGCGGCCACGAAATCATAGCCACAAGTTCTAGGTTATTTTCTGAGTTTGGTTTCACATTTTCCTTTACTAAACGTAAAAATTTTGATTTTTTAGTGTCTACTTCTTGAAGTTCTACTAATTCCTCTATAAGAGGAGCAGATACAGCCCTTCCTTGACGTAAAGCCAAAGCTGTATCATCTGGTATTATGACACATGGTATATGTGAAAGGGCCTCTTCCTCTGTAATCAAACATCTATTTAACTCACCATTTGTAATCGCCCTTTCAATACTTTTAGGATCATATGCTCTATCGATAGAAAATGGCCCACTTTTTATACGTGTTAAAGATTCAAGATGGGCTCCACAGCCTAATTTTAAACCAAATTCGTGTACAATGGAACGTACATAAGTACCTTTTGTACAGTATATTTTAAACTTTATCTTGGAATCTTTTAACTCGAGTATATCAAATGAAAATATTTCAATTTCTTTAGGCTTTTTCTTGATCTCTATACCCTTTCTTGCAAACTTATAAAGAGGAGTTCCTTTATATTTTGCAGCCGAATATGGTGGTGGTACTTGCATCTGTTTGCCAATAAAGTCTTTAGCAATTGCTTTAACCTGTTCAATATCTAATCTTGGCACCTCTCTTTTCTCAATAATCTTCCCAAATGCATCATAACTATCGGTAGATATGCCTAATCTTATTATCCCTTCATATTGTTTATTACCTGCCATTATAAATTGAACAAGTTTAGTTGCCCTTCCTACACAAAGGGGTAGCACTCCTGTTGCAATAGGGTCTAAGGTGCCTGTATGCCCAATTCTTTTTACTTTGAGGCATCTTCTCGCCCATTGTACCATCTTAAATGAGGTAACACCTTTGGGTTTATCTATTACAATTACTCCACTTAGCATGTTATTCCCTTATACATCACCACTTTCAGACTGAATTTCAGCTAGCAACTCCGTATCAGTATCAACTAACAGCTCTTCAATTCGTTCAATGAGGTTTTGTCTGACCTCTTGAACACTTCCTGTTGTCCTAAAGCCTGCTGCAAAAAAGTGCCCACCACCGCCAAATTCCTTTGCTACCTTTGCAACATTAAAGAATCTTTTTGATCTTAGACTAACAGCACAGTGGCCCGCATGTACTTCTCTTATAAAAATAGCTACCTCTACAGTATCAATACATCTAGCATAAGATACAAAGTCTTCTGCATCTGCTTCTGTTGCCCTTGATATTTTAAACATCTCTGGTGTTGCATGGATTATTGCAATCTTACCGTTTAGACGAACATCTAAGGTCTTTAAAACAAGTGCTAAAAGTTGAAGCCTTCTTAACGGATAGTTTTGATACAACATTTGAGCAATAAAGTCTGGTCTTGCACCAAAAGAGACCAGCCTTTTTGCCATATCAAAGGCTAATTCAGTTGTATTATTGTGTCTAAAACAGCCTGTATCTGTCAATATTGCAGTATATAAACTTTCAGCTACCTCCTCAGATATAGGCCATTTCATCTCTTCAAGTAGCCAAAAGATAAGTGCTCCTGTAGCAAATAGAGAAGGATCTTGATAACAAATAGTAACCTCTGGTTCTTCATCACTTAAATGATGATCAATCACAATTTGTTTTTTAGCCTGCTTAAATATATCCTTTCCTAATGGCCCAATTCTTTTAGGTTCATTACAGTCTAATACAATCAGGATTGTCTCTTCTAAAGGAATATCTATATCAGTAGTAATATCTTCACTTCCCTTTAAAAATCTAAGCTGTTCTGGTACTGGATCAGCACAATACATCGTTACCTTTTTGCCCTGTAGAATTAGAGACCTGCCTAGAGCCAACATTGATCCAATTGCATCTCCATCAGGCCTTATATGACATGCCAAAAAAAATTTATCTTCTTTTTTTAAGATCTCTGCTATTGCAGCTAACTTATTATGATCAATAATTGGTTCTGTTTTAGGTATATTTAATGAGTCAAAGTCCATTTAATTTACCTTATTTTTTATACTAGACAGTAATTGTGTAATTCTTTGTTGAGCATCAAAGCTCTCATCTAGTCTAAATTCTATTTCAGGGCAGCGCCTTAGATAAATCCTTTTGCTCATTAGAGATCTTATGTATCCTTTTGCACTTTTTAGCCCATTCATTGCTTGCTTTTTCTTTTTATCGTCTCCATATACTCCAACAAATACTCTAGCAAGTCTTAAATCACTTCCAATTTCTACCCGCATTATAGTAACAAGACCCTGAACACGAGGATCTTTTATCTCTTTCATCAAAAGCGATGCAAGCTCTGTTTTAAATAATTCAGCTACTCTTTTTGAACGTTGAGATTGTTTCATGTTTAAAGAATTTCCTTATGAAAAATGTATAATTTCAATATCTGTATTTATAATCTCTACTAAGCATGTGGCTTCAATAAAATTAAGAGTCTTATTCAACATGGAATCTATTACGGACTGATTATTACCAACAACAGAAATTCCTATTTCTGATAATTGCCAAAGATCATGGTAATCTACTTCAGATATAGCCACATTAAATTTACTATTGACTCGTCCAATTAGGCTCTTTATGACCTTTCTCTTCCCTTTAAGGGATCTGTTTTCTGGTATTCGTACCCGTAATCGGGCAACTCCAACAACCATAAGTAACCTGTAAAAAAGAATTTTTACTGCCCGTTGCTCTCTTTTTCTGTCTGAGACTCTTGCTCTAGCACAGGTTTTACCTCTTTCATAACAAATGCTTCTATAACATCGCCGACTTTTATATCATTAAATTTTTCTAATCCAATTCCACACTCATAGCCAGATTGAACTTCTTTTACATCATCTTTAAATCTTCTAAGAGATGCTATCCTACCTGTGTAGATAACTACATTGTCTCTTAAAAGTCTCGCCTCAGCATTTCTTTTAATTACTCCCTCTAATACAAAACAGCCTGCTACAGTTCCAACTTTGGGTACTCTAAATGTCTGGCGTACCTCTGCTTTACCTAGGATCTCTTCTTCATAAACAGGTTCAAGGAGTCCAACCATAGCATTTTTGACATCATCTATTGCCTGATAAATGACATTATAGAATCTAACATCTACGTGTTCTTTTTCTGCTACAGATTTTGCCTGTGGTGTTGGACGAACATTAAAGCCAATTACAATCGCATTTGATGCAGAGGCAAGAAGTATATCTGATTCAGAAATGGCTCCTATACCACCCCTTACAATCCTTACTTTTATGTCTTTGGTACTTAGTTTCTCAAGTGCTTCTTTTAATGCCTCAAGAGAACCCTGAACATCTGTTTTTAATACAATATTTAGTTCTTTTAGATCACTTTCTTGCATCTTTTCAAAGATGCTATCAAGGCTAATCTTAGCACTTTTAGCAAGAGCTGCTTCTCTTTCTTTGCGTTGACGATATTCTGCAACCTCTCTTGCCTTTTTCTCATCTGGTAATACTACAAATTCATCACCTGCATTTGGGACACCAGATAGCCCTTGTATCTCAACAGGCATAGAGGGACCTGCCTCTTTTATGCGTTTGCCTCTATCGTTTATCATTGCTCTAACTTTGCCATAGTGAAGTCCGCATACAAGGGCATCTCCAACATGAAGTGTACCTTCTTTTATAAGAACAGTTGCGACTGGACCTCGTCCTTTATCAAGCTTTGCTTCAATAACATTCCCTTTAGCAGGGCGCTTAGGATCTGCCTTAAGCTCAAGAACTTCTGCCTGAAGAGCTAGCATTTCTAGTAGATCTTCAATTCCTATCTTCTTTTTAGCAGATATCTCACAAAATATTGTCTCTCCACCCCACTCTTCAGGGATAAGTCCTAGTTCTGCAAGCTCCCTTTTTACTCTTTCAGGATTTGCCTCAGGTTTGTCTATCTTATTTATCGCTACAATTATTGGAACTCCTGCTGCACGGGCATGGTCTATAGCCTCTTTAGTTTGAGCCATTACACCATCATCTGCAGCTACCACTAATATTACAATATCTGTTACCTTTGCACCTCTGGCACGCATTGCAGTAAAGGCCTCATGCCCTGGGGTATCAAGAAATACAACTTCTTTCCCAGATGGAAGAGTTACTGTATATGCACCAATATGCTGGGTTATTCCACCTGCCTCTTTTGAAGCGACATCTGCCTTTCTAATAGCGTCTAAAAGAGAAGTTTTGCCATGATCAACATGTCCCATAACTGTTACCACAGGTGGACGGGGTTGAGGCTCTCCGCCTTCTATATTCTCAACCATATCAAGCAAGTCTTCTGCAACAGCACGTTTTTCAACCTCATAACCAAAATCAGCAGCAACAAGTACAGCAGCCTCATAATCTATTGATTGATTAGCTGTTGCCATTATGCCAAGTTCCATAAGTTTCTTTATAACATCTGAAACCTTTACCCCCATTCTTTGGGCTAGTTCACCCACTTGTATAGTTTCATATATGTGGATCTTTCTCTTTGATGCCTTTGGGGGTAGAGTAGAGGGCTTTTGTTGTTTATCTTCTTGTTTAGCCTCTTTTTTATCTTTTTTCCCCTTTGAATCAGGCTCTATAAAGCTTTCTTCTGCCTTAGTAGCCTGTTCAACTTCTTTTTTGATTTCTTCTGCTTCTGCAACTAGATCATTTAAGCGTAGTTTTTGTTTAGCCTTTTTCTTTGCTTTTGTTGCCTTTTTCTTTGATGCTTCTACAAAGTCAACAACTCTTTTTGCCTTTTTCTTTTGTTTTTTCTCAGAAGCAGAGACTTCTGGTTGTATTTCCGGAGGCTTTTCTATTTTTGATACGGGTTTAACTTCTCGTTGTTCTATTTTAACCTCTTTTTTGTCATCCTGTTTCTTATCTTTAGTTTCTTGAATAGGTTTAGAGGCTTGTGCGTTAAGCTCTGTTCTACCTACAACCCTAACCAACGGCTTTTTTTCTTGTGCCTTTTGTTTTTTCTTTCTTTTTCGTCTTTTAAATTTTTCTTTTTTGGTTAATTTTGTAGGTTTTTGTTCCTCTTTAATAGCCTTTTTTGTTTTTTCTACCGACTTTTCTCCTTGTACTTTAATAGGCTGTTTTTCCTTCTTAGGAACTTCTTTAAGACTTTTTTTCTC
>CAZODM010000064.1:0-2386 GCA_964578585.1 uncultured Desulfobacterales bacterium | reverse complement strand
TAGATGGCATTAACCCTTCTCATTATTTTCATTTGATTCTTGCATTAATTCCTTAGCATCTGATTTATCATTAGTTGCTTCTGTCTCTTCTTTGTGTTCTCTTACATAAGCTTTAGCAGCCTCAACTAGTTCTTTTATAACAGCTTGACTTACCTTTACATTATCAGAAAGTTGAGCAGGATCAGCTTCAGCAAGTGCTTTAGGTGTGGTTATACCTGCATCAAATATTTTGTCTGCTATATTTTCTGACATGCCAGGAATTTCTAATAATTTTTTATAGTTTTCATCTTGAAGATGTGCATATCGAGTTTCACTCTTAACATCTATATCCCATTTCATTAGTCTAGCGGCAAGTCTTACGTTTTGTCCTTGTTTGCCAATTGCCAAAGAGAGCTGATCATCTGGCACGATTACTTCTAGAGATTTCTCATTTTCATCTTCATATATCAACACCTTTGAGCATTCAGCAGGAGATAGTGCATTTTGTACATATTTGGCAGGATCTGGATGATAAGGAACTATGTCTATCTTTTCACCTCTTAGTTCTTGTACTACTGCTTGTACCCTAGAGCCCCTTATCCCTACACACGCCCCTACAGGATCAACATCTGCATCTGTTGAGGATACAGAGATTTTAGAACGACTTCCTGGCTCTCTTGCTACATCTATTATCTTTACAATCCCTTCTGCTATCTCTGGAACTTCTAATTCAAAAAGTTTTACTAAGAATTCTGGATGGGTCCTAGAAAGTACTATTTGGGGATCTCTGGAGGATTTTTTAACCTCTATAATAAGAGCTCGCAGTCTTTCTCCTCTCCTGTAAGTTTCTGTTGGAATCTGTTCATCTGTAGGAAGAATTGCCTCAGTCCTACCTAAATTTATAATGACGTTTCCTCTTTCAAACCTAAGTACTGTACCGTTTACAACTTCTCCTTCACGGCCTTTAAATTCTTCGTATATTACATCACGTTCAGCACTCTTCATACGCTGAATAATAACTTGCCTTGCAGATTGAGCTGCTATTCTCCCTAATGAGCTTATATCCATCTGTGTTCCCAATCTGTCTCCTAATTCAGATTCAGGATCAAGCTCTTTTGCCTCTTCAATAGATATTTCTGTGTCTGGATCTGTAACTTTTTCCACTACAGTCCTATATTGATAGACTTCTAATTCTCCAGTTATCTCATTAAAGTTTACTTCTAGTTCAAGCTTGGGCCCAAAGCGTTTTTTTACAGCAGATTTAATTGCCTCTTCTATAGCCTCTATTAGGATTTGTTTATCTAGCCCTTTCTCTTTACTGACTTGGTCTATTATACGTTTTAACTCTGTTGCCATTTTATATTCCCATCTTGGTCTAATTTATAAAATATCAAGTCTTGCTTTATGAATTAATTCTAAAGGAATATTATATAATTCTGATCCAATAGCTACTTGTACAACCTTTTGATCTAATATACATTTAAGTATTCCTTTAAATCGTCTTCGACCTTTAATAAGTTCTTTTGTTGTTATAAAGACCTTTTGACCTGAAAATCTTTCAAAGTCTTTAGGTCTTTTTAGTGCCCTGTTTATCCCTGGAGATGAAACCTCTAAATGATACTGACTGTCTATGGGATCCTTAGCATCTAACAGATCCCCTACAAGTCTGCTTATATAGGCGCAGTCATCTATGCTAACCCCACCTTCTTTGTCTATAGTAAGGCGTAAAACCATCCCTACTGCCTCTCTTCTAAATTCTACATCTACTAATTCCATACCTGAGGCAGTAATAATGGGCTCTGTTAACTCTTGTACTTCTTTAGCAATCCTTTTTTCTATACTTAGTTCTTTATTCATAAAATATCTATCAAACAAAAAAGTGGGCTAGGCCCACTTCAAATTAGTAGAAATATTGATCTGTCTCTAATACCTTTATAGTCTTACTCGGTATTAGAGATGTCTCTCTTAACTTCCACTAATTGAAGTAAGGCCTTTGCGTCAACAAAGACGACTCAGGCACAAACCTCAAAAAGGGATCTCTGGAGCGGGCGACGGGATTCGAACCCGCGACCCCAAGCTTGGGAAGCTTGTGCTCTACCAACTGAGCTACACCCGCCTAATCTTGCGGGCTTATATTAAATATTGGATAGTTAGTTGTCAAGAAGATTAGATGTTTCTAGCCTTCTTTTCTCTTTTATACAATAAAATTGCAGGTATTATTATCATGAATAACAATATTGGAGAAAATCCTTGATTATTATTTATACTACAACCACCTCCAGCAGAGTTACTAGAACTAATATTGTTATTTGTTTGACTTTTTGATATAGAAAAATCTCTTATAGGATCTGAAAGATTTGCATCTAGCTTAGACACAAAGGCATCAGCTAAATATCCTGAGCCATTG
>CAZODM010000063.1:0-12172 GCA_964578585.1 uncultured Desulfobacterales bacterium | reverse complement strand
TAGATGTTCCAAACGAACAAGATGCACAGAAATGGGTAAAACTTTTAGAACCTCATGTTTCTTTTTTTAAGGTAGGACTCCAACTATTTCTTGGAGCAGGATTTAAAATTATAGATTGGATAATAAATCGAGGAAACAGTGTAATGCTAGATCTCAAATTGTATGATATCCCTCAAACTGTCCATAATGCAGTGCGTCAACTAAACAATAGAGGTATAAGTTATATTACTGTACATGGTGACCAAGATATTATAAAAGCAGCTTCTGAGGCTAAAAAAGATATAAAAGTATTAGCAGTTACAGTGCTTACAAGCATGGCTAGTAAAGAACTTACTCAAATGGGATACAATAGATCAGTTTCAGAATTAGTACTATCTCGTACTAAAGCTGCACTTGATGCTGGTGCAGACGGTGTAGTTGCATCAGGAAAAGAAGCTCAAATGTTAAGAGCTAGATGTGGACATGATTTTATACTAATTACACCTGGAATAAGGCTTAAAACTGTAGTAGAAAACGATGATCAAAAACGTGTTGTAACACCTAAAAAAGCATTTGAAGATGGAGCTACACACCTAGTGATTGGAAGACCTATAAGAGAGTCAAAAGATCCGATTCAAACAATAAAAGCAATTCAAGAAGAAATATGTTAGCTTATTAGCTATAGATAGCTTATTAAAATTTATTCTGGCAATTCAATCTGGAATCTATCTTCAAGCCAAGAGTGTAATATACTAAAGAGTTCTTCTACCTCACTAATAGAAAGTCCTGCTCCTTCTGCAATCTTTTGTGGTTCTCCTGGGAGCATAAAGTCATCAGGTGCATGTGCATCTGAATCTACTATTAATTTGGCACCATAGCGCCTTGCAAGACGTGCAACATGCCCATTTGTAAGACAGTGTCCCTTTCTCGCAGAAAGTTCTAAAAATATCCCCCTCTTAGCAGCTAAAGCCACATCCTCTACAGAAATAAGTCCTGGATGTGCCAGTATGTCTATGTCTGATTCAATAGCTGCTCTATTTGTACCTGGAGCTACTGGCTCAGCAAGTGTCTCTCCATGTACTACTACTATCTTAGCACCAAGTTCCCTTGCCTGGATAGCAAGTTCAGGAATCAAGTCCGGAGGCACATGTGTTAATTCTATCCCTGGTAAAAGTTTTGTTGAAAAGGACCTATTAAGTATCTCTGCTGCTTGTACAATACGTGGTAAGATGAAATCTATATTTGAGTGATCTGCATGATCTGTAATAGCTACACAACTATAGCCTCTTACTTCAAGTCTTCTCACAAGCTCAGCAGGGATAAGTTCACCATCACTAAATATAGAATGACAATGAAGATCCACTAATAACTTTTTATAATAACTAGACATGAGATATCCCTTTTTGAATTTTAAGAGATTATTACATCTTATACTTAAAAGCCTCAGGATCAAGCTCTTCTAATATCTCTGCCCATTTCTTTTCTTCATCAGAATTTATCTCTGTAGCGGGAGTCCCCTTTTGAGGCTGAGATTTTAGAAGAACATCTTCTTCAACATAAATCTGCGCTCCTGCACGTAAGGCAAGAGCTACTGCATCACTTGGCCTAGCATCTACTTCTATAGTTTTATCTCCTTGTTGAAGAGTTATAAGTGCATAGTATGTATTGTCATGTAAATCATTTACTACAATCTTAGGAATAGTTATCCCCATAGCCTTTAGTAAATTTATTGCAAGGTCATGAGTCATTGGTCTAGCAAAAGAGATCTTCTCAAGTTCAGTTGCTATTGCAGTAGCCTCTAAAAGTCCAATCCAAATGGGAAGAGTTCTTTCCCCATTTTCCTCTTTTAATATTAAAATTGGCGTATTTGAATGCTGGTCTATTGTAATTGCATGTACATTCATGCGAATAGCTGTCATAACACCTCCTCAGCAGTTCCCTCTTTTATCCATTAACGACCTCTTTTATAAGATTTCCCTCTGTGCCCTTATCATCTAAAATCTTACCCTTAAGAGAATGCTGACATGCATGTTCTATAAACACATCTATCTCTTTACCAATTAAATCCCTAGGACCAATAAAGTTAACTACATGATTCCCCAAACTTCTTCCACACAGTTGTTTGGGATTAGATTTTGAGTATCCATCTACCAACACTTTAACCCTTTTGCCAACAAACCTAGAGAGTCTCTTTAGACCAATTGTGTCCTGAAGTTCTAATACTCTACAAAGTCTTTCTCGTTTGTCTGCCTCTGGAACCTGTCCACTCATCTGAGCCGCTCTAGTACCTGGTCTAGGAGAATATTTAAAAGCAAATATCTGATCAAATTCAACTGCCTCCAGTAGGCTTAAAGTCTGATTAAAATCCTCTTGACTCTCTCCAGGAAAACCAACAATCAAATCTGTTGTTAAACTAATATCAGGACATACTTTTCGCAACTCTGAAATAAGTTCAAGATACCTCTGTCTGGTATAATGCCTATTCATAGCCTTTAAGATGCGATCAGAACCAGACTGAACAGGAAGATGGATATGAGGGCAAAGAATATTTATTTGCGCAAAACACTCTATAAGATCCTGAGAAAGGTCTTTTGGATGACTTGTTGTAAACCTTAACCTCCTTAAACCTTTAACCTTGGATACCTCTTTTAGCAATTGAGAAAAACTAGGAAAACCCTTTTCTTTTTTTCCATAAGAATTTACATTTTGTCCAAGAAGAGTAACTTCTTTTATCCCTAAGGCAACCAATCTTTTTACTTCCTCTATAATATCTTCTGCAGGTCTACTGGCCTCTCTTCCCCTTACATAAGGCACTATACAGTATGTACAAAAATTATCACATCCCTGCATTACTGTAACATAAGCCCTTACAGGATCTATCCCCCAAATCTGTCCATCTATCTTTGGAATAACAAAATGTGGATTAAGTTCTGTTGCACAAAAAGAATCCTTGTTTTCTATAACACCTTTTATCATCTCTGGAAGTTTAAAAATAGCATGAGGACCAAAAACTATATCTACATAAGGAAAACGTCTAAAAAACTCCTCCCCTTTTTGTTGGGCTACACACCCACCTACTGCTAATATAAGATTTGGATTCTTTTTCTTTAAATGTTTAAATCTACCTAAAAGGCTGTAGACCTTATGTTCTGCCTTTTCTCTAATAGCACAAGTATTCAATATAATGAGATCGGCCTCTTTTGGACTATAACATCTCTCATAGTTATCTAATAAAAGAGATTCTATTCTAATAGAATCATATTCATTCATCTGACAACCAAATGTAGCAATATATAGTCGTCTTTTCATATCTCTAATCTACCTTATTTAGCTTTTAATTCTAATTTAGCCCTTAGTTTAATATATGTAAATGTTTTTAGATGGATTTCTTATTGGTAAGACTGTCCAATGGCATAGTCAAGCTGAGAAACAGCAATAGATATGTCATAAAGAGATTTAAAATATCTAGTTCGAGCCTTAACTAACAGATCTTGGGCATCTAATACATCCGTATTACTAACCAACCTTTCTTTAAACTTTGCTTGGGTTATATCAAAGTTTTCCTTAGCTTGTTCCATGCTTATTTTAGCTACTTGATAGGCATTCATAGCTTCTTTTAATTTTAAAATAGCCTTTTGAACCTCAATAGAGATATTATCATGTACTAATTTATACTGTATTCTTGCCTGAGATAAAAAATATGCAGCCTTTTGGCACTTGTTTCTATCTGCTCCCCAAGACCATAGATTCCAAGTAGCAACTACTGTAATCTCTTCTGATTCATGTTGTCCATATGGATTATCTGAGAGATCTGGAGTAATACCCTTTCTATCATAAATAGCATTTAAACTAACATGTGGTAAATAATTTGCTCTTGCTATATCTAGTAAAAACTCTGCCTTCTTGATAGCAAACTTAGCTGCCATAACCTCAGGTCTGTGTTTAAATGCATAAGAAACTGCACTATAAAATTGAGGGATCTTTTTAGGAATTATAAACTTATCTTCTATATAAAGAGGTGCATCGATATCCCTTCTTAATAAAAGGTTAAGCTGTGATTTTAAAAGCTTCACATCATGCTTTGCTGTTATCTCATCTTGAATTGCTTGAGATAGCGCAACCTTACTTGCAAGAAGATCATTTTTACCTATTAATCCCACCTTAAAAAGAGATTCCGCATCATTTAAATGAGCCCTTAGACGTTTAACAGCATTCTTTTGTTCATCTAATATCCTTTGTGCCATTAATAACTTAAAATACGCAATCCTTACATCCCTTATAACTTGATTTTTAAGGCTTGCTAGTTCAAACTCTTCTATCTTTTCTTTAATCTTTGCAACCCGATAGTTATTAAAAAGTGCTCCAGCCTCAAAGATTGGTTGTGTTATAACTATTTGCCAATCGTAGTTATCGTGAGAAGAAACCGCAACATCTCTACCCATTATGTTTATTATATTTACATTTTTAAGTCCTAGATATGAGTATTTAGTAGAAATAGTAGGAAGCATTTGTTTAAACTGAATCGCAACATCTTTTTTGCTTGAAAGGACTGAAAGCCTTTTTTCTTGAAGACTTAAATTTCTTTTAAGGGCAGTCTTTATACACCACTTTAGTGAGTAAACCTTAACATGATTACTAGGTTGGTTAACACTTAACTGGGTACAAAACGCCTCTAAGGCATAAAAAGATATAAACCAAAAAGGAAATAAAAAACAAAAAAGAAACCTACAATATGACCTCATAGTCTTTTCTCTATAAAATAACCCCTTAGTCCTATCCTTGGAGCAAGATCCTTTATAATCTCTATTATTTCACTTTGACATGCCCTATGGTGGGTAATTTCAACTAAAGCAATATGTTTTTCTTTGGTACGCATAAAATAGAGATTATCATATGCCTCTAAAATATATCTAATCCAAAAGACCTCTTTAGGATCAACAATAGCAATCAATTTCTGTAAGCATGTCATTTATGTTTACTCTATCTTTAATCCATTATATTTATTCATAGCCCTTCCAATTCCTTGAGTCAAATAGCAAAAAATTGCCTCTGAACATATATCTAACACCTTATCTACTAGCTTCTTCTCTTCAGGTAAAAAGGGCTTTAGTACAAAGTTTACTATCTCTTTTTTATCTGTAGGTCTTCCTATACCAATCCTTAAACGATCAAAATTATTGTGTCCTAAACTATCTATAATTGACTGTACACCATTGTGTCCACCAGAACTTGCTCTCCTAGCAAATCTTATCCGACCAAGAGGAAGATCAAGCTCATCATGTACTACTAAAAAATTATCATTAGCTCCAAGGATACCTCTTCTTTTAAGGGCAACAACAGCCTTTCCACTTTCATTCATAAAAGTAAGAGGTTTTATAAGAAAAAGCCTTTCTCCTTTAAGAGTAAACTCACAAACTTCAGCATTAAGCCTTGTTTTAGCTTGGAATTTGATTTCTTTTTGTCGGCAAAAGGCTTTTAAAAAGACATCTAAGGCCATAAAGCCTATATTGTGACGGGTATTTTCATACTTAGGGCCGGGATTACCCAGCCCTATTATAACCTTACACTCCAATTTTTATACTATTCTGAAGACTCTTCTGTTGTCTCTTCCTCTTCCTCTTCTTCCTCTTCCTCAGGAGCTTCAGCCTCTGTTGGTACCACAGTCACTATTGTAGTATCAGGATCATCTACAAATGTAATACCTTCTTCTGCCTTCAGATCCTCTACGTGAAGAGCATCACCTACATCTAAATCAGAAACATCAACAGGGATCTCTTTTGGTATAGAAAGTGGCAAACAAGAAATAGTAAGAGTCCTTCTAAGCAGCTCAAGCATACCCTTGCCTGTTTCAACACCTTTAGCTGTACCAACTATCTTAATTGGTACCTCAGTCTCGACCTCTTCGTCCATAAAGACTTCATAAAAATCTATATGACGTATCTCATCACTTACTGGATGGAGTTGGAGATCTTTTACTAATGCTGTACGTTTTTCAACAGCTTCTTCTTCTCCTTCATTCTTTAACTCTAATGTAAAAAGAACCTGCTGCTTAGGAATCTTTGTGATAATCTTCTTAAATTCATGAGCACTTACAGCTAAAGGTATTGACTTTGTTTTTGGTCCATAAAGAACAGCAGGCAATATCCCTTGTTTTCTCAATTTTCTGGCAACAGATTTACCTGTTTTGGTTCTAATTGTTACAGAAAGGCTTACCTGATCCATTTTCTTAAGGCTCCTTAACCAAAAGTTTTATAATGCCTATCAATAAAAACACGTTATCTATAAAAAATAAAGTGCTTAAGACATGAAAAAGCCCCTTATATTTACAGGGGCTTTTAATTTTTGGCAACTGAAAAATTTTATACAAACAATGAACTTACTGAGTCATCATTGTGTATACGTCTTATCGCCTCACCTAATAAGCTAGAAACTGTTAATACTTTTATCTTATCAAGCTTTTGAGCATCTGGACGCAATGGTATAGTATTGGTCACTACTAATGACTCTAATTCTGATTTCTTTATTCTTTCAACTGCAGGCCCTGATAACACTGGATGTGTAGCACAACCATGAACATGCTTTGCTCCATGTTCTTTAAGAGCCTTTGCTGCATGGCATAAAGTACCTGCAGTATCTACCATATCATCTAATATAATGGCTGTTTTACCTTTTACATCTCCAATTATATTCATTACTTGAGATTCATTAGGCCTTTCTCTGCGCTTATCTATGATTGCAAGACTTGCTCCTAAACGCTTTGCAAAAGCACGAGTCCTTTCAACCCCACCCGCATCAGGAGAGACCATCACAAGCTCATCATCAAAATTTTCTTTTATATAACGAAGTAAAATAGGTGCAGCAAAAAGATGATCTACCGGTATGCTAAAGAATCCCTGTATCTGACCAGCATGTAGATCCATAGCAAGGACCCTTCTTGCTCCAGCCGTAGTAATTATATCTGCAACAAGCTTTGCAGAAATAGGAACTCTTGGTGCAGCCTTACGGTCTTGCCTTGCATAGCCATAATAAGGAAGTACAGCAGTAATACGCCTTGCAGATGCCCTTCTTAAGGCATCTATCATTATTAAGAGCTCCATTAAATGATGGTTTACAGGAGGACATGTAGATTGAAGAACAAAAACATCAGCACCCCTTACATTTTCACCAATCTCAACAAATACCTCACCATCACTAAATGTCTTTACTGAAGCCCTTCCTAAGGGGATGCTTAGATAATCACAAATCTCTTGAGCAAGGGCGGGATTTGAATTGCCTGCAAAGACTTTTATGTTATAAAGTGGCATGGTTCTGTAACTTCCTTTTTATAAATCTTTGCTATAAAAATTTATGGCTGGGGTGGGAGGATTCGAACCTCCGAATGCGGGTTCCAAAGACCCGTGTCTTACCACTTGACGACACCCCAACCGATTTATCATTTTTATTTTTTATAAAAACTCAATTTTAGGTTGAGTAGTTCCCTTAACTATATATATTTTAAAATCTTTGTGGCTTTTTTCAATCTCCTCTTTTGCCTTAACTGCCTCCCCCTCTTCTTTAAAAACCCCAAAAACACTTGAGCCACTTCCACTCATCATTGAAGCTATTGCACCTTTATTTAATAAGAGTCTTTTTAAATACTCTATCTCTGGATAACGCTCAATAACTACAGCTTCCAAATCATTATGCCACAAAAATCTTTCAAAATCGTGATCATCGGCAAAAATAGTGTCATCTTTAAAAAATGTCAACCGTAAATTCTTATAAACCCATGCAGTAGAAACAAAAAAATTCGGATTAATTAAAACAAAGTAAAAATTTGGCGCCTTTTTAGGTATTATCTTATCCCCAATACCTTTTGCTATAGAAAAGGGTTCTTTATACAAAAAAAATGGGACATCAGCCCCCAACTTACCTCCTAATGCCGTTAGTTGTTCATGACTTGCCCTTTCCTGCTCAGGTAAAAAGGCATTTAATATCCTAATAACACCAGCAGCATCACTGCTACCACCACCTAGTCCTGCTCCAATAGGTATATTTTTTTTGAGAGTTATAGATATATCCCAATTCTTATTAAAAGTTTTCAAAAATTTATCCGCTGCTACATAACAAAGATTGTCTTTATCACCTGAAAGATTATATTCAGACAATACTTCTAGAGAAATTGATCTACTGCCTTCTTTTTTAGAAATTAACAACTCATCAAAGAGTGAAATCTTTAAAAAAGAGGTAAAAAGCTCATGATAACCATCTTCTCTTTTTCTTAATACATATAAAAACAGGTTAATCTTTGAAGGGATTAAAAGCCTTGCACAGTAACTCATGATGACTTGGCTTTTACATACCTTAATCTTAAATCAAAAAGGATATGCTCTAAAAGAGACGATTCTTCTGAATCTAGATTACCTTTTGTCTTTTCTTGAAGCATGGCCAATGTATCAATAATGTGTTGAGCAAGAGCCAAATTTTTCTCCTTTTTGCCTGTGTTAGGATCAGCAATCTCTCCCAGACTTACAAGTGCTGAATCATTTAGAGAAATAATAAATGTCGAAAAAGTTACCTCTGGTAAGAGTATGTGTCCCATCTCCTCCTTGGTCTTATCTCTGTCTTTTACTTCCTGTTCTGCCATAAGTCCCTCCCTATTTTATATAAAAGCCTATTCAAAAAGTAAAACAGCGCAAATTCTATATCAAGGTTTTAATGCAAAATAAAGATGATTATGATAATATCTTAGGAAATCTTTTATTAGGTAGAATAAAATGGATCCTTTTTTATCTGATCTCTTCCCAGAAGAAGAACTAGAGCAATGGGACAAGCCCTTTGATGTTGTAGATCCTAATGAAGCCCTGAGTGTCTCTGAATTAATATTCCTAATAAGTAGCGCAATTGATGAAAGATTTGGTCCTTTGTGGATAAAAGGAGAGATATCAAATTTAAGACAGCCATCTTCTGGACATCTCTATTTTACAGTAAAAGATGAAAGGACTCAGATAAAGGCTGTCATGTTTAAATCTGATGCTATAAGACTTAAGTTTGATTTGGAAGATGGACAAGACCTTCTACTTTATGGAAGGATAAATATATATGGGGCAAGGGGAGACCTTCAATTTATAGCTCAAAGAATAATACCTGCAGGAATAGGCGCTCTTCAATTTGCCTTTGAACAACTAAAACAAAAACTTTATAAAAAAGGGCTATTTGATGAAGAGAAAAAGATTCCTCTACCATTTATACCTAGGATTGTATTTGTCATTACCTCTCCAACAGGTGCAGCGCTACATGATTTTATAAAAACAGCACGTAACAGATTCCCTCAAGCCAAGATAGTACTTTGTCCATCAAAAGTACAAGGGGAAGAAGCACCAAAAGAGCTAATAAATGCATTTAATATGGCTCAAAAGATAGCTACGGAAAAAGATGTAATAGTATTTACTAGAGGTGGTGGTTCTATTGAAGATCTTTGGGCATTTAATGATGAAACCTTAGCCTACGAAATATTTAAGTGTAAAATCCCAGTGGTTTCAGCAGTTGGGCATGAAATAGACTTTACCATATGTGACTTTGTTGCAGATAAACGTGCAGCTACACCCACAGCAGCAGCACAGATTATTTTCCCACCAAAAACAGAATTAGTACAAGGACTAATCTCTATTAAAGATAGACTTGACTTTTTAATAAACAATAAAATCTATCATAAAAGAAGCCAGTTGGATCAGATTAGGACCTCATTAAAAAGCCCTGAGATAAAAATATCTTTATACAAAAGAAAAATAAACGATAATTTTTACTCTCTAAATTCAGCCATCACAAATAAGATAAGAAATTATGAAAGTAAACTCCACTTTCTTCATAAACATCTTTTGGATAAGAATCCTTTAAATCAGATCAGATTAGTTAAGTCTAAACTTAAAGCTACATATAGAGAACTTAAAATTAAAGTCGAGATTCAATTAAATAATAAAAGACAAAAACTTTATATACTTTCTGAACACTTAGATGCACTAAGTCCTCTAAAACCCCTAAAAAGAGGTTATAGCCTTGTATATAAAAAAGAGGATAAAAAACTTGTAAAATCTACTAAAGATGCACCAGTTGGAACATTGTTATCTATTTTGACTCAAGATGGCTCTATTGAGTGCAAGGTGACAAAATCACCTGCAACAGCAGTGTTTAATATATTGGAGAAATCTTCGATAAAAGATATGAAAAAACAACAAAAGTAAACAAGGGATACCTAATGAAACGAATTCTATCACTAATATTCATAACTTCAATTTTGATATTTTCTTTGCTGTTACCTAATACTTTATTTGCTCGTACTCAAGACAATAATGCCTTTTCAATTTATATAAATAAATTTAGCTTAGACCCAAACCCTATCCCAGTAGGCGATCTTGCAGTTTCAAGAGTGAAAGTAAAAGAAGGTGAAAGGATTATAGATATAAAATTTTTAGGAAAAGACATACCTTTTTATCCTTTTGGCCCTAATGAATACTGGTTTTTATTAGGAGTAGGGCTTAAAAATAAACCTGGTATATATCCATTAACCATAAAACTTAAAAGGCTAAGTCATTATGTAACAATAAAAACCGATATTCATATAGCATATAGATTCTTTCCTGAACAATTTTTACACCTACCTAAAAATATGGTGGATTTAAAAGGTCCTATACTAAAACGCGTTTTACAAGATGAAAGGATTGTTGAAAGGATTGTCTCAAGAGTTCATAGAAAGGTTTTATGGACTCCACCTTTTATTTGGCCTGTAAGAGGTAAAATCATAAGTACATTTGGTTTAAAAAGGATACTAAATGGTGAACCCAGAAGCCAACACAGAGGATTAGATCTGAAAGCTCCTTATGGTACCCCCGTTAAGGCTACAAACTCCGGGAAAGTGGCTCTTGTTAGAAATTGTTATTTAAGTGGTAGAACTGTTATTATAGACCATGGTGGTGGATTATATTCTCTATATGCCCACCTATCCCGTATATATGTCTTACCTGGAGAATATGTAAAAAAAGGACAAGTAATAGGACTTTCTGGTAAATCTGGAAGAGCTACAGGTCCACATCTTCACTGGGGTATAAGTTATTTGGGAGTTAGAGTAGATCCAAAAGAGTTAATGTCTATTTTAGGAGAATCTTAATATTTTCGAATAGTTAATTTCTTCCTTAAAATAAAAAAGTGCCTTTTTTCAACCTCTCTTTATAAAAAGGCGATAAGTAGAGTAGAAGAATTGCCTGGGTATTGCAGGGATGCAGTGGACTTAAAGGGAGGTAGCCATGGATCCTAAAGGCATTGAGCTCCCTGGGATTGGGCCACCAATGCTAAATATCTCTCGAATAGAACCTAAACAAGTGGTGGCTATACAGCCTGTATCGGGAGCAGAAAAGGCTTCTTTTAGAAAGATTGGTACGGATAGATCCTTTAGTAAAGAGATAAGTGTTAATCAAAATAACATTAATAACCTTCATGAGCAACAACAGGAGGCAAAAGAGGCAGTAGAAATACTAAAGGAACATCTTTCGGACCAAGATCATCTTGAAATCTCTTGGCATTTTGAGAGTAAATTTGGGGAATTAGTTGTTGAAATTAAAGACAAAAATACTGGCAAGGTATTAAGGCAAATTCCTCCAAAGGATATCTTATTGGCAGCACTAGAGCCTAATTTTGATCCGACAGGATTGTTATTAAATAAGACTGCCTAAATAATGATACGGCAGGAAAGGAGGAGGCCATGAGTGCAAAGGTATATAGACTGCCGGTTGAAAAACTAAGCAAAAGTAGAAGGGCAAATACACAAGCATTGATTGATTATTACGAAAACAAAATCAATACATTATTAAATATGAATCTTCCTGCAAGACTTGTATGTCTTGCGTGTTGGGATGCCCCTGTTGAAAGAGAAGATCTACATACTAAAAAGGGACGGAAAAAATTTATAAAAAAATGTCTAAAATACTACAAGGATAGAATCAAAGAATTAGAAAGGAAGCTAAGATAAAAAATAACTCATAGAACTCTAAATATATTTTTTGACAAAATTAATTATCCTGAATTGAAGGGAGGGGTTGAATGTTTAATTAAGATAAGCAGAGGTAGGTGCGAGCATTTTTTAACTTAATATGGTATTTAAAAAGTTGTAGTAGTTTCTCTTCGTGGATTTAACTTTTAAGCGATAGATTATGTATGTTGT
>CAZODM010000062.1:0-12395 GCA_964578585.1 uncultured Desulfobacterales bacterium | reverse complement strand
TTAGATTACTAAAAGTTTCAGATTTCTATCCAATACATAAACCAAGACAACAGATATGTTATGCTATTAATAAAAAGAGAGATCCTAAAAAACATAGTAAGACATCTAGATTGCCTAATATAATAGAAACTATTGAACCAACTACGGAATTTATAGGAACTATTAGTTTATATTCTTATTCTCCCATAAATACTAATAATATTAAGCAACCTTTAACCATAGATGAAATTTATAAAGCATTAAAATATTTCTATCATAATGAAAAACATAGAGAAGAAAAAGAAATAGTCTATCTTAGAAATAGCCATACTAAACTTAATTACAATTTAAACAATAAATATCTGTTACGTATAGGGAGATATTGTGGAGCACAAAATATTACTATAGACAAATGTAGACAAATAGATAAATCAAGTAAAAAGTCTAAAAAACATCCTACTACTATATGGTTAAGAGCACATAGCAAGAAAAGTATAAACAATCTCCAGACTTTTGGCTGGGTGATCATGGAGCCTATATCTAAAGAAGAATGGAATAAGCTAAATGAACAAAGTGATAAGATGTTAGAAGATATTTATCTGTCAACTAAGAATAACATTCAACACACTAATATAATTATTAAAAATACAAAGTCAAAGAGTCCAGAAGAGATGCAAAAAGATCTATTTGAATCTTTTAAAGAAAAACTTCCAAAGGCATCAGAGCTTCCAGGACAAATTAATACAATATTACAAAAGATTGAATCATTTGAAGATGCTGAATTAAAAAGGATGTGTACAGAATATATTAATAAACAATTTAATAGCCAAATAAAAAAAGCACGAAGAAAGAACAAGGCATGGGCTATTTCTTTTCAGGAATTTTATAACAAGATAATAAACTCATAATGGATAATTACAAATGGCTTCTCTTTTTTTAATTTTTAATCATTCTTTTACTCCAGAACAGAAGAAAGATGCTCAAATAAATCTAGGAATACATAATTTTATTGAAATGCCTAGATATCTAAAAGAAATATGGGCTAATATACCTCCTAACTTAGAAAGTATTTCTAGTTTTATTGATCCTATAAAGAAATGGCTTATGGAAAATTCTTCTCCATTTGATTTTGTACTTATTCAGGGAGAATTAGGTGCAAGTTACATACTTGTAAATTTTGCTTTTCAAAACAGCTTAATACCTATTTATTCTACTACAGTAAGGAAAGCTATAGAAGAATTACAACCGGATGGAAGCATAAAACTTGTTCATTGTTTTAAACATGAAAGATTTAGAAAGTATGGAGTATAAAACAAGAAATGATAAAAAAGAGGGGCAAGCATGAGGCGGAAGATTTATTTGGCTTTTTTAGGTGCAGGCAACTATGAGCCAACAGTCTATTGTATTGGTGATAAGCAAGCTCATAAAACCCCTTATGTGCAAGTGGCAGAAATAGAACTTTATGGTAAATATTATTTTGATAAAATATATATTGTAGTAACTTCTACTTCAAAAGAAAAACATTTTAATAAGTTATTGGAAGAGTTTTCAGAGTTAGGAATTGACAAAGATTTGATTGACTACATTGAGATATCCGAAGAATTAGATACTAAACATCAGTGGAAAGGTTTTGAGACTATACTTGATAAAATACAAAAGCATGATGAACTAGTTGTTGATTTAACCCATGGATTTAGGATTATACCAATTGTTTTTTCTACAGCTATTTATTTTTTACAAAAGATTAAAAAGATTAGCTTAACTGCTGTCTATTATGGAGCCTATGAAAAAGACAAAAATAAAGCTCCTATAATAGACATAAAAGATTTTTATATAGTTAATGAATGGGCTGATGCAATAGGGCGTTTAGTAGATGATGCTGATACTGGGAAGTTAGCTTATATAGCTAGTCAAGATAATAAAGATTTTAGGTTAAATGAATTAAAGCAAAAAGAGTTATTAAAATCTTTTGAAGAAATAACAAAATCAATAAAAGGTGTAGAGCTGAATCAAATAAGTCTTAAGGCGTGTGATATTATTAATACTATAAATAGAATTAGCCAAAATAACAATATATCTATAACAACAAGTATACTTTTATCTATCATTAATAACAAATTTAAACCCTTAGCTTCTAAGGAAGTAGAATTATATAGTAAAGAATATTTTGATATACAGTTAAATTTTATAGAATTACTACTTGAACATAAATTATTTATGCAATGTTTTACTGCAATGAGAGAGTTTATTATTTCTATTGCTGATATGGAGGTTAAAAAGCAAATTCAGAGACTGTTTGAAACTGAATGGCAAAATAAGGGTAATAAAAAACGTAAAAAATATTTATTAAATTCTAGAAAATATTTGTCTGATAAAATTATTGGTATGCTTAGGGCAGAAGAGAAAGATTGGGATCTTCGAAGTTACATAGATCCTGATGGAGAAAAAGGAAAAAAGATTTTACTTCCTGTTTATAATAAATTTAGGGAAATTGGGATTGAAGATAAATTGAGGAAGTTAGTACCTGAACTTGTTAAATATCGAAATGGTTTTGATCATGGCTGGACTAATTGCAAAGAGCAACGTCTAGCTGATGATATTGATCAAAAAGCAAAAGAATTTTACAAAATGTTACAAGATGTAAACAATACTTTTAGTAAAAAATTACAATAATAAATTAAAAAAGTTACATATTTGTTTATTAACCTTTGTTAAAAGGGGTAAAATAAAAAGGAAGCTTAAATAAGCTTCCTTTTTATTTTCAATCACTCTTTAATCTTATTTTGTTGTCGTGGAAGAACTAGTAGTTTTAGACTTTGTAGAAGAAGATTTTTGTGTATTATTACTTCCTGTAACCTTAGAGGTTGTAGAACTAGTATTTGATTTTGTAACTGTATTTGTTTTTATAGTATTTACTTTTTGGGTTTCTTTTGTAGTGGTAGTAGGTGTTATATGTATATTCTTCTTTGTTGTAGATGCATTGGTTGTAGTTTGAGCTGGTGCCGTTGTAGTTGCAGGTGCTTTAGATGGTAGAGTAGGGGGTGGAGCTGGCATATTTATGGGTTGCTGTTTTACCCCTTGCATTACAGAACCAACATTTTGATGTGCAGATAAATAGGTTAGGGCAATAGATGTACACATAAATATTGTTGCAAGTACTGCTGTTACCTTTGCCAAAAATGGAGCAGGTCCTGCACTTCCAAAGATTGCCTCACTAGAGCCAAAAACTGCTCCTATCTCAGCTCCTTTACCCTGTTGGAGTAACACTACTACCACAAGTGCTATACAAGTAATTATTTGAACTATTACTAAAAAGGTAAACATTGATCTTAACTAACCCTCTCCTACAAGATTTATTTTGTTATCTTACAGCCTGCAATCTGGCTGAATTTTTCAGGATCAAGGGATGCTCCACCTACTAGCACCCCATCAATATCTTTTTGAGCCATAAGGCTTTCAACATTTTCTGGTTTAACTGAGCCACCATACAATATTCGAACCTTTTGCGCAATAGTTGAATCGAACCAATTTGAAAGCCAACTTCTTATAAATGAATGGGCCTCTTGAGCTATTTCTGGAGTTGCTGTCTTACCAGTCCCAATAGCCCAAACAGGTTCGTAAGCTATGGTCATCTTTTGTGCTAATTCTTGTGAAAGGGTACCAAATACAGACTCTAGTTGAACTTTTAATATATCTTCTGTCTTACCTAGCTCTCTTTCTTCAAGTTTTTCACCTATACAAAGGATTGGATTTAAATCATGTGCAAGAGCAGAAGCAACTTTTGCAGCAATTACCTCATCATTTTCTCCAAATATATGTCTTCTCTCTGAATGGCCTAATATTACCCAGTTTATATCAATTTCCTTTATCATAAGAGGAGATATCTCCCCTGTAAAAGCCCCTTTTTCTTCCCAATGCATATTTTGAGCTGCAAGTATAATATTAGAGTTATCTGTTAATTTTTTACTGAGTGCAAGCGCAGTAAATGGCGGAGCAATAAGTATATCTCTATCATCTAAACCTTTAACCTTAGGTAAAAATGAATTAAAGAATTCCTTTGTCTCTGCAAGGGTTTTATGCATCTTCCAGTTGGCAGCCATAAGAGGACGTCTTTTCTCACTCATAATGCTCTCCTGTGTTGAGTTGTTAAATAGTTAATAAGATTAATTACAACATCCTTTTAATGCCTTTATTCCAGGAAGTTCTTTGCCTTCAAGAAGTGTTAAAAATGCACCACCACCTGTAGATATGTATGAAACATTTTTCTTTTGTCCTGAAATAGCTATTGCATGTGCAGTATCTCCTCCACCTATTATGGTAAGGGCATGGGATGAACCAACTGCATGTGCTAATCCCATAGTACCTATTGAGAATGGTTCTATCTCAAATGCACCCATTGGACCATTCCATACAATAGTTTTTGCATCATAAATGGCTTCCTTAAATAATGTGGTAGTAGCAGGTCCAATATCAAGTGCCATCCACTCTTTAGGTATCTCAAGGCATGTTACTGTCTTGGTTACTGCATCTTTTTTTATCTCTTTTGCAACCACACAGTCTACAGGTAGGTAGAGCCTAATACCTTGTTTTTTACAAGACTCTATAATGAAGAGGGCATCTTCTTTTAACTCTGGTTCAATTAAAGATGCACCTACATCTATTCCCTGAGCAAATAAAAACGTATTTGCCATTGCCCCACCAATTATCAATTTATCTACTTTATCTAGTAGATTTTTAAGAGCACCAAGTTTGCTTGATACTTTAGCTCCGCCTACAATTGCAACAAGGGGCCTTACAGGGTTACCAAGTGCTTGTTCAAAATAATTAAGCTCATTTTTCATTAAAAAGCCAGCCCCACACTCTTTGATGTGATCACACACACCAACTACAGATGCATGCGCTCTGTGTGATACAGCAAAGGCATCATTTATGTATAGATCAGCAAGTGAGGCAAGCTGTGCCGAAAAGTTAGGATCATTTTTGGTTTCTTCTTCATGAAACCTTAGATTTTCAAGAAGTAAAACATCCCCCTCATCTAGTTTTTCGACAAGATCCTTTACTTCATCTCCTACACAGTCTGGGGCAAGGGTTACCTCTTTATTTAGGAGTTCTGATAGCCTTTTAGCCACAGGCTTAAGGCTATATCTTTCAACCCTTTTCCCCTTAGGCCTACCTAGATGAGAACAAATTATTAGCTTTGCTCCTTTTTCTATAGCATAGTTTATAGTTGGAAGCGCAGCCCTAATGCGATTGTCATCTGTAATATTACAATCATCATCTAGTGGTACATTAAAGTCTACACGCATCAGGACTTTTTTACCTTTAAGCTGCAGTTCATCTATATATTTGATCACAGGCAGCCTCCTTTCAAAGACTGTCTTAAAGCATTGAATCTGCTATAGTAACAGTCCTTTCTCCTAACATGTTTGTATAGCTTCCAAGTTCGTTGTCATACCAGCCATAAATTACAACCTGTGTAACAGGTATTTGTACTGGTTGAGCAGAGGGATCTTTTATCCCTGCAAGTTTAGGATCTACTGTAATGGCAGCGGTTCGAGTATGAATTTCTGTGGATTCAATAATTGCTGCTGCACCTGGTACACCTATAATGTCTGAGGAAACATTTTGTTCTTCGCTAAAGATCAAGTATCCTTTAGATGGTCCATTTGCTGCATTTCTATATATGTCATGTATGAGATATCTATTTATTGGTTTTTCAAGACTTTCATCTTGTATGGTTAAGACAAGCACTATCAAAGAGCCTGTAGAAGTTGGTATTCTTACAGACTCTGCAATAAAGCCTATCTTTTTCATCTCAGGAATAACTAGAGAAAGAGCCTTGGCAGCACCTGTAGTAGTTAAAATGATATTGTTAAAAATACTCCTATTCTTTCTAAGATCTGTTGCTCCACTTGTTGGAAGGCGGTCTAAAACCTTTTGACTTCCTGTTGCAGCATGAACAGTAACCATAGAGGCAGTAAGAATCCTATTGGCACCAAAATGATCTAAAATAGGTTTTACCATATGTGCTAAACACGTAGTTGTACAAGATGCGGCAGAAATAAGTGTATGACGTTCTGGAATATAGTCATCCTCGTTAATGCCCATTACAGTGGTAACAGCATCCTCTGGCATGGTTTTGCTTTTATCTTTTATCTTAAATGGGGCAGAAAGGATTACTTTTGTTGCCCCGGCTTCAAGATGACCCCTTAAAGCACCTCGTGGGGCATCTGCTGGAAGGGTTGGATCGGTAAAGACACCGGTTGTGTCAACTACTAAAGAGACATCATGTTCTCTCCATTCAATATCTTTTGGATTTCTGCTTTTTCTAAGTATCCTAACAGGAACACCATCTATAGTCATAGTGCCTTCTTGTTCGTTTAGGTTTTCTACTACATGTGTACATCTAAATCCATGTAAGTAAGTCCCAAGCCAGCCATAAGTACTATCTTTTTCTATTGAGGCAGCCAAGTCTGCAAGGCTTTGTCCTACTTGACGTCCGATATTTACAACGATTTCTGAAAATGATCGCCTTGCCACATGGTGCCATAAAGTAAGTTTTCCTATACGTCCTAATCCATTTATACCAAGTTTCATGGGGCGTGGGCTTTCACTAATCTCAAACATCTATTTATCTCCTCCTTTTCTCCTTTGTTTAAGTTTTATGGTAGGTTGTAGCGCAATTTAAATTTAGATAAGTGAAGCATCTTCTTGTTCTTCAACCTTATGTATTCCTTTATATATTGCGCCACTTCTACCATCAATACTAATAAATGTACCAGGTACAATTTTGTAGTCATTTATAAGGGCATATTCTTTAGATTCATATACTATCATCTGCTTACAACCTACCACACAGGTCTTATCTAATCTGAATGCTACTATAGCAGCATGGGATGTTTGCCCCCCCTTGGCAGTTAAGAGTCCATCTGCCATAGAAATTTCTCGGATGTCTTCTGGGACTGTGTCAGATCTTATAAATATCAATTTAGTCTTAGGCTCTTTTTCTCTATAGTAGTTAATTTGCTCCAGAGTAAAGACTGCCCTTCCAGACAAGGCACCACCAGAGACTCCTATTCCTTGTGCAAGATAGCTTTTTTCAAGCTCTTTTGTAGGAGCAAATGCCTGTACCTTGCCTGCTTTTTTAGTGGTCATATCTCGACTTTGAAGTATAAAAAGGTCTTTTTCTTCTGGACCTTCAAATGTAAATTCTATTTCTTGAGGAGTCCATTTTTTATCATAAATAAGTATGCGGGCATTTTTTAAAAGTGCGCTATAGATATTGGGAAAGGTCTTTTCAAGCGATTCTGAAGGATCAAGCCCTAGTGCTTCGCTTTGTTCTACAGATATCGGATAGGTTGATACAAGCCCACTTACTATATCTTCTCCTTGATTCCCCGGAGTATAGTCTCCCCAAAGTGCAACACGGTCTAATTTTTTATATGGGTTTGCAGTAAATAGTACTCCTGTGCCAGATGAAGTAGATAAGTTACCAAATGCCATTGTTTGAACTATTACAGCAGTACCCCAGTAATCTGATATATCCATTATTTCTCTATAGTCTTTTGCTTTTTCAGATTCCCAAGAATCAAGGACAAGTTTTATAGCCTGTATTAGTTGTTCAAATGGATCTTCATCATAGGGATCAATATTTCTTTCTAACAAAGCTTCTCTATATTTTAGAGCAAGCTCTTTCATCTGCTCGCCACTAAATTCTCTTTTCTTTTTAACTCCATATTTTCTTTTGTGGCTATTCATCAAAGAGCTAAATATTTCTCTTGTAAGTCCAAAAGACATACCCCAACTTTGTAAAAATCTTCTATAGTTGTCCCATGCAAACCAAGTTTTGCCAGTACGTTTGGCAAGTCCTTCAATGGTCTTTAATGTACTTCCTACATTTATGATAGTTGCCATCATACCTGGCATAGAAATGGCTGCTCCACTTCTAACAGAAAGCAATAGAGGATTAGATGGATCACCATAGATTCTACCAGTTGCCTTTTCTATTTTTTTAAGAGCCTTTTTTAACTGGCAACAAAAGTCACTATAAACACGTGGAAACCTTTCAAGAATAGGATAACAACGGAAAATTTCTGTTGTAACAATTACACCTGGGGGAACAGGCATTCCTTCTTTGGCAAGAAGGACCAAGTTATAACCCTTGTTACCTAAGTGAATCAGGTTTTCGGTACGTCTTGAGGGTTGATGTATATGGCAAAGGGCTTGATCAGGATCATAGGTTAGAAGAAGATCAAGATCTTTTGGATCAAGCATTTCTTTTTGTTCATTTAATACTTGATGTACCCTTGCAATAAAGTTATCTAGATGTTGCAGTCCAAAAGTAGAGGCAACGAGGTCTCTTAAAAAGCGTTCTGATATCTGATGTACAAATTGGACTTCTGATTCTAACTTTTCTGAAGTTTTATACTTTGGAAGTAGGTTTTCTTTACCAAGTTGTTTTATAATAAGAGGAAGATTTTCTCTATGAGGGCTTATATAATAGACATATATCATGTCTTTTACACCCTCAAATAGCCCTTTTATAATGTCTGAATATTGGGAGAAGGTAAAGCGTCTTATTGCAAAGGATTTTTCAAGTAGGCGTAGATATGTCATAAATTTTTTAGAATATACGCCATCTATTTCTAGTGCTCTTCTAAAAAGATGTAGACATCTAATTATTTTAGTAAATATAGCCTTTGTAATAAAGGGTAGATCAATTGATTCGATAAGTCTTTCAAAATAGACATTAGCTAGATTTTCTAATCTAAAGCTTAAACTTAGTGCATCAAATTTTTTTTCATGATAACGACCATACATAGAAGGGATGTCTACTGCAATGTGTCTTTTATGATAGATATTTTCTACTGCTTCAAATTTTTGAGGAGATAGTATAATCTTTTTTAGTTTTTCAAGTTGATGAAGAATTGCTTCAAGGCACTGTTCTGTATCATCTTTTTCAAGTACCTCAATTAATTCATCAAGTCCTTCAAATCCCCATTGTTTTGCCTCTTCTAGATGATGTCTTATCTCTTGAATACCAAGTTCATATTTAAGGTTTTCAAGTCTATACATTTTAATAAGCAGTATTACACGACGTTTGTGTTTTTCTTCAACATTTTTAACATCAGCTAGATATTTATTTAGCTCTTGTTCAGATATGTTAAGTAACTTATGTACATTTTTTTTAATAGGATACAACTCTAATTTTTCTACCAAATGTTTTACTGCACGATGTACCTGTTGGACAAAGTCTAGATTTATATCTATTTGTTCTAGGATTTCTTTAGGAACGTAAGGAGATATGTGTGAAAAATCAAAGTCATACCAAAAGCATATAATTGACTCTATAAAATCAACTATTAAGTTGTTACTCTCTACATGACTTTGCTTTCTTAAAAAGTGTATAAGAATATCTTGTCTTCTACATATCTCATCTAATTCTGTTGATACATCTCTTAATAAACCTTCGGCACCTATTTCATTAAAGTATACAGGAAGAATTTTGGCTAGTTGTTTTACTAGGTTATAGACAGGCTCTATATTGGAATTTAATAGCTTAGTTACATCTTTTTGAAATAGATCTGTATCTCTTATACATGTGCCACCAAGTTTTAGGTTGATAATAAGTGCAGAAAGAAGAGTACTACATGCCTTTGGATCATGTCCTATCAGATCTAGCCATACTCTTATATTTTGTAAGTGTGCAGGATTTGCTAGTATGTGCCATTCGGTATCAACCCCTTTTACCTGAGGCGGTTGAAAGCCAAAATTTACCACATGTTCTAAAAATATATCTATAAGTCTCTCACGCCCTCTTTTAAATATCTCTGTACCAAGTGCTTGGATGCACTGAAGAGCAGTTCTTGGATAATTTCCTACTTGTGCTTTAAGTAGCTCAAAGCTTTTGCCTAATATGTCTTTTAATTGGTCAACAGGAGCTGTTCTTATAAGAGATATAAGATTTCTGTTTAATTCTCTTATAATCTCTTCATGTATATGAGAAAGCCCCTCCATCTCAACAATATGAAATAAAAATAATAGGTAAAGAGAGGGTTCATCTGAAGACGTATTTAATTTTTCATTTTGTCTGCTTAATTCTTGAGCAAGACTTTTATATGCCTTTACTATTTCTAGATGTCCTGGAAGTTCTGTTAATATTTTTACTAGATGTTTAGTAGGTGTTTCTTTTTCATACTCCTTTAATTTTTCTAATAATAGTTTTAAATGATTATGTGATATAGGAGCTATAATGTTTCTAAGATAGTCTTCTTGTTTAGGTTCTGGTCTATGAATTCTATTTTTAAGGAGATTGTTTAGCCACTCTAAAGGATCGGGTTGCCTTAGCCAGCAGTTCCAATCCTCCCTTCTAAGTCTTATAAGTAGATGTGTTGCTGCTTTCCATAGTTTATGATCTTCTGGCAAGAAGTCTCCTACTTTTTCTAAGAGGGTTTTTATGGTCCTTGCTATAGGATGATAACTTTTGGCTATTTCAAGTAATATATCTTGGTCTAGTTTTGATAATTCTTCAAAGACATAGGAGATAGAATCTACATGTTTTACTAGCTCTTTAGGGCTAAGATATTGAGTAAGTTTTTCTAAGTATGCATTGAGTGCATCTGTGGCTTGTGCCTTTTGATCGCGTTTAGTTGGTTTTTTTATAGCATCAATAAAGATTTCAAGCAGTACCTTTATGGCTCCAACTGATTCTTTAACTCTTGAATAGGTAGAGAGATGTTTTAAGGCAAAAGATCTTAGCTCTGGTATAACAATATACCAATTACAATAAGGGTGATGTAATTCAAATAGCAATTCTTCTAGTGCATTTGTTACACCTCTATAGTCTCTTACTGCTTGCCTTAATATGTTATATTTTTTAGGTATGTTAATTTCACGAACAGCTGTTGTTTGAAGGTTAACTTTAAGGGCTTCTGATTCAATAGTCACTTATTTTACTCCCCCCTTATTTAATGGGTCTTGAGTAGACCACTCAAGACCCTTAATTCTTTTATTAAGGTTTAGAGAGGTTTTTTAGATTCCATATGAAGTATTAAATCTAATACTCTATTTGAATATCCCCACTCATTGTCATACCAGGACATAACCTTAACGAGGGTACCTCCTATAACTTTTGTAGAAAGCCCATCAACTACAGAAGATCTTGACTCCTGGATAAAATCTGTAGACACTAATGGCTCTTCTGTATATCCCAAAAATCTATTAGTAGCTGCCTTAAGAGTTTCGTTTACTTCTGATACAGTAGTTGGTTTCTCAACCTCTACTACAAGATCGACTAAAGAGACATCTGGTGTTGGAACACGTACTGCAAGCCCATCAAATTTACCCGCTAGTTCAGGGATTACTTTACTAACTGCCGCTGCTGCTCCTGTTTTAGTTGGTATCATATTAACAGCAGCAGCCCTAGCGCGTCTTAGATCAGAGTGTGGGAAGTCTAAAAGCCTCTGGTCATTTGTATAAGAATGTACTGTAGTAACAAGTCCTTTTACTATTCCAAACTTATCCAATAATACCTTTGCTACAGGTGCCAGACAGTTAGTGGTACAAGATGCATTTGAAATTATATGATGATTAGCAGGGTCATAGTCGTCTTCATTTACACCCATAACAATAGTTACATCCTCTCCTTTTGCTGGTGCAGTAATAACCACTTTTTTAGCCCCTGCTTCTATATGTTTTCTTGCAAGTTCTGCATCTCTAAATCGTCCTGTAGCTTCAACAACATATTCTGCTCCTACCTCTCTCCATGGTAGTTCTGCTGGATCTTTAAGCGCAGTAACTCTTATTTCTCTTCCATCTACTTTTATTCCATTTTCTGTTGCTTCTACTTCAAATGGAAATTTCCCCATTACTGAATCATACTTCAAAAGATGTGCCAAAGTTTTAGTATCGGTCAAATCATTTATTGCTACAATTTCTATAGAAGAAAATGTTGGATCCTGCATTGCAGCTCTAAATACATTTCTTCCTATTCGACCGAATCCATTAATTCCAATCTTTACAGCCATTTATGCACCTCCTGAGTAATGTGAATAAACTTAAACTTCTACTTAACTAATCTACTTGTTAAATCGATACTTATACCTTACTACATTTAACCATTTTAATTTCTTAACGGCATATTCAACATGTTAATAAACCAAACTTGATTTATTCTTCAAAATTACACCTGAGTTCAATACATAGTTTAAATATTTACTAATTAAATGTTAGGACTGCTTTAAATTAAAGTCAATCCAATGTTGAAGTTTATCAATTGGTCAGATGAGATAGTTTTTGTGTCATACAAGGCACAAAATAACAATCTATTCTAATTCTATTTTTGGCTATTTTTATTTAAAAATATTCAGATTTTTCTATTTACAATTTTAATAATAGTTTTAATCTATAACTAAAAC
>CAZODM010000061.1:0-12798 GCA_964578585.1 uncultured Desulfobacterales bacterium | reverse complement strand
ATAATTTTTATGTAGTTAATGTTATATTTTTTCATACTTAAATCCTTTTCAGATTTTTATTATACACTAGAAAACAACAAAATAAAATTTCTTAAAAAAACAAAAAAGGGGGGAGCAACTGACTCTCACCTTTTATATGCTTATAATGGATAGGCATATCCCTCAATTTTTATATCAAAGTAAGTCTATTTCTTTCAAGTTTAAAGTTGATTCTTAAATTTTCAGAGGATGAGCCTGCTTTAAATATTCCATCTGGTGGTACTATTGTAAAATAGCTGTTTCCATCATTTGCTGTACCTGATACAGGTAGTCCTAGTTGTGTTGGATAAAGTTCGATCTCTAAGAGCCCATATATATTTTACAACTGATCCATCAGGATCTATAGCATTGTAGGAAAGAGTTACCTTAAGAGGAGTGCTATCCTACTAGTAGATGTGTAATTAAAAGAGTTTTATAATTAAAGTTTCCTGTATTTTTATTATCATGTTGAAAACTAGGCCATGAAGACCCATATATTAGAATAATTTTTTTATGAAAAACTCTCCTCCCAAGGCCCATTTTTTTAACTTAGAATTAGACAAAATACATGCTAAAATAAAAATCTATTTTATGACCAAAATTATTAACACCCAGGGGGTTTTGCTCTATACAAAGAACACATATCTACATCATAGGCATTTAATATACGAAGTTCTCTTTCTCTTTTCTTCTCATCAAGTGTCATCTTTTTAAAATTCTTTAGTATCTTAGTAGCTTCATCTTTAGAAGGGATTGCCTCAAAGCCTTCACCTATAACCTTTCCAGTAAATACATCCATAACTGCTGCATCTTCCCCATTAGTAGCAACCGCTATTGGAATTTGATATTCAGGATTTAATATCTTGGCAGCAGCAATTGCAGATCTTTGCCTTGTAACAATAGAGCCAGGGCCATATCTTATGACCATAAAAGATATGCCGTTTACTTTTACTAGGAAATCTATTCTTGAACAAACCTTTTTACCAGAGAATTCTGTACATATTCTAAGACGTGGAGTGATATCTTGTTTATCATAGCCTTTATTTTCTACTAAAAATTTTGCTATTTTTTGTCTAAAACGTTCATCATCTGTATCTGGTAATTCCTCACCTGTTATAAAGTCTCTTAAGGTACCATAAACTATGTGGTGTTTGGGTGCTTCAGTCATTTTCACAACTCCTTAGCATTTCTAGTAGTTCAAATCTACCTTTTACCTCTAAAGCCATTTCAATAAGCAAGTCAAGTAATTTGGGAAAACTAATACCTGCCTTTTGAGCTGCCTGAGGTAAAAGACTAGTTGGAGTCATGCCGGGTATGGTATTGGTCTCTATTGCATAAATTTCTCCCTCTGGGCTAAGAAGCATATCTGTTCTACTATATCCTATAAGGGATAAACATTTATGACATCGTATGGCTATCTCTTGAGCCATCTTAGTTGATTCTTTATCAATTTGAGCGGGACATATCTCTTTTGTTGCACCAGGTTTATATTTGGCTTCGTAGTCAAAAAATTCATATTCCTCACTCGGGATAATCTCTACTATAGGAAGTGCTTTTAATTCTTTTAGTCCAATTACTCCACCTGTAAGTTCCCTTCCTTTTATAAAGGCTTCTATTATTATTTTATCATCATATTGCCATGCAAGTTCCATTGCATTTAAAAGTTTTGCCTCATCACATACTTTACTCATTCCCACACTTGAGCCTTGCATAGCAGGCTTGACCATAAGAGGTAATCCTATTTGTGCAACTATCTGTTTTGGGGTAAGAGGGTTTGTTTTATCAAGAAGTAACCATTTAGGAGTAGGGATATCTGCACTTTTATACAGGGTCTTAGAGAGATGTTTATCCATTGCAAGTGCACTTCCAAGTACTCCTGAGCCCTGATATGGTATGTCTAACAGTTCTAAAAATCCTTGTATTGTGCCATCTTCTCCATACTTACCATGGAGTAAGATAAAGGCAACATCTATTTCTTCTTTGTCATTTATAATGTTAGAAAGGTCTTTAGCAGGATCATATTTCTTTATATTGTATTTATTTTTATTAAGTGCCTTTTCCACCTCCTTTGCACCTGCTAAGGAGACCTCTCTTTCAGAAGATTTTCCACCACAAATAAGTGCTAAATTTAGTTTGCGAAATTCTCTCATAATAGATACATTTTTAGCATGTCTGAAAAACTAAACAACCCCCTTAATGAATTACTTTTAAGCCTAAATGAAAGACAAAAAGAGGCTGTCTTGTCTGATGAGAGGAATATCCTTGTAGTAGCTGGTCCTGGTACAGGAAAGACAAGGGTATTAATATCTCGGGTTTCTTATTTGTTAAACAGGTTAAAAGAGAGTAAAGACAATAGCTTAATTGTCAGTATTACATTTACAAATCAGGCATCAATAGAGATAAAAAATAGGATTAAAGCTATAGGTCTTAACGACGCCAATATCTTTTCTGGTACATTTCACCAATTTGCTCTTTGGATGCTTTCTAATAGAGATTTTTATGATTTGGAATTAATAGATGAAGGGGATTCTAGAAGACTTTATTTAAAGGCTGCTAAATTACTTGGTATTCACAACAACGATGCAAGAAAATTTTATAGATTAAGACAACGTAAAGATATAAATGATAGTAGACTATGCTGTCTAGAATTAAAATATAAAGAATTATTGTATGAGTCACTTTTTTGGGATTTTGATACGTTATTATATGATTTTTTAAGGTTTTTAAAGATATGTAGTAAAAGAGGTAAAATAAAGCCCTTTATTTCTCATCTTTTAGTAGATGAATTTCAAGATGTAAATCATATACAATATGAAATCATAAAGACCCTTTCTAAACTAGGTGCCAATACATTTTTAATAGGAGATCCAAATCAAGCTATTTATGGTTTTAGAGGGGCAAATCCTAAATTTTTAGCTAATTTAGCTCAAGATTTCTCTCAATTAAAAGAGATAAGCCTTGATATTTCCTATAGGTGTTCTCAAAAGATACTTGATGCATCGGCTTCAGTTGTAAGTGCTAAAAGACTTAGGTCTTTTTTAAATAAGAAAGGGGATGTCTTTCTTTTACATTTTAAGGATGAAGACTCTGAAGCCCGTTGGATTACCAAAAAAATAGAAGAGATTGCTGGCAGTCTTAGTATAGATGCAATTGATAGAGGATTAGGTACATTTAGTGAGCCAATATCTCTTAGTGAGATTGCTGTCTTATACAGAGTAAATCAAATGGCAAATGCTATTTCATCTGAATTATCAAAAGCAGGTATTCCTTGGTATAGAAGTGATAAACCCTCTGCACTTGCCCATCCTCACATAAGGTGGATACATAAACTGTGGCAAGCTACGGGTTCTAATAATCCAGAATTTTTTTTAGAAGAGCTTCCTGGCGGTGTAAAAAGATGGAGGGATAAGCTTAAGGATATAAAAGATAAAATTATCAACAAAAATGGTAGAGATATTATAAGAATTTTGATTAAAGAATTAAATCTTGATATAGATTCTCCTGTGTTAAGTGTACTTGTTGCAATGTCTGATCAGATAAATACTGCTTCTGATATGGCACTTTGTCTTAGAAATGCACAGGATGTTTTAGGTATTTCCTTTGAAGGGGTAAGGCTTTTAAGCCTTCATGCTGCAAAGGGATTAGAATTTTCTGTGGTTTTTATAATAGGGCTTGAGCAGGGTATTTTACCATTGTTTGATGCAGATATAGATGAGGAAAAAAGACTGTTTTATGTTGGGATTACCCGGGCTAAAGAGAAATTGTTTTTATCCTATTGTGATAAAAGAAATATATGGGTTAAAAAGAATAATCCTTATATAAATCTCAAAAAAAGTCCATTTATAGATCTGATTCAGACTGATCTCTTACAAGATATAAAACCATATAACAAATCAAAGAAGAAAAAAAAGAAAAAGATTAAACCTAAGGCCTCACAAAAAAGTTTATTTTAACTAGGGTTAATTTGAGAGATAAAAAAATAAAAAGGACTCTATAATAGAGCCCTCTTTAGGGTGGTGCCGGAGGCGAGAGTCGAACTCGCACGGCCTCAAGGGCCACTGGATTTTGAGTCCAGCGCGTCTACCAATTCCACCACTCCGGCACTTACCATAAAGCGACTAATAAGATATTAGCTCGCCTTTGGTAAGAGTCGCATAGGTTCGTTTCGCATCAAGCATTTTAATTAGCTTTTAACAATTGTGCAATCCCCAAATTAAAACTATATATAACTTGACTCAAATTTTTATATAGGTATTTTTAGAAAAATTTTTTGTTTATATTTATTTTAAATGAATAATTCAAACTTCAAAGAAAACAAAAAGAATAAAAAGAGCAAACGATGGAAAAATACAATAATCTTTTCTCTATCTTTAGGGACAATAGCTATAATAGCCCTTTTAAGGGCACCCAATATTTCATCACATATAATATATAGCTCTATTCTTAGCCCTTTAATTAGAATATTTTCCATCATGTCACTTACTCTTATAGCAAGTGCTATAGTAGAGGGCCTTGGTTGGGCATCTATTGTTTCTCGTTTTTCTAGACCTCTTATGAAAATAGGCAATTTAAGTGATTATGCAGGGGTGTCTTTTACTACAGCATTTTTATCTGGTTTAGCAGGAAACACAATGCTCTATAATTTTTATAAAGAAAAGAAGATAGATGAAAAAGAGCTTACCATATCTGTAATTACTAATCATGGATTACCTTCATTCTTTTTACATCTTCCAACAACAGCAGCAATTATAATTCCTTTAGTGGGTGGGGCAGGGGTTAGATATCTATTTTTAGTATTTTTAGCCGCTTCTATAAGGACTTTTTCTGTATTATTGCTAGGAAGATTTTTATTGCCAAGGCATAAACATGATAAAGGTATAGAGGACAATTTAGAAGCTAGTTATGGTTGGCATAAGGTAAAGATTCTTTTAAAAAGATATCTAAAGATCCGCTTGGTTAGAATAGCTCTATTTACTGTTCCAATATATATGTTGGTTGCAGCACTAAGGCTTTGGGGTGTTTTTACGTGGTTAGAACATGTTACATCTCATCTCATCTCTAATAGTGTATTACCCGTTCAGGGAATATCTGTAATAGTATTTACATTAATAGCAGATTTTACTGCAGGGGCTGCAGCAGCAGGGGCTATGTTGCACTCTGGTGCACTAACTATAAAGGCTACAGTGTTTGCATTGCTCATAGGTAATCTTTTAGCTACTCCTGTAAGAGCACTTAGGCATCAATTACCTAATTATCTAGGTGTATTTGGTCCTAAGTTAGGTACTAAGCTATTAAGTTTAAGCCAAGGTGCAAGGATAATAAGTGTAATGTTAGTGACAGTAGTTTATTATTTTTACAACTGGTAATGGATTACATTTTTGGAGGCAGTAATGATAAAGGCAACATCAATAAATCTTGTTCTATTGTTGACAGTAGTGGTAACTTTTTTATCCCATAGTTCTTTTGCTCTGTCAAAAGAAAGTAATAATTCTACCTCTTCATTTTGTTATGGTGTTCCAAAAAACTCTCTTACAAGTCTAAATGACATTATAAAAGATATCTTACATACTCCTATTATCTTTATTGGAGAGAAACATGATCAATATGCAGATCACATAGTTCAACTAAAGATCATAAAGGCCCTTTATAAGCACAATAGATATATTGCAGTTGGAATGGAGATGTTTGAGAAAAGATATCAAGATGTAATAAATGAATATCTAGAAGGGAAAATAGATGAAAGAACATTTATAAAAAATACTCATTATCTTAAGGAGTGGAGTTTTAATTATCTTATGTATAGGCCTATTATAGAATTTTGTAAAAAGCATCACATACCAATAGTAGCACTAAATGCCCCAAATGAGATAACAAATAAGGTGGCTATGAAAGGATTAAAATCTCTTAGCAAAAAGGAACGTAAAGAGATACCTCAAAAGTTGATATTTCCCAATAAGGCATATAAAAGCTTTCTTGAAAAGATTTACAAGATACATACTGGACTAAACAATTTTGAATATTTTTGCGAGGCCCAAACCATTTGGGACCAAACTATGGCAGATTCTATAGTAGATTTTTTACAAAAGAATCCTGAATATCAAATGGTGGTATTAACTGGTTCAGGACATGTAGCTTTTGGTTATGGTATTCCTTATAGGGTAAAGCTATCCCTTCCTCTTAAGCAAAGTATTATTATCAATGTACATGATGACCAACTTAAGCCTAATATGGCAGATTTCTTTTTGTTCCCACCTTTTATAAAGCAGCCTTTTTCACCTAAATTAGGGGTATTTTTAACGAGCATTAAGAGAGATGGAAAGACTTATTTAAAAGTTGTTGATGTAATTCCTCATTCAGTAGCATGGAAGGCAGGGATAAAACCTGGTTATTTGATTGTAGCTTTTGACGGCAAACCCATACATAATATATATGATTTAAAACTGGATTTATTATTTAAACATAAAGGAGATAGCGCTATCCTTAAAATAAGGAGGATAAGAAAACTTTTACCAGATGAAGTATTTACTCTAAAAGTAGGACCATTTAAGCCAGAGTCTATGTTTAGTATGTTTGAGATGATGGGTATAAAAAAGTAAGTTGGAATATCTTTTGCTTTTAGGTTAGGTATTAAATATATAATAAGGAGTTATGATTATGAAAAAGTTTAACTTACTTTTTAAGATATTTATAATTTGTACCATAGTCATTTTAAACCTTGGGTTAATAAGGCCTGTGCGTGCTCAATCTCCAAATGAGATTGTCCAAGATGCTACTATAGTGTTAAAACAACTTGCAATGGCTCCTGATAGGGTTATCCCTCAAAAATTACTAGATAGGTGCTATGGTATTGCAATTTTTCCCTCATTATATCAGGCAGGATTTTTAGTTGGTATTGGATACGGTAAAGGCATCTTAGTTGCTAGAAACTTTAAGACAGGTAGGTGGCATGGGCCTATATTTTTAAAACTTGCAACAGGTTCTTTTGGCTGGCAGATTGGGATAAAGGCTACAGATTTAGTTCTTGTTATAATGAATCCAAGGGGTGTAGAAAGTTTTTTAAAGGATAATTTTACTATAGGTGCAGATCTTTCTGCTGCAGCTGGCCCAGTAGGTAGGAGTTTATCTGCCTCAACAGACGTAACATTAAATGCAGCAATATATTCTTATTCTAGAACCAAGGGGTTTTTTGCTGGCGCATACATACAAGGAGCAGCATTGGGCCAAGACTATAATGCTGATACTATATTTTATGGGCACCGTATAAATCCTAAAGATGTTATACTAGGTAAACAGCCAAAACTTCCAAGTGTCGGGGAGCAACTTCTTTTGTTTTTGAATACCCATTTTGGCAAAGGACAATCAATATAAACTAATTTGATTTGTCTTGTAGAGTTGTATCCTTAAATTGATATAAATTTCTTCTGTAAGTGATGGAAAAGAGCTTTGGGTGAAAGAAGGCCAGTGCCAAGCAATAGTCTTTTATATTATTTTTTAGATTCAAGTCCTATACTGTTTGTAAATTCTACTAGGTCTTTTGTGTTTCCTAATGCAAGCATTGTGTCTCCTTTTTGAAAACGCATTGTTGCCTTTGGAGCGATGATAGTTTTAAAATGTCCGGGGACATCTTGAGATGGACGCTTTAGTCCTATAACATATATGTTATATTTTTGTCGTATCTTTAAATCAATCAATGTCTTTCCTATAAATTGATCTGGGCAAGGTACTTCTATCAGTGCTACATCTGGTGAGATAGAAATTTGTTCTACAAGGCTTGGAACAGCAAGTTGTTTTACAAGTCTATCTGCTATATCTTTTTCTGGCCATACTACCCTTTTTACTCCAAGGAGCATCAGTGCCTCAGATTTTTCTTCACTATCAACCTGTGCAATTATTTCTGGTACCCCTGCTTTATTTAGATATAAAACTAAGAGCACAGTGACATCAAAGTCATGAGGTAGGCCAATTATTGCTACATCTGCGTTTGCGACTCCTATATGGTTCATTACCTCCCAGTCCATAACATCAGCACAGACAGCCTTTGTTACATTGGGGGCGGTCTTTTGTATTAAGAGTTCATTTTTATCAACTGCTATAACTGTAGCACCTAATTCAAATAGAGAGGTTGCAAGGCGATGTCCAAATTTTGAAAGTCCAAGTACACAATATGTCTTTTTATCTTCTACCATAGTGTTACTCCATCAAAACATTTTAACCAATTAAAACAGATTCTTCTGGATATGAGTATGCAAGTCGCTGTCTTTCTCCCACAAGAGAGCTTGCTAACAAAAGGGGCCCAATTCTTCCAATATACATGCAGGTTATCAATACACATAGTCCTGAAGGAGAAAGTGTAGGCGTAACACCTGTTGATAGTCCTACAGTACTTAAAGCACTTATTACTTCAAACACATGTTCTAAGAATATGCCTCTTGTAAGAGAGTGTGAGACATCTCCTAACTGTGTCCACTCAAGTATTGTGACTGCAGAAAATGCAACTGCAAAATATAGTGTTGTAACAGCTAGTGCCTTTGCCACCTGATCACTAGGAATAGTTCTATTGAAGATTTCTGTTCTAGGTCTATTTAGTATATGGCTTTTTACCATAGCCCATATTATAGCAGCAGTAGAGGTCTTAATCCCACCACCTGTTGATCCAGGAGATGCTCCAACTACCATTAAAAGTATTAAAAACACAAGGGTCATATTAGTTAGATGTCCTGTAGGTAGTGTATTAAAGCCAGCAGTTCTTGCTGTTACAGATAAGAATAGAGAAGATAACAGTTTTTCAGAAAGAGTACAAAATTGCATAGTATTTGAATACTCAAGTATAAAAAACAATATCCAACCACTTACTATTAAAATTGCAGTGGTTATAAGTACAATCTTAGTATGTAGACTAGGCCTTGCCCGTCGTTTTTTCTTCCTCTCTTTTGCTACTTCAAGTAGATCTGCTACTACTACAAATCCAATGCCACCAGAGATGATTAAAAGTATAATTGTTAAATTTACTACCGGATCCCCCCTGTATCTTGTAAGAGAATCAGAAAATAGGCTAAATCCTGCATTACAAAATGCAGATATAGAGTGGAATATAGAGAGCCAGATCGCCTTTTTTAAGGGATAATCTTGAGAAAATCTTGTGAAAAGTGCTATAGAGCCTAGCAGTTCAGATATAAATGTAAATATTATAAGTCGTCTTAATAAAACAGCGGCATCTATCCTAGGGATTCCACCAAGAGTTTCTTCTACAGTTGTTGAAGCACTAAGACTTATTTGTCCTTTTAAAGATAAAAGTACCCATGTGGATACTGTTAAAAGCCCAAGTCCACCAAGTTGGATTAAGATTAAAAGTATTACTTGTCCTGTAAAGGACAAATCTTTACCAATATCAAGTACACTAAGCCCTGTAACACAAACACCACTTGTGGATGTAAAGAGTGCCTCAATAAAACTTTTGGCTTCTCCAGTCCTAAAGCCAAATAAGAAAAGGGCGATAGCCCCTGTTAGTATAAGCATAGCAAAGCTTATAACAATGCTAAGTTGGGGTTGATATCTTGATTTCATAAAAGACTATATGAATCCCCCCTTTAGTTACCATGAAAGCGGCTTTTGCCAAGCAGACTTAAGGTCATAAATAGACTCTTTTATTATTATATCGCCCCTTTGTTCTACATATAGAATTGGTTCATTAGTAACCTCTCCTATTAAAGAAAAGTCACTATCTTTCATATAGCTCTCAAAGTCATCTCTTTTATCTTTTGGTACAGTTACAACAAAACGACTTGGAGTTTCACTAAATAGTATATGATCTGTCCTCATGTTATCTTCACATAATACATCATCTAGGCTGATTCTAAGTCCTAAATCACCACTAAATGCTACTTCGGCGAGGCACACACCAAGTCCCCCATCTGAACAGTCATGACAAGATGCTATAAGTCCATCGCTAATAGCCCTATATAGTTTTTGATATCTATCTTTTGCCTCTTTAATCTTAACAGATGGAATACTTGAACCAATCTCACCATACATAGCATAATACTCAGAAGCCCCAAGTTCTTTATATGTTTTCCCTAAGATATAGACTAGGTCTCCTGGATTTTTGGCATCCATTGTTTGACATCTTCTGACATCTTCTACTTTAGCTACTACAGAGAACAATAGAGTAGGGGGGATAGAGATTTTTACTCCACCTATAATGCAATCATTTTTCATACTATCTTTACCTGAGATACATGGCACGCCATATTCTTTGCATATCTCATAAAGTGCCATGTTTGCTCTTACAAGCTGAGCAAGTTTATAATGACCATCAGGAGTCTTTTCTGATTGAATTGGATCACACCAACAGAAATTGTCTAACCCTGCCATATGGTTTGGATTTGCTCCAACACAGACAGCATTTCTTACTGCTTCATCTACTGCACACATTACCATATTGTACGTATCAATATCAGAGTAACGTGGGCAAAGTCCATGAGCTACAACTAGACCTAAGAAGGAGTTGAGGTCTGGTCTTAAGACTGCTGCATCGCTTGGTCCATCAGCATATTTACCAACAAGGGGTTTTATAACACTACCACCTTGCACCTCATGATCATACTGTCTTACTACATATTCCTTGCTACATATATTCCATCTGGATAGCAGTTTTTTTAGTGTATTACCAAGGTCTTCTGGCATATCAAATTGGGGTTCTTCTCTTTTAGGAGGCTCCCATATAGCTTTTAACTCTAAACGTGGGACACCGCTATGAACAAAGTCAAGATCTAGATATGCCACGGTTTCTCCATTATAGAGACAGTGAAACTTACCAGAATCAGTAAACCTTCCAAGTACTGTAGCTTCTACATCCATCTTTTTGGCTAGGGATAAAAATTCATCTAGCTTTTCTTGGGGAACTGCAACAGTCATCCTTTCTTGTGCTTCAGAAAGGAGTATTTCCCATGGTTGAAGTCCGCTGTATTTAAGAGGAGCCTTTTCAAGATGGAGTTCAAAGCCTCCAGACTCTTGGGCCATTTCTCCAACAGAAGAAGACAGCCCTCCAGCACCATTGTCTGTAATAGAATTATATAGGCATAGATCCCTTGCCCTAAGTAAAAAGTCTGTCATCTTCTTTTGGGTAATAGGATCTCCAATCTGAACAGCAGTTGCAGGAGAGCCTTCATGTAGTTCTTCAGATGAGAAGGTAGCCCCATGGATACCATCTTTTCCAATACGACCTCCACACATTACTATGGCATCGCCTGGTTTTGCTCCTTTTTCATAACCTTTTTTGTCGCATATTTCTTTGGGCATAATGCCGCCTGTACCACAAAAGACAAGGGGTTTTCCTACATAACGTTCATCAAATACAATTGAGCCATTTACCGTGGGGATTCCACTTTGATTCCCACCGTGTTCTACTCCTTCTCTTACCCCTTCAAATATTCTTTTTGGATGAAGTAGTCCTTTGGGTAGCTTTCCTTTGTAATCTGGCGGTCCAAAGCAAAATACATCAGTGTTAAATACAAGCTTTGCACCAAGGCCTGTACCAAATGGATCTCTATTTACACCAACAATGCCAGTTAACGCACCACCATAAGGATCTAAGGCAGAAGGGCTATTGTGAGTTTCTACCTTAAATGCTACTGCCCAATTGTCATCTATAGAGATAACGCCCGCGTTGTCTTTAAAGACAGATAGACACCAATCGTTTTCTCCTAATGATTTTCTAATCTCATCTGTTGCTCTCTTTATATAAGTGTTAAAGAGACTATCTATGAGTTTTGTGTTACCATTTTCATCAACGTAGGTGATAAGGCTATTAAATATCTTATGCTTACAGTGCTCTGACCATGTTTGAGCAAGGGCTTCTAGCTCTACATCAGTTATCCTTTCATCAAGTCCAAGAGATTTTCGTTCTTCTATTACTTTAGGATCTTTTAGATAATCCCTTATACATTTCATCTCTTTGAGATTAAGGGCCAGAACTCTATCTTTTGATAGCGCAAGGAGTTGTTCATCAGATAGATTTGATAGATCTATTCTTTCAACTTTTATTTCAACTTTTTGTGTAACTTTGGGCAGCGAGAAAAATGGGCTGTTCTCTTGTGACCATATTGTATCTAGTTCATCATCTTTTACTATCCATACCCTTTGAATCAACTCATTTGCAAGTAACTCCTTTGCAATTCGTTCAGCATCTTTTTTATCAATATCACCAGATATCAAATACTGTGTGCTTGTATAAACCCCGTTTACTTCTGGATTGTTTTTGAACAGAAGCTGAAGAGCTTCTTTGGCAATTTTGCCTTCATTATCTGTGACTCCTGGTTTAAAGCCAACTTCTATGAGCCAATTCCAGCTAAATGGGAGTTTTTTAGAAAGAGGTGTATCTATACTAAAAATCTGGGTTACTGGATCAGAAAAAGGCCCTGATGCTGCTTTGTTTAGTTCATCTTGATTGAGGGTTGCATCTATTAAAAATACCTTAATAGTTCTTATTTCATTTACTAACAATCCAAGGTCTTCCTTAGAAGATTTTTTCGTCTTTTCTCCAAGAGCGTCTTTTAGCTCTGGTTTTAGTGCAACTTCAATACGATGTGACATAATTTCCTCCAGTGGAGCTTTAGCTTTTAATTATAGGATATCATGTCTTTAGCGCAAAAAACACATTATGTCTAGTTTTGAACAGGAAAGCTAAATTTTTATTTTTTTGGCATTCTTTATGTTACTTGTTGTCCGTATGTCCAAAGCCACCTTCTCCCCGTTTTGTATTAGGTAGCTCTGTTACCTGTA
>CAZODM010000060.1:0-13002 GCA_964578585.1 uncultured Desulfobacterales bacterium | reverse complement strand
AATTAAGAATTTTATTCATAACTAAAATATTCTTCATTTGTATATGGAGGAATAATAATGGATAAAACAAGAGTAGAATGTATTAGGACCTGTGATCCTGCATCTCAAGAAATGATTAAACTTGCACAACAAGATCATATTGAAGTCATATGGGATAGACAAGATAGTCAATCCCCCCATTGTAAATTTGGGGTACAAGGCATCTGTTGTAAAAATTGTTCAATGGGACCATGTAGAATTACTAAAAAATCCCCAAAAGGTGTGTGTGGAGCTAGTGCTGATATTATTGTAGCAAGAAATTTAACAAGAGCAATTGCAGCAGGAGCAGCAGCTCATTCAGATCATGGTAGACCATTAATAATGACTTTACGGGATATTGCTCAAGGAAAAAATCATAGCTATCAAATTAAAGATATTAAAAAATTGAAAGAGGTTGCCCAAAAATTAGGAGTGAGTTCAGAGCAACCAGCTGAAAAGATAGCACAAGATATTGCTAAAATAGCAATAGAAGACTATGGCAAACAGGATAACCTTCCTACAAAATTTACATTATCTTATGTACCTAATAAGCGAATAAAATGTTGGAAAAATGCTGAAAGAATCCTGTTTGATCTCTCAGGTAAAAAGATGGGAATTTTACCTAGAGGTATTGATCGAGAAATTGTTGATATATTACACAGGACCCACATTGGAGTTGACAACAGTCCTTTGTCTTTACTTGTTCAGGGATTAAGGACTGCTATAGGAGATGGTTGGGGTGGTTCACTCATTGCCACAGAAATACAAGATATCTTATTTGGTACGCCTAGTTTAAAGACGATTATGTCTAATCTAGGCGTCATTGAACCTGAATATATAAATATTATTGCACATGGCCACGAGCCAATCCTCTCAGAAAAACTAGTGGAATTGTCTCAAGATCAACACCTTATAAAACTAGCTCAATCAAAAGGAGCCAAGGGGATAAATATTATAGGGATGTGTTGTACAGGAAATGAATTGCTTATGCGTCAAAGTATACCTGTAGCCGGTAATGTACTACAACAGGAACTAGCTATTATGACTGGGGCGATAGAGGCGGTAGTAGTAGATGTCCAGTGTATCTATCCTTCATTAGGACAACTTGCTGAGTGCTTTCATACTAAGTTTATCTCCACCAGTGAACAAGCAGGATTTCCTAAAGCAATACATATACAGTTTGATGAACAAGAAGCAGATAAAACTGCAGAAAAGATCATAACATTAGCAATAGAGGCATTTCCACACAGAGATATTGAGAAGATATATATCCCCAAACATAAAACCAAAGCCATAGTTGGGTTTAGTACAGAGCAAATTTTAAGTCTATTGGGTGGGACTCCTGAACCTCTCATAAATGCTATCTCAAACGGACAGATCAAGGGTATTGCTGGGATGGTAGGATGTAATAATCCCAAAGTAAGACATGATTATAATCACACAACAATTGCTAAAGAGCTTATAAAAAAAGATATATTAGTGATTGGTACAGGTTGTTGGGCAATAGCATGTGCTAAAGCTGGATTAATGAATGAAGAAGCACGATCTCTAGCAGGAAGTGGATTAAAAAGACTATGTGAGAGCTTAAATATCCCCCCCATATTACACATGGGTTCTTGTGTAGATTGCTCTCGTATGCTCACACTTGCTGGAACAATAGCAGATTACATGGATGTTGATATATCAGATCTACCTATAGTTGGTTCTGCTCCAGAGTGGATGTCCGAAAAGGCGATTTCTATAGGGACATACTTTATAGCATCAGGAATACCTGTACACCTATGGCCAATACCCCCAATATCTGGAAGTAATAATGTATTGGAAATACTTACTAAGGATTTAAACCGACTAATCGGAGGATACTTCTTTGTAGAACAAGATCCCTTAAAAGCAGCTAATATAATGGAACAGATAATCATGGATAGAAGAGCTGATTTAGGAATATAAAGCAAATGAAGTATTATAAAATTATTCTTACTGGCAAGGGTGGGGTTGGTAAAACGACTATTACTGCTCTATTATCTAAATTGTTAACTCAACAAGACTATAATGTACTTAGTGTTGATGCAGATCCTCAGATAAATCTTCCCGCAACTTTAGGGATACCTAGAAAAGTTTGCCAAGACATAAAACCACTAAGTGAGAATTTAGACTATATAGAGGAGAAGATTGGAGCAAGACCTGGTACTAATTGGGGAAGTCTTTTAAAGTTAAATCCCACCCTTGAAGATGTTACAGAGCGTTTTGGCATTAAGTTAGATAATAAACTAAGCTGTTTGGTAATGGGGACTGTAACACATTCAACAGGTAGATGTTTATGTCCTGAAAACGCTCTACTTAATGCAGTAATTAGAACTATTTCTATGAGAAATAGGGATACAATCCTACTTGATACGCAAGCAGGGGTAGAACACTTTGCTAGAGCACTTTCAAAGGGTTTTTCACATTGTTTAGTTTTATCGGATGCTACATTTAATGCTCTTTCTGTAGCCAAAAAAATTATAACTCTTGCAAGATCCATTGATATCAAAGACATTTATTTGCTCATAAATCGTATTAATTTTCAAGAAGAAAAATACAAGGTTAAAGATTTAATACACGAGCTAAAAATAAAAATAAGTACAAAAAAGTTGGTCTTTTTACCATATGAGGAAAGACTTTCTCAACTAGAACCTAATGTTACCAGACTTCTTGATCAAGATCCCACATCTTTACTCATTAAATCTCTAAAGGAACTCATCACTAAATTGTAAGGTTAAATATAAAACAAAAGAAGGTTTCATGATTTCTAAATATTAGTGTTATGAATATTATATTCTTGACACCTATTTAATTTTTTATTTAAATAACACTCCTCTAAAAAAAGTAATACCATATTTGAGGGGAGGAGTGATACAATGTTTAAAAATCCTTTTATAGTATTCATCTTATCTATTCTTTTAGCTATCTGTTTTTTACAACCCCGTGCTTTGGCAAAGGATAAAGATAATTCCCTAACCATCTCCCAAATTGTTATTACTGCTACAAGAACCCCAATAAATGCTACATCTGCCCCATCCTATATAAACATCATTACCTCTAAGGATATGCGTTATAAAGATATTTCAACTCTAGATGATGCCCTTACAAATGAACCAGGAATTATTGTTATAAGAAGAAAAGGTATTATGGATTCCGTTGCATCTGTAACCTTAAGAGGGCTTCCTTATCAGCAACGTACTCTTGTATTGCTAGATGGTGTACCATTAAATGGAGGCTATGCTGGAGTTGTAAAATGGGCAAATCTATCCACAAGTGATGTATCAAGAATAGAAGTTATTCAAGGACCTGCCTCAGCACTTTGGGGCGGAAATGCTATGGGAGGAGTTATCAATATAATAACTGCTACCCCTAATACATTCTTCTTTTCTGCAACAGGTGGACTTGGAAGCCACAACACCAAAAGAGGCATTATAAATGTTGGGGATAAGCTAGGACTTTTTTCCTTTTTAATCGGTTATGAAGAAGAAAGAACTGATGGATATGTAACAACCCCTGTCATCCTTACTCCAAAGAGTTCAACAGGTACACCTATTCTATATGGAGGTTACTCTACAACAGATAAAACAGGACAAGAATTAAAGTGGGTGGTTGGTGATAAAGGTAATAATGGAGGTAAGCGTTGGAATTACCACATGAAAGGTGTATTTGACCTAGGAAAAGCAGGAAAACTTTCCTTAAGCTATCAGACAGGAGTACTTCGTTATTTTTATGGACATCCCCACACATATCTCACTGATGCAAATGGCAATGAAGCATTTAATGGCTATGTAAATCTGCCAAATGGCCAAAGTGTACACGTAATCCCTTATTATTATATTTCCTATGCTGGTATTTCTTCAGATAGAACAGATATATGCAGTGCCAATTATAAATTAAATATAAATCAGGTCTCAACAAAGTTAGTACTGGCATATCTACATAGATCAGGATTTTGGACAAAACCAAACTATGGTGGAGACTATGACTCTGCAACAGGACAGAGAAACAACACATATTCCGAGACATATTATGCGGATGGACAGGCATCTTTCCCAATATTTTCAAATCAACTTATTACAACAGGAGTAAGCCTCAGAAAGGATTGGGCAAATGTAGCCACCTATTACATCCCGTTCTATAGAGACCCTGATCCAACAGGTGATAAGACCTATGCTGCTCAAGGCTCTTCTTTTAACCTTGGACTCTTCCTACAAGATCAAGTTGAACTCCTTAACAATTTAGATATGTACTTAGGTCTAAGATATGACCATTGGTGGACTTATCATGGTGCATCTGGAAGTCCTGGAGCAGAACAAAGCTATCCCGCTAGAGACAAAGGCGCCTTTTCTCCTAAGATTGCTTTTGTATATAAGCCACTAAAGTCCACTACAATAAGGACTTCTGTTGGAAAGGCATTTAGAGCTCCTAACATTTATGAGCTCTATAGAACGTGGCAGTTTTTCTCTACTACTTATGAAGGAAATCCAAACCTTGATCCTGAAACAATATGGAATGCTGAAATAGGAGTCTCACAGGAACTATTGAACAATAAAATTACAGTAAAATTTACATACTATCATAGCTGGTTAAACGACTTAATTTACTCTAAAACAATATCTAGCTCTACAGGTACTATTAAAGAAAAGATAAATGCTGGAAGTGCAGATATAGATGGATTTGAAAGCGCACTTATTATAAGACCTATAAGAGATATCTATTTTGAAATAAATTACACAAGACTTGATACTAAAATGACAGACAATCCAGCAGACCCTGCTTCAGAGGGGAAACGCCTTATAGAGTGCCCACCTTGGATATGGAATTTTATTGTCAAGGGAAAGACTCCTAGTTTCTATGGGATACCGTCAGTAAAACTTTCATTTTTTGGACAGTATATAGGCAAGATGTATACAGAAGATGATAACTCTGATGTATCAAATGTATATGGCACATTTGAAAAACACTTTATCGCCAATGTAAAGGCATCTATAAAACCAGCTAAATGGGTAACCCTATCTTTTTCTGTGAGAAATCTGTTCGACAAACACTACTATAGCTATTACATAGCACCAGATAGAACATATATGACGCAAGTAACCCTTTCCTTTTAAGAGGTTTAGATGAGACATAAAAATAGTGTGGTGGCAGTAGCACTCTCTTTGTTGATATTGTTAAGTGCTACTGCCTCAAATGCCAAGACAATTTGTGTAACAGATGCCCTTGGACGAAAAGTCTTTGTCCATGAACCAGTAAAAAGGGCTGTATTTTTAATTGGATATGAATTAATCCCATATCTTGGTATATGGAATAGGGTTGTTGGAATAAGTCTTTGGGCTAAAACCCATGATGACTTTATGAATAGGATTGGCAGTGCTTGGTTAAAGAGTGTAGCCTCTGTAGGAACAGCTACTCAGATCAATTTTGAAACCCTTATAAAACTAAATCCGGATCTTGTAATAACTTGGAATTATAAGCCTCAAGCAGTAAAACTTCTTGAAACGCTAGGGAAAAAGGACGGCTTTAGTGTAATCACTATATCCCCTGAAGGTCTAGATTCTCTCTTTTCAACACTTAGGATGTTAGGAAAGGTGTTTGAAGTAGAAAAAAGGACAGATTGTATTATAAAAAAGATGCATTATGTGTTTGATACAATAAGAACAACTCTAGCTAAACTAAAAAACAGACGCATACATGGAATATGGCTATGGGATTCTATAAACAGGGTTGCAGGATCAACAGGAGTTGTGCCAGATCTTATGAACATAGCAGGTATTATAAACTGTGCAACTTCTATAAAAGCACCTTATCCCAGAGTCTCTCTTGAACAAATTGTCTTATGGAATCCTGAGATAATATTTATCTGGGGCAATGCCAATTATGGGACAAAAAAGATTCTTAATGATCCTCGTCTCTCTACTTTGATTGCAGTAAAAGAAAAAGCGGTCTTTAAGTCCCCAAACTGGTCAACATGGTCACCTAGAGCGGCATTAGTCTGTCTATGGATGGCTTTAAAGGCATATCCAAACGCATTTCATAAAGGCTTTTTGACTAAGATGCAAAGAGATTTTGATAGCCAAATATCATACTATAAGCCATGAAATCAAAAGATAGAGTAGTGCTTATCAATGCTTTTATCTCACTTTTGGTCATTGTGGTTACATGGTTATCGTTCTCTTTTGGAGCAGCAGGCTTTTATCCTATTTTAAGCATTAAGATATTTGTACATAAGCTCTTTAAACTTAAAAGTCCTTTAACCCCTATTTCAGATATTATTTGGCAGATACGTGCCCCGCGTATCTTACTTTGTTTGTTGGTTGGGGCAGGACTTTCTGGCTCTGGTGCAGCTCTTCAAGCTACATTTCAAAATCCTTTAGTTGACCCTTATTTACTCGGGCTTTCTGCTGGTGCAGGGCTTGGTTGTGCAATATCTGTTGCATTTTTATCTGGGAGCTACACACCTTTTTGGGCATTTACAGGTGCAGTTTTAGCGTGTATTCTCACTTATTTTTTAGCAAAGACCAAAAGGGGTATATCTAGGTTAGGGCTTATACTCTCTGGAGTAGTAGTGTCTGCATTTCTTATGGCTCTTGTGTCTCTTATAAAATTTATTGTAGATCCTCATAGCCTTACAAGTATTGTAACTTGGCTTATGGGAAGCTTTTCTCTAAGCAGTTGGGCTAGGCTAAAGGATGCCTTTCCTATGATACTAGCGGGGTGTTTAATAATCTTTTTGATGAGATTTAGGATAAATCTTCTATCTCTTTCAAGAGAAGAGGCTATTAACCTTGGAGTAAATCTTGAGAAAGAAAGAGCTTTTATCATAGCAGGGGTTTGTCTGGCAACAGGTGCTAGTGTTGCAAGTGCTGGTATAATCGGATGGATTGGGCTTATGGTGCCTCATCTTATAAGGCTTATGATTGGTCCTGACAATCGCTTTCTTATCCCAATGTCTATGATTGCAGGGGCAGGGATTATGGTAGCATCAGATACCATTGCAAGAAGCCTCTGTAGTTTTGATCTCCCTGTTGGTATAATAACATCTCTTTTGGGAATACCATTTTTTATATATCTACTTAGGAGTAAGACACAAAGCGGATGGATATAGCTTTAAAAACAAGAAGGCTAAGCTATAAAGATATATTAAAATCTATTAATCTTGATATAGAAAAGGGAAGCCTTAGCTGCCTTTTAGGTCCAAACGGTGCAGGAAAGACCACTCTTTTTAAGAGTATTTTAGGGATTTGTAATGTAACAGGTGATATCTTTATTGAAGATAAACCTATAAGAAGCCTTAGTCCAAGACAAATAGCAAAAAAGATTGCATTTGTACCCCAGCAAATTTCAAACACCTTTAACTATAAAGTAATAGATGTTGTCCTGATGGGAAGAGCTCCATACATTGGGATATTTTCTGTCCCAAGCTCTAAGGATTATGAAATAGCATATTGGGCATTAAAAGAGCTTTCCATAGAATCCCTAGCACAGAAAGACTTTTCAAGCATATCTGGTGGAGAAAGACAACTTGTACTCATAGCAAGGGCTATTGCACAAAGGGCAAATATCTTGATTTTTGATGAGCCAACAGCACACCTTGATCTGCCCAATCAATTTAATGTGTTATCTTGCATAAAGAGATTAACAAGACAAAAAAAGACGGCCTTTATAAGCCTTCATGATCCAAACTTAGCAATATTGTTTGCTGATTGGATAATTATGATAAAAGATGGAAAGATTATATCTAAACTATCTTCTAAGGATTTTTCCTTAAAGGGCTATTTAGAATCCCTTTATCAAATAGAGTTAGAGAGCTTTAAAGGTAAAAGCCACTATGTAGTATATCCTTCAACAAAATAAAGGAGCTAGTAAATGAAGGTTACAGCAATTATTTGGTCATCGTATTATCCTATTTTTAAGGCTGCTTCTCAGCAACAAGACCTTATTGATATAACAGTATTTTCTTCAAAACTTCTTAATAAAGACAAAGAGCTATTTAAAAAGGCCCTCATCTCAATAAAGGAATCAAAGCTTTTGTTTTTTTATAGAACATCCGAGGATTTTTGGGATGAAATAGAAAAACAGGTAAAGCAATTGTCAGATAAAAAGATCATATCTCTTGGATATGACCAATCTTATTGGAGTCTCTCAAATGTTGATCCAGAGATATTAAAGACATGTTATGAATTTATAGTATATGGTGGGGAAGAAAACTTTAAAAATCTAATCTCATACATAGCCAGTTCTGTACTTAACTTAACAACAGACTATGAACTTCCTAAAAAACTTCCTTGGGAGGGGATATATCATCCAAGAGCAAATAAACATTTTGATACAATAGATTCATATCTAAGATGGTATAGACCTAAAGATGCACCTACTATAGGGTTAATCTTTTCACGACACTTCTGGGTTACAAAAAACCTCTTTATTGAAGATGCTCTTATAAAGACAATTGAGGATAAAGGCTTTAATGTAATCCCAGTCTTTACCCAGTCTATTAAAGATAAGGCTTTAGGAAATAAAGGCGCACTTGATGTCATAAAAGAGTATTTCTTTTATAAAGATGGTAGATCTCGTATTGATTCGCTTATAAAATTGCTAGTCTTTTTTGTTGGGCTTAATAAGGGGGAAGATGTCTCAGATCCATCAAGTGCAACAACAGGGGTAGAAATATTTAAAGAACTTAACTGTCCAGTTTTTCAGCCTATTGTCTCATACTATAAGAGCATAGATGAGTGGGAAAAAGACCCTCATGGACTTGGGCAAGATGTTGGTTGGAGTATTGCAATGCCTGAGTTTGAGGGAGTAATTGAGCCTATTATAATCGGAGGGACCAAAAAGGAAACTGGCAACGAGGCGGGGTTAAAGGAGGAAAAGGGAGATAAAAATAAGGACAGGCAAAAGATTCAATCTAAAGCTGCTCTATCAAGCGATGATGAAACAAGAGAGCCTATTATAGAACGCTGTCAGCATCTAATAGAGCGCGTCTCTAAGTGGATAAACCTAAAGAAAAAACCTGTATCACAAAGACGGGTAGTATTTGTATTACACAATAACCCATGTGCTTCATTAGAGGCTACAATTGGCTCTGGCGCACATTTAGATACACTAGAGTCTATAGTTAGGATATTAAGCCAGATGAAACAGCAAGGCTATAGGGTAGAGGTGCCTACTAGTGGTAAGGAACTAATTGATGAAATATTATCGCGTAAGGCAATCTCAGAGTTTAGGTGGACAACAGTTGAAGAAATTATCAAAAAAGGTGGCGCAATATATCTTCTCTCAAAAGAGGAATATCTTAAGTGGTGGAACAATTTCCCAAAAGAGTTAAGAGATAGAATACAAGATACTTGGGGAGATCCTCCAGGTAAAGAAGTAAACGGCGTTCCTGCGGCAATGGTATATAAAGATAAGATAGTTATAACAGGTATAAAGCTAAAAAATGCCTTAGTTTGTATACAACCTAAAAGGGGATGTGCTGGCCCAAGGTGTGATGGAAAAGTGTGTAAAATTCTACACGATCCAGATGTTCCACCACCTCATCAATATATTGCTACTTATAAATTCTTTGAGCATATCTTTAAGGCAGATTGCATTATTCATGTAGGTACACATGGAAATCTTGAATTTTTACCTGGAAAATCCGTAGGGCTTTCAAATAAATGCCTTCCAGATATATGTATAAATACAATACCACATCTCTATATATACAACGCTGATAATCCCCCAGAAGGAGTTATTGCTAAAAGAAGAAGCTATGCTACGTTAGTAGATCACATGCAAACTGTAATGGTAAACTCTGACATATATGATGGTTTAGAAGAGCTAGATGAACACTTAGAGCAATATCAACAAAATAAACATATAAATAAATCAAAAACCCACGCATTAAAGCACTTGATATTAGATGCTATAAAGGAGCTAAACTTAGAAAAGGAATTAAACATATCTTTAGAGGATAAAGAACATAACTTATCGGATGATGAATTTGATCATATTATAAAAAAGACTCATGAAGTTTTAACCCTTATAAAGACTACTCAAATCCCTGATGGGATGCATATCTTTGGTGAAATACCAAGAGCGCAGGACAAAATCAACTTTATATACGCTATCTTAAAAACAGGTTTTAATGACATCTCCATAAAAAAGGCTGTGGCAGAAATCTTAGGTGTAAATATTAAGAAGCTAAATTCTAATCCAGAAAGAATAGATTCTATTTTTGGGCTAAGAAATACAAAGCTACTTGATATCATAGATAAAATTGCACTTAACATTATAGAAGCTGTCATAAATAAAAGACTAACATTAGCTAATAAGGATCAGATATTAGAGATATTTAATGCACACATTGATCTTCCAACAGATATTGTCCCTAAAGGCTTAAGTCAACTTACTTATCTTATAGAAAAGATAAGAGATCTAGATAGGCGTATAAATGAATCAAAAGAGATAGATTCTTTACTTAGTGGATTTGATGGTTCTTTTATACCAAGTGGTCCCTCTGGGCTAATTACTCGTGGAAGAGATGATGTGTTACCCACAGGTAGAAACTTTTACACTCTTGACCCTCAAAAGGTGCCCACAAAGGCAGCATATAAAGTGGGGGTTAGTCTAGCACAGGCATTGATTGATAAATACCGTAAAGAAAACAATGGAAGATACCCAGAAAATATCGCGCTTTTTTGGATGGCAAGCGATATCATGTGGACAGATGGAGAGTGTATGGCTCAGATCATGAGCCTTATTGGAGTAAGGCCTATATGGCTTTCTAATGGTAGGGTAAAGGGTTTTGAAGTAATACCTTTAAGTGAACTTAAACGTCCTCGCATAGATGTTACTATAAGGCTTTCTGGGATTATTAGGGATAATTTTTTAAATTGTGTAGAGCTAATAGATGATGCAATAAAGAAGGTCTCTATGCTAGAGGAAGATAAAGAGCTAAACTTTGTAAAAAAACATACATTAGATCGCATAAAAGAGCTATCTAGCCAAGAAGAGGACAAAGAAGATATATGGAAGAGGGCAACAATGCGTATCTTTTCATCAAAGCCGGGAACTTATATGGCTGGTGTAAACCTAGCAGTATATGCCTCTTCTTGGAAGACACAAAAAGACCTATCTGATATCTTTGTATATTGGAATGGATATGGCTATGGTAATGGCTACTTTGGTGAAAAGGCACATCAGGAGTTAACCCAAAGTTTAAAGACAGTAGATTTAACTTTTAATAAAGTAGTTACTGATGAATATGATCTTTTTGGATGCTGTTGTTACTTTGGCACTCATGGTGGGCTTACCACTGCAGCAAGAGAAATATCAGGGAAAGAAGTGCCTGCTTATTACGGTGACACCCGTGAATTAGAAAATATTGATGTCAGATCTCTTTCTGATGAGATTAGACGTGTTAGCAGAACTAAGTTGCTTAATCCTAAATGGATTAAGGGTATGAAAAGACATGGTTATAAAGGTGCATCTGAGATATCAAAGAGAGTAGGGCGAGTTTTTGGTTGGCAAGCAACGACTAATGCAGTAGATGATTGGATATTTGACGAGATTGCAAAGACTTTTGTCTTAGATAAGGAAAATAGGAAATTTTTTGAAGAGCAAAATCCCTATGCATTAGAGGAAATATCTAGAAGGCTTTTAGAAGCACACTCAAGGGGTATGTGGAAGCCAAATAAAGATATATTAAATAAGCTACAAGAACACTATTTAGAGGTAGAGGGCTGGCTAGAAGAAAAAATTGGTGATAGTCACTCAGAGTTTCAAGGTGGCTCAGTGGATATCTTTACACCAGAAGAAGTTGCAGCTTGGAAAGAGATGATGGAAAAAGAACTTAAGATATAAACAACATCATCATTTAGTTAGGTGAAACAAAATTGGAGCAAAAAGAGATAGAGAATCATATAAAACGCATTGTTATAAGAGTGCCAAACTGGATTGGTGATGCAGTAATGGCAACGGCCTCAATAGAGGCTTTAATAAAGCTTTTTCCTCAGGCTTCTATTTATATAGCAGCTAGACCTTGGGTTGCTTCTGTATTTAAGGCTCATAAAGGGATAAAAGGGATTATAGAACTAGAATATCAAGAAAAGACTACGTTAAAAGGGTTAATAACAAACGCTAAAAAGATAAAGAGTAAAGATTTTGATCTGGCTCTAATACTTCCAAATTCTATAGAATCTGCACTTGTTACCTTTTTAGCACGAGTTCCTATAAGAATAGGACACAACAGTCAAGGACGATCTTTATTTCTAACCCATAGTGTCAAGGTACCTGAATTTAAAAAGACAAGACATGAAGTCTTTTATTATTTAAACTTGGTTTCTTATATTGAAAGATATATTCTAAAAAAGAGCCAAACTAGTATATCGTTATACTCTAAAGAGATAGGAAGCCCTGCTCTCAAGCTATATGTAGATAAAAAGTCTTTAGACTCTAGCAAGCTTTTGCTAAAAAAACTTAATATAGATTTAAACAAAGGACTTATTGGTTTTAATCCTGGAGCAGCTTATGGACCAGCAAAATGTTGGCCTACAGATAAGTTTAGAGAACTAGCTGGTCTTATAAGTAAAAATCTCTCACATTCTATCTTGGTTTTTGGTACTAAAAGAGAAATTCCTATTGCACAAGAAATTTGTAAGGCTTCCTCTAAGGTTTATAGTCTTTGTGGAAAGACAAGTTTAAGTGAAGCCATTGCACTTATTTCTAAATTAAATTTAATGGTTACAAACGATTCTGGACTTATGCATGTTGCAGCAGCATTAGATATTCCAAGTATTGCAATCTTTGGATCAACAAATCCTATTACCACAGGTCCTTGGTCTAAAAAGGCTATAGTGGTACGGAAAGAGCTTGAATGTAGTCCTTGCCTTAAACGACAATGTCCTCGCAAAGATATGGATTTTGCTTGTATGAAACAAATATCTGTAGAAGAAGTCTTTAAACAAGTAAAAATTTTTT
>CAZODM010000059.1:0-13366 GCA_964578585.1 uncultured Desulfobacterales bacterium | reverse complement strand
GCCTTTTCCTCTTTCTTTGGTTTTTCTGCAACCATTGCCTCAGTAGTTAAGAGTAGTCCTGCAACACTTGCTGCATTCTGTAATGCAGTCCTAGAAACCTTCGTTGGGTCAATAATTCCAGACTCTAATAAGTCCTCAAATTCTCCCTTTGCTGCATTAAACCCAATGCTTCCACTCTCGCTCTTTACTCTTTCTACTATAATAGATCCCTCATATCCTGCATTGCTTGCAATCTGACGAAGTGGCTCTTCTAAAGCTCTACGAATGATATTAATACCATGCTGCTCATCGTCATCTTCTACTTTGAGGTTATCAAGTGCGGGTAAACACCTAATATAAGCTGTTCCACCACCTGCAACAATACCTTCCTCTACTGCTGCTCTAGTTGCATTAAGAGCATCTTCTACCCTTGCCTTCTTCTCTTTCATCTCAGTTTCAGTAGCAGCACCAACATTAATGACCGCTACACCACCAATTAATTTAGCCAAACGCTCCTGAAGCTTTTCTCTATCATAATCAGAGGTAGTCTCTTCTATCTGAGTTCTAATCTGTTTGACTCTGCCTTCAATCTTTTCTTTACTACCAGCCCCATCTACAATAGTAGTAGTATCTTTATCAATGACCACTCTCTTTGCACGCCCAAGATCATTTACATTGATATTTTCTAACTTGATGCCAAGGTCCTCTGCGACCATCTGCCCACCAGTTAAAATGGCAATGTCTTCAAGCATTGCCTTTCTTCTTTCACCAAACCCAGGAGCCTTTACAGCACAGCACTGTAAGGTTCCACGAAGTTTATTTACTACTAATGTAGCAAGAGCCTCTCCCTCTACATCCTCGGCAATGATTAATAGAGGTTTACCCATCTTGGCAATCTGCTCAAGTAGAGGAAGAAGATCCTTCATATTGCTTATCTTCTTTTCATGAATAAGTATGTAAGGATCTTCTAATACACACTCCATCTTCTCTGGATCAGTTACAAAGTAAGGAGAAATATATCCTCTATCAAACTGCATTCCCTCAACAACATCCAGAGAGGTTTCCATGGACTTGGCTTCCTCTACAGTAATAACACCTTCTTTCCCAACCTTGTCCATGGCTTCAGCAATTATATTTCCAATAGTTGGATCATTGTTAGCAGAAATAGTACCTACCTGAGCAATCTCCTTTTGATCTTTGGTGGGTTTGCTAAGTTTTTTAAGCTCATCAACAACAACTCCTACAGCCTTATCAATTCCTCTCTTAAGGGCCATTGGATTTATTCCTGCAGCAACCAATTTAGAACCTTCTGTATAAATGGCCTGTGCAAGAATAGTAGCAGTAGTAGTACCATCACCTGCTACATCACTGGTCTTGGAGGCAACCTCCTTGACCATCTGTGCACCCATATTCTCAAATTTGTCTTCTAGTTCGATTTCTTTTGCAACAGTAACACCATCTTTAGTAATTACTGGAGAGCCAAAAGACTTTTCAATAATGACATTTCTACCCTTTGGACCTAAGGTGACTTTTACTGCATTAGCAAGGGCATTTACTCCCTTTAAAATTGCTTCACGCGCCTTTACATCATATTTAATCTCTTTTGCAGACATATTTCATACCCTCCATGTTAAAAGTTTTTTTCTTTAATTAACTAGTACTACTCCTCAATAATTCCTAAGATGTCATCTTCACGCATCATAAGGTATTCTTCACCCTCAATCTTAATTTCAGTACCAGCATATTTACCAAAAAGGACCCTGTCACCTTCTTTCACATCCAAGGGTTTTACTTCACCATTTTCAAGAACCCTACCTTTACCAACAGCAATAACCTTACCCTCAATGGGTTTTTCTTTTGCAGTATCAGGGATAATGATTCCACCTTTGGTCTTCTCCTCTTCCTCTAATCTCTGAACCAAGACCCTGTCATGCAATGGTTTTATCTTCATGGCTCCCTCTTTCTCCTTTTTTTAATTTTTGTTTTTTAATTGTTTTTAGTTAACAATATTCCAAAAAGCTCGTTTTATTTGGGTGGCCACCCTTATTAGCACTCTCTGGAAGCGAGTGCTAATATAAGCACGCTTTTTAAAAATGCAAGGGGGTGAGTATAAAATTTTTTTTTACTTTTTTAGATTTTTTTAGTGTTGCATTTTTTTAAAAAAAGTGTTATCGATTCTTTCATAAAGAAAATCTGAGGAGGAGCTTATGCATATACCTGATGGATACCTTAGTCCTCAAACATGCGCAGTAATGTATGGTGTTGCTACACCATTTTGGATCATTGCTGCCAAAAAGGTAAAAGAAACTCTAACTACTAAAACAGTCCCTCTTTTAAGTGTTTTTGCTGCCTTTTCCTTTGTAATTATGATGTTTAATGCCCCTGTACCTGGTGGTACCACTGCTCATGCTGTAGGTGGCACTTTAATGGCAATAGTATTGGGACCTTGGGCAGCAACTATTGGAGTATCTGCCGCACTTTTAATCCAAGCTATATTTTTTGGAGACGGTGGCATCTTAGCTTATGGAGCAAACTGTTTTAATATGGCAATAGTACTTCCTTTTGTAGGTTATGGCATCTATAAACTTATTGCTAAAGATGCCCCTATTGATTCTCCAAGGCACTGGATAGGTGCTGCTATAGGTGGATATATAGGAATTAATGCGGCAGCGTTTTGTGCAGCAGTTGAATTTGGTATACAACCTATGCTTTTCCATACAGCAAATGGTACACCTCTTTACTGCCCATATGGACTCTCTCAATCTATACCTGGTATGATGATTGCACACTTAACTGTCGCAGGACTTGCAGAGGCATTTGTAACTGGAGGAGTAATTTTATTCTTACAAAAAGCTATGCCGCACCTTCTAACAGCAATTAAGCCCAAGGAGGTTACAGCATGAGAAAAGAAATAAAGATGTTATGGATAGGTATTGCAATCCTTGCGATCTTATCCCCTATAGGGCTTCTTGCATCTGGAGATGCATGGGGTGAATGGGGTGCTGAAGAATTTAAAAAGGTCTTAGGTTTTATTCCACCAGGACTTAAACATTTTTCTGACTTATGGAATGCACCTCTTCCTGATTATACTATACCTGGCCTACACAATGATTATATAGGTTATATTGGCGCAGCTATTGTAGGTATTCTCTTGGTAGCAATATTTACCTGGATCCTTGGTAAATTTTTGGCAAAAAAAGAAGCCTAAACATTGTATATCAAAACAAAGGAGAAAAAGGGGCGTTAATCGCCCCTTTTATTTGCTTAAGAGATGGCAGATTTTGTAGCAAAAACATTAGAAGAGACAACAAAAGCTATAGAACACTCAGTTTTTGCTAATGATTTCTCTTTACGAAAGGGATTTTTACAAAGGCTGGATCCTAGAACCAAGGTCATAACATTTTTTATACTGTTGATTATAACTGCATGGGTAAGACGTCTTGATTTTCTCTTATTTTTTTATTTTTTAACACTCTTTTTAGCATTAATCTCTGATATCCCATTAGGCTTTTTTATAAAGAGAGTTTGGGTATTTATCCCTATATTTACAGGTATTATAGCAATCCCTGCCATTTTTAATGTTGTTACTCCAGGAAAAGCCATCATAACAGTTTTAAAACTTTCTAAAGCCTATCATTTGGGGCCATATACCATACCTCAAAATATCACAATCACAGTGCAAGGGGTTGAAGGTGCTGCTATATTTGTGATGCGAGTTGCAACATCTGTCTCACTTGCAATACTGATGGTACTTAGTACTCAATGGACACGAATACTTAAAGCATTAAATGTACTTAAAGTACCTGAAATTATTATCTTAATATTAGCTATGACTTATCGATATATATTTTTATTGCTTAGAGTAGCAGAAGGCATGTTTTTAGCTCGCAAAAGTCGGTTAATATTAAATACAGATTTAAAGGAACAGCATAGGTGGTTATCTGCAAGAATAGGTGTATTGATCGGTAAATCTTACAATCTCAGTAATGAAGTACACTTGGCAATGCTTGCAAGAGGATGGAATGGAAATCCAACTCTGTTAGAAGAAAATAGTATTGGGTTTTTAGATGTATTGTGGTCTTTGTTCGTATTTTTTTTATTAATTGTTTGGATGTTACTTAGACATAAAATGGGATATCTTTTATGAATCAAAAAAATTATATATTTGAGATAGAAAATATAAGTTTTACTTATGTCAATAAGGCTATTGGCATAAAAGATTTATCATTGCAAATAAGACAGGGAGAAGCTGTGTCTATTTTAGGTGCTAATGGTTCAGGAAAATCGACACTTTTAAAGATACTTGATGGACTTTATTTCCCTCAAAAAGGTAAAGTTAAATTTTTAACAAAACTTCTTACAGAAGAAACTCTAAGAGATGAACACTTTGCTAAAGAATTTAGAAAACAGGTTGGACTTGTATTCCAAGACCCAGATGTACAGCTTTTTTTACCAACAGTTAGAGACGAAATAGCTTTTGCTCCTTTACAGATGGGATTAAGTAAAGAGGAGGTAAGGCAAAAGACAGAAAAAGCTATTAAGGATTTAGGTATTGAAAAACTGATAGATAGGGCTCCTTATCACCTTAGTGAAGGAGAAAAGAAAAAGGTAGCCCTTGCCTCTATCTTAACACTTGATCCAGATGTATGGTTATTAGATGAGCCTACTGCCTCGCTAGATCCAAGGACTCAGAGTTGGGTTATAGATTTCTTACTATATCTTAAAGAGCAAAAAAAGACTATTATTATAGCAACTCATGATCTTGAAATTGCTTATGTAGTTGCCCAAAAATGTTTTGTATTGGGGCAGGATCATACTCTGCTTAAAGAAGCAGATATAAACGAGATTCTTAAAGATAAAAACTTGCTTTTAAAAGCAAACTTAATTCATGCTCATCGACATCTACACAATGGAATTGTTCATGAACATGAACATAGACATTTCTAGTGATCTTGTTTATTACATCACCTGGTGTTCAATAAATTCTCTACATTCATTAAATACTCTATATAAGAGTTTCTTATCTTTTTCTGCCTTTTCAACAATATCTTCCAATCTTGTAAGATCTAAAGGGGTAATAGTAATATCTACCCCATATAAAAAAGCTTGCATAGTATCCAACTTATTACCTGTAAGGTGGCAGTAAATAACTATTACATTTCTTCTTGTTTGCATTGGCATCTTATTTATATAGGCTATGAGATCATCTACAACAGAAGTATCATCTTCGTTTAATTTACAAATCAATATTAAATCATAAGTATGATATCTAAATCTAGCCTTCAGTTCATCTACATCTTTGATCCTTCTTACTTCAAAACCAAGCTGTTTAAGTCTTGAAGAAATCTCTTGTGCTGCATGAGATTGAGAAGAAAAGAATAAAGCAGTCTTAGTATCAGCAGAGAAAAACTCCATTCCTTTTGAGAATTCATCATCATATATATCTAATTTTTTAGTATATTCTGTCTTTCCCTCTGGGCTATCTTGTAAGTTATCTACTTTTTTTACATCTTTTTCTTGATGGATTTTATTGTCTTTATCCCGTATCAACCTTATTTTTTGATTACATTTAGGACATCTTAAAACAATTACTTCAGAGTTAGGCAGTTTGTCTTCAGAAATAGTATATTTAGTATGACAGCCAGGACAAACTATCTCCATATCTAATCCCTCACTTAACCTTATAGTCTAAATCAATTGATAGTCCTTCTACATCTATATCTGAGGTCTCTTCACCCTTAAGACTTTTAACTGCATCTATGCCTCTTCGTACTCTTGACCTACTTGTACAATAAGCAAGGGCAGTATCTTCTGTAATAAGTCCTTGTTTAAATATTTCTATAATATTTTGATCAAATGTTTGCATATGATATGCTTGTCCTGCCTCTATAATCTCATAGAACGTTTTCCCTTCACTTTCACCATTTATGATAGAGTCTTTTATGCGGATATTATTTTGCATTATTTCAAATATAGCTACTCTCCCACCTTCAATCTTAGGCAATAACCGCTGAGATACAACCCACTTTAAGGCATCAGCAAGTCTATATCTAATCTGTCTTTCTTCATCTATAGAAAACATGCCTAATATTCTATTTATTGTATGACCCGCATTTACTGTATGAAGTGTTGTAAATACAAGATGTCCGGTCTCTGCAGCATTTAGGGCAATCTCCATAGTTTCTCTATCTCTAATTTCACCAACCAAAATTACATGAGGAGCTTGTCTTAAAGCCGCCCTAAGTCCATTGGCAAATGTATCAAAATCCTTTCCTAATTCTCTTTGATTAAAAGTCGCCTTTATAGGCTCATGTACATATTCAATAGGGTCTTCTAAGGTAATAACATGCACAGCTTCTATTTTATTTATTTCATGTAAAATAGCTGCAAGGGAGGTTGTTTTACCACTTCCAGTAGCACCAGTAAAAAATATGATTCCATTTTTCTCCCTTGCCATGAGTTTAAAGCATTCAGGTAGGTTCATATCTTCTATGCTAGGGACATGTTGTTCAAGCTTCCTTAATACAAGACTATATAAACCCCTTTGAGAAAAGATATTCACACGAAACCTTGGACCATGAGGTAAATGATATGAAAAGTCGCAAGATCCATGTTTAAATAGATCTATTAAAAGGCGTCTGTTATCTGCAATAAGTGCTAGAGCCAATTCTTCTGTCTGTTTACCCGTTAAAGTGCTAGTCTTAAGCCCAATATCTACAGGATGTAGAAACCCATCTGCAGCTACCTGACAAGGTCTTCCAACTGTAAAATTTATATCTGATACCCTAGGATGTGCCTCTAATAATTTTGAAAGTATTAGGTCAAGGTCAACCTTCCTCATCTTTAACCAACCTCTGTAAAGTCTACTGGAGCAGATTTAGCAAATGGCTTAAATCTGGCCTTATCAACACATTTGTTATATGCCTCATCTGGATCAATCCAACCCTTTTCCAAAAGATCCATAATGGCATCATCAAGCGTTTGCATACCATACTTTTTCCCAGTCTGCATTGCAGAGGGAATCTGATAAGTCTTTCCTTCTCTAATTAGATTTCTAACTGCAGGAGTGGCTATAAGTATCTCAAAAGCTACACACCTTCCTGGTATATCAATCCTTTTAAACATGGTTTGAGAAATAACAGCCCTAAGTGCATCAGATAATGTTGCCCTTACTTGTGGCTGTTGATGGGTTGGGAATATCTCTATCATACGATCAACAGTCTTAGCCGCACTTATTGTGTGGAGAGTGCCCATGACAAGATGTCCTGTCATAGCTGCTTCAATAGCAAGGGATATAGTTTCAAGATCTCTTAATTCACCAACAAGTATGATATCTGGGTCTTCTCTTAAGGCACCTCTAAGTGCAGCGGCAAAAGATCTTGTATGAGTCCCTACTTCTCTATGGTTTATAAGACAGCCTTTGCTTTCATGAACAAATTCTATAGGATCTTCAATTGTAATAATATGATCTTTTCTGTGACGATTTGCATAATCTATAATAGCAGCAAGTGTGGTAGATTTACCACTTCCAGTTGGTCCAGTAACTAAAACAAGCCCTCTTGGCAACATTGCAAGCTTGGTCATGACTGTGGGGAGCCCAAGTTCTTCTGCAGAAAGTACGCGGCTTGGAATCTCCCTAAAAACAGCACCAATTCCATATTTTTGCATAAAAAAATTGACACGATATCTTGCAATGCCTGGAAGTTCATGACCAAAATCTACATCACCTGTTTCTTCAAACTGTTTTATCTTATCCTCAGGTGCAATCTCATAAAGCATTGATTTTAGCTCGTCATTGTCTAGGACCTGATATTTGACCCTATGAAGTTCACCATTAATCCTAAGGATAGGTTGAGAGCCTGAAGTTAAATGTAGGTCAGAAGCCTTTTGTTCATGCATTAATTTTAAAAAGGCATCGATTTTTGCCATGAATCCTCCATCTAAGAGAGATAATCTTTTAAAATCATGAGGGATGATTCTTTCTATTAATCGGTCTATAAATAGCTAAACTTTATAGAAATAGATAATCCAAAAAAGAAGAAAAAACTTATGTATTAACTTTGAAAACTTTAAGAAAATGTGTAGAAACCTAGATTATTATCCGATATATTGTCAGATAAATAAATATATAGAGTTAAAACAAACAAAATGATAGAAGATTCTTTCATATTAGAACTCAAGAAGGTTAGTAAAGTATATCCTCCTAATATACCTGCCTTAAAAGATATAAGCTTTAAAGTTAAAAGAGGAGAGTTTGTATTTTTAACTGGACCAAGTGGGGCAGGGAAAACTACTTTACTTAAGTTGTTATTTAGAGCAGAAAAAGCTAGTAGCGGTGAGATATGGATTGAAGGTTTAGAAGTTGGCTCTATAACTAGGGGACAATTGCCCTTTTTAAGAAGAAAGATTGGAGTAGTGTTTCAAGATTTTAAACTACTACAAGATAGAACAGTATTGGAGAATGTAGGTCTAAGCCTTGAAATAATGGGTTATGGTAAAAGGCAGATAGAAAGACGGGTTAAACAAATATTAAAGGCTGTAGGGCTTAAGGGTAAAGAAAATATTTGTGTAGCGCAACTATCTGGTGGGGAACAACAAAGAGTTGCAATAGCAAGAGCTGTTATCAATAGACCTTCTATTTTATTAGCAGACGAACCAACAGGTAATCTGGATAAAAAACGTACAAAAGAAGTAATAGAACTTCTAGAAGAATTAAATGCTATGGGAACTACTGTTATATTAGCTACACATGATGAGACTCTATTTAAAAACACCCATAGAAGAGTTCTCTTTTTAAAAGATGGCCATATGGAGGCTTAAAGAGTGTATCTTCCAATAATGATAAAAAGGGCTATTAGAGACTTTAAAGCTAATATAGGCACACAAATTGGAACATGTTTTGTTATAGCCCTTTCTGTATTAGTTGTTGGATTTTTTGCTACTTTGTATGTAAATTTTTTAAATATTAGTGAACAAATAAGTTCAAGACTAGGTATTGTTGTATATATAAAACCAGGGAGTGAAGAACAAATTCCTCAACTATACCAAAAACTAACAAAGTTAAAAGGCGTTATCTCTGTTAAATATATATCACCCAAAATAGCTTTCAAAAGGCTTAAGGAATATTTTAAAGATGAACCCCAAATATTAGAAGATATAAAGCCTTCTATCTTTCCACCAACATTTGAGATACATGTTAAACAAGCACTCCTTAATCCTGAGAATTTAGCTAAACTAGCTCAAGGGATATCTAAATGGCCTCTAGTAGAAAAAGTACAATATGGTAAAGGATGGGTAGAATCTTTTAAAGGCTTATCCAAGATAGTTAAAGTTTTAGTTATTACATCTGCAATTATAGTTTTACTTGCAACAGCATTTGTTGTTGCCAATACTATAAAATTAACAATTTATTCCCGCAGAAATGAAATAGAAATCCTAAGACTTGTCGGAGCTACATCTAGTTTTATACAGATACCTTTTATATTAGAAACATTGACACAGGCATTAATAGGGAATTTCATAGCCTTTGCTATTATTTATGGTGGAAGTTTTTATTTTAAGACTTTAATTTTACAAAATCCTATATTAGCTACAATAGGATTTATCTCTCTACCTATAAAATATGCATTAGTTATAACCTTTGTAACAATAGTTGTATGTTTAATGACGACAGTAATCTCTATGAACAAAACTCTAAAGGTATGAAGAGAAATATTATTATATCATTGTGCATTATAATAATATTACCTAGTGTTATCAGTTTGTATAGTTATGCACAAAATCCTATTATACAGCAATTACAACAACAGAAACAACGGCTGAAAAATCTAGAAGAAGAAATCCACCAAAAAACTATTAAAAAACAACAATTAAAAAATACTGAAATATCTATTCTAGAACGTCTAAAAGAGATAGATACCAAAATCCAACAATTGCAACAACAACTTGAGCTGACAAAAAAAAAGTGGACTCAGTTAGACCTTAATATTATTAAATGTAATCAAAAAATTAAAAAAGATCAGCAACAATTAAAACAACTTAAAGCTTTATATATAAAAAGAATTAAAGCTTTATATGAAATGGGAGAAATTGGAAGTCTAAATATACTATTATCAGCCCAATCTTTAACGGCATTTATTAATAGATTTAATTCGTTAAAATTTATTATAACATCTAATAAAAAATTAGCTAACAAATATCAACAACAATTAGCTAGATTAAAACATGATCAAGCAATATTACATAATGAAACTCAAAAATTAGCAGAACTAACAAAAAAAATTCAACAAGAGACAATAGATTTAGAAAGTGAACAACAGGATAAGAAGAGTTTCCTTCAGGATATAAAAACTCAAGAAAAAGAATATGATTTGATGTTAGCTGAGTTAAAAAAAGCTGAGCTACCCCTTAAAGCCATTATAACAAAATTACAACAAAGTGTTAATTATGTAAAAGAAGTAAAAAAAGAAGGACCAAACAGTTTTGTAGCACAAAAAGGTAAACTATTCCCCCCAGTAAATGGAGAAATTGAAATACCGCCAAAATCAATGGGAGTAAAAGGTATCATTATTGTTGCACCTTGGGGATCAGAGATAAGAGCAACATTTGGTGGTAAAATTATCTATAAGGATATAATAAAAGGATATGGGCCTTTAATGATTATAGACCATGGAGATCACTATTACACACTTATTGCTCAAGCTGTTAAATTTTTTAAAAATGTTGGAGATAGAGTTAAACAAGGTGATATATTAGGACTTGTAGGAGGAGGTCCATGGGCTCAAAGTGGAATATATTTTGAGATTAGACATGGTAATAAACCCCTTGATCCATTAACATGGTTTGATCCAAGTAGTATCAAACTCATTAAACATAAATGATATACTTCACATATAGCTAAATATAGTTTAATATAAAAAAACTAATTAAGATGTATATAAAAGATTCAAACTAGGAGACTTTATAGTATGAAAGTGAATCATTCAAAAAGGCTTAAGATTTGGCTTATCTGTATTATTCTAGTATGTTTCTTTGTATCTGTTGGGATATACCAAGTAAAAAGTGTCGCTTCTCCTTCTACAAACAAATCTTTAAAACAAGAAGAAGAAACTCTCAAAGAACTCAAAGAATTTGCAGCGGTTGTTAATTTAATTGAAAAGAACTATGTAGAGCCTGTTAATCCTAAGAAGCTAATATACGGTGCAATAAAAGGAATGTTAAGTTCCTTAGATCCCCATTCATCCTTTATGACTCCAGAAGATTTCAAAGAATTAGAAGTGGAAACGCAAGGTAGTTTTAGTGGCGTTGGTATGGAAATAACAATGAAAGATGGGATATTAACTATAGTCTCGCCTATTGAAGGTACACCAGCTTATAAAGCAGGATTAAAAGCTAATGATAAAATCTTAGCAATAGATGGAGTCTCTACTAAACATATGACTCTTATGGAGGCGGTAAAGAGACTTAGGGGTCCTAAAGGTACAAAGGTAACCATAACAGTTATGAGAAAAGGTTGGAAACAACCTAAAAAGTTTACTCTAGTTAGAGCGGTCATTCCTATAAGAAGTGTATATTCAAAGATGTTTGATGATGGATATGGCTACATAAGAATCACAAACTTCCAAGCTAATACAGACTCAGAGTTAAAGAAGGCTTTAAATAAGTTAGAGAAACAACACAAGTTAAAAGGATTAATTTTAGATCTTAGAAACAATCCTGGTGGATTACTTACACAAGCTGTAAAAGTAGCTGATGAATTTATTGATAAAGGAATAATTGTATCTATAAAAGGAAGAGTAAGAGATCAAAAAGCCATATTTAGAGCTCACACAAGTAAACACCCTATTAATTGCCCTATGGTTGTATTGGTAAATGGTGGCAGTGCTAGTGCATCAGAAATTGTTGCTGGTGCACTACAAGATCATAAGAGGGCTTTAATTTTAGGAACTCGCACTTTTGGTAAGGGCTCTGTACAAACTATTATACCTCTAAGTGATGGTTCTGCTGTTCGTCTAACCACAGCTCTTTATTATACGCCAAGTGGTAGGTGTATACAAGCTGAAGGTATTACACCAGATATAGTTATCCCTTTTGTACCACCTGCAGAAGAAAAAAAATTAAGTGAATTCCCTAAAAAACATCCATTTATTTCTGAGAGAGATTTAAAAGGACACTTACCTCCTGTACAACCACCCTCTAAATCAACTAAAAAATCGAAGAATAAAAAGAAGTCCAAACCTATATTAGATAACCAATTAGAAGAGGCATTAAGAATATTAAAAGCATGGAACATATTTTCTCATGCACAGAATAGTTAGAAGGTAGAATGGGTAAATATAACAAATGACTAAATCATCTAAAAAAGGAGGTAGTAAAAATAGTAAAACCAAAAAACGTAAAACTAATACCTCTAAAATCAACAAAAAATTACAACAAAAGTTAAAATCCTCAAGCTTGTTTATACTGTTATCGATTTTAGGAGTAATTGGAGCTATAATATTACTAATTCTTTGGTTACCTCCTCCTGGGGGAAAGTCTCCAAGTATTAGACCCCCTTTTGAAGAAAAACATTTATTACCTCCGCCTCCTAAAGTTACACCAAAACCGCATCCACCTTCTGTAATTAAAAAGCCTAAAGTAGCTATTATTATTGATGATTTAGGATATAACCGAGATATAGATGATGCATTTTTACATCTCCATGCCCCCCTTTGTTTCGCCTTTTTACCCAAAGCGCCTTATACAAAGTTTTTAGCAAACGAGGCTCATAAATTAGGAAGACACGATATCTTAGTTCATATTCCAATGCAGCCCCTTAATCCTATAATTAATACAGGACCCGGAGAATTACGTACTAATATGGATATAGATACCCTACTAGCAGTATTAAAAGATGATCTTAACTCTGTCCCGTGGGCAATTGGTGCCAATAATCATATGGGATCAAAATTTACTACAGATAGAAAGGTTATGACTTGGGTGCTTGAGGAGATAAAGAGAAGAAATATGTTTTTTGTGGATAGCAGAACTACAGCTCTTTCTGTTGCTTACAAAGTTGCAAAAGAGTTAGGGGTTCCCACAGCTAAACGAGATGTATTCTTAGATAGAAATCCCAATCCAATGGCAATCAGAAAACAACTAAAACGCCTTGTAAAAATTGCCAAAGAAAAAGGCTATGCAATTGCTATAGGACACCCTTTTTTGATTACATGGAAAGTATTATATAGAGAATTACCATGGCTAGAAAAACAAGTCAAAATTGTCCCTATCCATGAGTTAGTTTCTTAGTAAGCAACTTCTATATTTTTTGTTAATTTTTAACTTAAAGTATAAATTTCTTGGCGCGCCCGGAGGGATTCGAACCCCCGACCTACGGATTCGTAGTCCG
>CAZODM010000058.1:0-13901 GCA_964578585.1 uncultured Desulfobacterales bacterium | reverse complement strand
TAGCTTATTCTCTTTAAGATATCTCTTATATTTTTTGTTGTTTTTTATAAATTTTTTATACTTTTATTTATAATTTTAAGAAAAAATGGCCAATCTCTTCTCCTCATATATTCATAAGCTCTTATCAACTCACCAAGTCTCTTTGACCTCTAAAGTAAATCTATTCTCTAATTTAATACTAATAACTTGCATTACCTAGTAGCTTTAAATACTTATAATACATCATTTAAAAATGTTATATTAGTGTAAACTTCTAAGTAGTATATTGGTCTTTAAAAACTATCTAAATTATACCTAAATCCTTTTTAAGCAATATTAGCGCCCATTTTGTTTCACTCTGATGAAAATTTTTCGTTATTCCCTTATCTTTTTATTATTATCATATTTGCTTCTTATTCTATTAATCTATCATCTATCCTACATAGCAAAAATCCTACGATTTTTGCACTAATATTTCCACTCTTATTTTTATAAATCTTTTTTACATAAAAATTGTTAATCTTTTTTCTCTAAAGGTTTTAATTTGAACAATAATTGACCTTCTTGAACAGTTTCATTTAACTTCACACATATTTCAACAATTTGGGCATCATAAGGAGCAAGGATTGCATTTTCCATCTTCATTGCTTCAAGATTTGCAATCTCTTCACCTTTGTGGACAATATCTCCAACTTTAAGAGTTCCTCTCTCAGGATTGCCAATACGCCATACATTTCCATTAATTGGAGCGCCTACTTCGTCTGGACCTTTAGCCATTCTCACTTCTTTCTTCTTAGCTCTTGGAGTTTGTATAGTATAAACACGAGTTCTATTGTTGACCTTCATTACAACATGGATGATACCCTCGTGTTCTTCTCCAATCGAGACAAGCTCTATACAATATGGTTTTCCCCAAAGTTCAAATTCAACTTTATCTCCTGGAAGTTTTAATCCATTTCTCCATACATTTGTAGGTAAGACCATTGGGGTCTCACCAAACTCTTCTCTAAATTTTATCATTTCAAGAGCATCTTTTGGATGCATTAGATACAAAATAAATTCCTCTTCTGTTGCATGTCTACCAAGTTCTTGATCTAAATTATGCCTTATTGCAGAAAGATCATCTTCTTTTACTGACTCAATAGGAGAAAGGTCCACTCGTTGTTTTATCTTTTCTTCCCATTCATCTCCAAATGCACTTTGATAAACCCAGTCTGCTGGCCATCCCATTGGAAGGCGTCCATAGTGACCAAGTATTAAATTTTTAAAGTCGCCAGGGGCTGTCTTAAAAAGATCTAACAGCTCTTGTTGTTCGTGTTCTTCCATTTGTGAAAAATCTTGATTCTTTTCATAAACAAACTTCTTTAAAAGCTTTATAACATGTCTAACCCCTGTCTCACCTCTTTCTTTTGCATATCTATTTACAATTCCACTACACGTAACCCATGTGATCTGTGAACCTGGAGTAACATCAAAGTATTTTACAATACGATTATAAAGGGACATGACCTCCAGTATAGAAGGCATTAGATGTAAAAATCCACCCTTTTGAGCCTGTTCAAATGAACTTGGGAACGCCCCTCCAGGCATACGGTGTACAGTTACATTATGATCAAAACCTTTAAATGGAGACTCTGCCCACTCATAATGTCCAATCCATTCTCTTACCTTTTGTACCGCCTTTTTAGCTGCTTCTCTATTTAGATGTACTTTAATGCCAGCTTCTTCAAGATATGCATGTACTCCTAATATAGGAGGTTGACCATAAAAACGTGTAAGAGAATCTTCCTCTACATCCAATATCTTTGCCCCTGCCTTAGCCGCAGCTAAAAGAGCGGGAAGGGCGAGTCCATCTGTAGTGTGACGGTGATATTGAATAACAATATCTGGCCATTTTTGTTTTATAGCATCAATTAAGCTATATATGCGTTTTGGGCTACCAACCCCTGCCATATCCTTTATACAAAGGATAATCTCCTCTGTACCACCACATAGATCAAGTATGTCTTGTACAACACTGAGGTAATACTCATTTGTAGTCCAATCTGCTTGAGTAAATGAGATAGCAGGTTGAAATAGCCTGCCTCGTTTCATAACAACTTCTGCAACGATTCTCATGTTGCGAATATCATTTAAAAACGAAAAACACCGCCATACATCTATATCTACCTTTGATACTACGTATTCAATAACGTTTTTAGGATATGGTCTATAGCCCCATAGATTTGTCTCTCGAATAAGGGTCTGGAGAAGTACATTGGGCATCCTCTCTCTTAAAAGAGCAATCTCTTCAAAAGGGCTTTCCTTTCTATTCATTACTCCAACATGCCATCTTGCTCCACCATGACATTCAGAGCTAAATAGCCCCATATTATTGTAATATGGAGCAAGTGTTACAAGATCATATATCCTGTGGCGGTTTTTATAGTCAGATTGTCCTGCATCCCTCATTCCTGTTGAGGTAAAACATACCCCATCTAATTCTCTTAGAGAGGAGACAATCTCCTTAGGACTCATTCCTGGTTTTACAAATACAAAATTATTATCTCCCATGGCTCTACTCACCCTTTTTACATCCAGCCTTGCGGCCCAAGAGCAGATATCTTGGCCACATATTTTGCTATCTTTAATACCTCATCCTCACTGTCTCTTTCCTTAAACATGGAGATAAGCTCTTCCATGTGATTCTCTATAAAGCGTGTAGAGAACATCCCTTGTTTAAAGGCATTGTGTCTAATTATTGCAAGAAGCAATGGTGCAAGGGTCTTTACGCCCTCTACACGTAGGTTTCTGCTAAGGGTTCTATCCATAGCCCTTATTGCAGAGTCTCTATCTGGTCCAGAGGTCATAATAAGCATCAAAAGCGAATCGTAGTAAGGAGGTATATCTGCTCCTTCATAAACTCCCTGAGCAACCCTAATTGCAGGTCCTTGTGGAACTTGAAGCCGTGTAATAGTACCAAAAGAAGGACTAAAGTTTATTGGATCTTCAGCATTTAGTCTTACTTCAAGAGCCCATCGGTTAGGATGTATTTCATATTGACGTACTGGAAGAGGATTTCCTTCTGCAACGTCAATCATAACACCTACTATATCTAAACCTGTGATGAGTTCTGTAACACCATGTTCTACCTGGAGCCTTGTATTTACTTCAAGGAAGTAGAATCTATTTGTATTTGAATCAAATATAAACTCAACTGTACCTACAGAAGAATAACCAATCTCCCTCATCAATCTTGTTGCTGTATAACAAATTTCATGCCTTAGATCCTGATTTACAGAAGGAGAGGGTGCTTCTTCTATAATCTTTTGATTTCTTCTTTGAAGTGTACATTCTCTTTCATATAAATGGACAATATTTCCTTCTTGATCTGCAATAATTTGCACCTCTATATGACGACCTCTTTCAATATATTTTTCAACAAGTAGTTCAGAGTCTCCAAACGCCTTTTGTGCTTCAGATCGTGCCTGTTCAAGGGCATGTTCAAGCTCTGCCTCAGACTCAACCTTTACCATGCCTTTCCCACCGCCACCAGAGGCTGCCTTAATCATAAGTGGATATGCAATATTTTCTTGCTTCATCCATGTACGAATTTCATCTGCACTTTTGACACCATGGATTCCAGGAATTGTAGGGACATTTGCCCTCATTGCAATCTTTTTGGCACGGATTTTATCTCCCAAAAGCTTAATAACCTCTGGTGGAGGACCAATCCAGATTAGTCCAGCATCTTGTACCATCTGAGCAAAATTAGCATTTTCTGCCAAAAATCCCCAACCAGGATGTATTGCTTGGCACCCACACTTTAAAGCAGTGCCAACAATCTTTTCCATATTTAAGTAAGACTCATTGGGTGGGGCATCACCTATGTGTACTGCCTCATCTGCCACAAATACATGGTGTGATAGCCTATCTGGAGTGCTATATATAGCAGTAGTTTTTATACCCATGTCACGACATGTATGCATAATTCTTACTGCTGGCACTCCTCGATTTGCAATTAGGATCTTTTTTATCTGTCTTCCCATTTTAAAGTACTCCTTGTAAATCCTTTAAGGCAGCTACTTCAGATTTTCAGGATATTTGAGTTAAAATCTATTTAGGTAATTAAAACAAATACTAAAATATTAAAAAAAAGTCAAATCTAGGATAGATATTTTAAAAAAACTGACAAAAATGTTATAAATAAGCCAACAATTCCGATTTATAACGTTTTTATAGGTTCAAAGTGAAATTTATCATTTATAACAAAAAATAGGGTAACTGGTTGGTCGATATCTTTATATATTTTGGCTAAGTCTTTAGTGTTTATACATATAGTTTTAGTTGGAATAGCAGGGTTAAACATAAAAGTTTTATGATCAAAAATTTCTTTATCTACATATATAGGAAGTTCTTTATTTAAATACCCAAAAGGTGGAAGAGAACCACTTTTACAAGCTGTTATATTAAAGAGTTCTGATTCATTAGCAAAACGAATATTTTTAGTACCGAATTGTTTTTTAAATCTTCTTGCTTTTATTTCTTTATTTGCCATAGTAACAACTAAATAAAATTTTCCTTTTGCATGAAACAATATATTTTTACTTCCTATACCTGTAAGCCCTTTTTCTTTACGATATCTGGCTGAATCTTCACAGGTTTTTACCTCTGGATGTTCAATCTCTACATAAGATATATTTAAAGCATTTAATATGGCTATAATGTTGTTATATACTTCTTTATTTGTCATTTTTTATAACTTAAGTAAACTTTGGGAGGTTTAAGTGCCCCCGGCAGGATTCGAACCTGCGACACCAGGATTAGGAATCCTGTGCTCTATCCCCTGAGCTACGGGGGCATAGCTCTAAAGACAAAAGTAAAAAAATCAATAACCTAAAAAGTACCTTTTGGCAAGTTTTTTAAGTAGAATAAATTTATAGAATTTTTTGTTATTAGTTTTTATCTTTATAATTATCAAAAAATAAAAAGGAGACTAAAAATGAACATCCCATCAAATAGATTTTTTTTAATTTTCCCTCTTTATTGTTTGAGCTTACTAATTTTAGCCGGGTGTGCTACATACGGCAATAATGTTGCTCCAGTACCATTGCCTTCTTATCAGCCAGGACATGTAACAATAGATAAGGTAAATTTGATTGCAAGGGTATATTTAAATCCTAAGGTTGCTCAAAAACGTTTTGGTTTTGACATAAGAGGTGCAGGGCTTGTACCTGTACAAATAGTAATAGATAACCAGAGTAAAAAAGATGTAGAAATTGTCCCATCTCAAACATTCTTAATTGATACACAAGGTAATGCATGGCCACTTCTTAGTGCAAAAGAAGCATATAACCGTATAAAAAATCATGTCCAAATGGGACAAACTGCAATAAGTACTGTAAAACCAGCAGCCCTTTTAGGTGCTGCTGGAGCCTTAGTTGGTTTTGCTATAGGAGTTGTCTCTGGACACAATGTAGGCCAAAGTGTCGCAAAAGGTGCGGTAATTGGCGCTACTGCAGGAGCACTTGGTGGTGGTGCTACAGGTTATGCAAATGTGGAAAGTGAGATAAAACATGACCTTATTAGTAAGAGTTTACAAAATAGGGCTATAAGAGCTGGAGAATTAGCTCATGGATTTTTGTTTTTCCCTGGCAATAAACAAGAGCTAAAAACAGCTCGTTCTCTTCGTCTTGCAATAAAGATAGGAAGTCAAGAAAAGATTGTAACTCTCCCTCTTTTAGAGGAAAAATAGATATTAGATATAAAACAAAAAGGCTAGCGTTTAGCTAGCCTTTACTTATGTCTATTTTGGTGCCGAGACCCAGAGTCGAACTGGGGACACGTGGATTTTCAGTCCACTGCTCTACCAACTGAGCTATCTCGGCAAGCAGAGACAAATTATAAAGATTCATTTGTAGTTGTCAAGCATTAAATATAAGAAAACATCTAAAATCGATTGACAAGAACCAGTCAGTCTTTTTATTCTAATGCGCTATGATAGAAGAGAAAGAACTAACAACAAAAAAACAAAAGATTATATCTTGTACTACAGATACAATAAATGCACTTGAAGATACTATTAAACAATATGTAAAAGAACTTATAGTCTTATCTAATTGGGTAGTAGAGTCTTTTAAGCAATCTGGTAAGTTATTATTGTTTGGAAATGGTGGAAGTGCAGCAGATGCTCAACATATTGCTGCAGAATTTGTAAATAGATTTCAGATAGAAAGAAATCCTCTTCCAGCCATTTCTCTTGTAACAGATACATCTATTCTAACTTCAATCTCAAATGATTATGATTTTTCTCAGGTCTTTTCTAAACAAATACTTGCTATTTCTAGCCCACATGATATTGCCCTTGGTATTAGTACAAGTGGCAATTCAAAAAATGTAATTGAGGCAATTAAAGTTGCAAAAAATATAGGACTAAAAACAGCAGTTTTTACAGGAAAAGATGGTGGTGTGTTAAAAGATTTAGCAGACCTTAGCATTATAGTAGCATCCAATAAGACCCCTAGGATACAAGAGGTACATATTTTTATGGGGCATATGCTTTGTCAATTAGTTGAAGAGGAACTTTTTGATTAAAAATACAAGGAGGTTTATTATGCCTATTTATGAATTTTGTTGCAATAAATGTGGGGAAGAGTTTGAAGAGTTGGTGATGGGATCAGACCCACAAATAAAGTGCCCAAAGTGTAATAGTACGGATGTCACAAAGAAGATGTCATCTTTTGCCTTTAAGTCTGGATATAAATTTGTTTCATCTGGTGGCAAAGGTGGTGGAAGCTGTAGTGGGTGTACAAGTACAAACTGTAGTTCCTGTGGAATTTAATCCTTTGAAAAAGAGGGTGTTGGTAGATGGAAATAAAAATTGGCACTAGAAAGAGTAAACTTGCTCTTGCCCAATCGAACTGGGTAGCAGAGGAATTAAAAAGGATATATCCAGAACTTAAGATAGAGTTTGTAAAGATAACTACTAAAGGTGATAAAATATTAGATGTTCCTCTTGCAAAAGTAGGAGGAAAAGGCCTTTTTGTAAAAGAAATAGAAGAGGCACTCCTTAGAAAGGATATTGATATAGCTATCCATAGTCTAAAAGATGTTCCTACTGAGCTACCAGAAGGGCTTGAGGTCTCTATATTTCCTAAAAGAGAAGATTTTAGAGATGTACTTATAAGTAAGGATGGTAAAAAACTAAAAGAGCTAGAAAAGGGAGCAAGGGTTGGAACCAGCAGCCTTAGACGAAAGGCTCAGTTAATGGCATATAGAGATGATATTTGTATAGAATCGCTTAGAGGAAATCTAGATACAAGGCTAAAAAAGCTTGATGAAGGACTATATGATGCCATTATTGTTGCAGCAGCGGGGCTTAACAGGCTTGGGCTTTCTGGTAGAGCAACAGAATTTATCTCTCCAGATATAATCCTTCCTGCAATAGGTCAAGGAGCCCTTGGGATAGAGTTTAGGAGCGATGATAAAGAAATAAAAGATATTTTATTATCAATACATGATGAAAAGACCGCTACTTGTGTAAGGGCAGAGCGTGCTTTTTTATTAAGGCTTGAGGGAGGTTGCCAAGTACCTATTGGAGCCCTGTGTGAATTTGTAGATGAAGAACAGATATGTCTTCAAGGACTTGTTGCAGATGAAAGTGGACAAAGAGTAATAAAGCAATCCCTTAAAGCTTCTAAGGCTGAACCTGAAGTACTTGGAGAAAGACTTGCTGATATTATACTTAAAAAAGGTGCAGATAAAATACTTAAAGAGGTATATGGAGATCTTTAATGACTAAGGGAAGTAATATGGCAGGTAAGGTCTATCTTGTAGGTGCAGGTCCTGGGGATCCAGGATTATTTACTTTAAGAGGAAAAGAAGTGCTAGAGAAGGCTGATGTTGTAATATATGATCGCCTTGCAAGTCCAAGGCTTTTGGCCTTTGCTCCAAAGGATGCAGAGTTTATATATGTTGGTAAACGGGTAGGACGTCATACAGTAGATCAAGAAGGTATAAATAAACTAATAGTAGAAAAGGCCAAAAAAGGGCTTAATGTCGTAAGATTAAAAGGGGGCGATCCTTTTATATTTGGCCGTGGTGGGGAAGAGGCAGAGGTCCTTTCAAAAGAGGGAATACCTTTTGAGGTGGTTCCTGGAGTTACTTCTGCAATTTCTGTTCCAGCTTATGCAGGAATTCCTCTAACACATAGAAGATATACATCTTCTGTTGCTTTTGTAACAGGACATCTTGAGGAGACTAAACAAGATGCAATAAACTGGCAAGGGCTTGCAACTGCTGTTGGGACAATAGTCTTTTTGATGGGGATGAAAAATCTCCCATTTATTGTAGATCAACTTATAAAATATGGGAGATCCCCTGATACTCCAGTAGCAATTATTAGATGGGGTACTACTCCTAGGCATAGATCTGTAAAGGGCAAACTTTGTAATATTGTAGATAAAGTAAAAGAGGCAGGTCTTAGACCCCCTGCAATTATTGTAATAGGTGAGGTTGCCTCTTTAAGTGATAGGCTTTCTTGGTATGAAAATCTACCACTTCTTGGCAAAAGAGTACTTGTAACTAGAACTAGAGAACAAGCAAGTAGATTAGTAGAAGGACTTGAAAGGAAAGGTGCTTTTTGCATAGAGTGTCCTACTATTGAGATAGGACCACCAGAGGATATTGAACCACTTGATAATGCCATAGAAAAACTTTTAAGAGGAAGATATCAATGGATCATATTTAGTTCAACTAATGCTGTTAGGTTTTTCTTTGATAGGCTTTGGCAAAAAGGCTTGGATGTAAGAGCGCTTAAAGATGTAAAGATTGCAGCGGTTGGCAGTTCAACTGCTAGTGAGCTTGAAAAGTTACATCTAAGGGTTGATCTTATTCCAAAAGAATTTCAAGGTGAGGGCTTATTAGAAGCCTTTTCTAAGGTAGATATAAAAGATAAAGGGATACTGATCCCAAGGGCACAAAAGGCTCGAGCAGTTTTACCCGATGGGCTCTCCCGTATGGGTGCACGAGTTAGAGTGGTAACCACTTATGTAAATACACTTCCTAATATTGATGAAGAAATTATCCAAAAAATAAAAGAAAAACCTATAGATATAGCTACATTTACAAGTTCTTCTACTGTTAAAAATTTCTTTAAATTATTGGGTGAGGATGAAGCAAAAGACATTTTATCTAAAGCAAAAATAGCATGTATAGGACCTATCACAGCAAAAACAATAGAAAATCTAGGACTAAAAGTAGATATAATGCCAAAAGAAGCAACAATTCCTAGCCTTATAGATGAGATAGAGTCTTATTTTGAACCCCCTGCCAAAAAAGAAAAAAATATAGTAAAATAAAAAATATAGGTAAAGCCTTAAGATTAACCTAGGACCATTTATAAGACCAAATATATAATCTTATAAATGGTCCACAGGAAATTTAAAAGGTGGAGGCATGTCTATATATTGTAGTACTGATCCCCCAGAATTAGCACTTGTTATAGAACGGATAAGACAAAAGAAGGAGGATTATGAACGCTATGCATTTAACCATATGCAGGGTCGTGCCTTAAGGGCATTTTTTGATCTTGCTCAAGAATATGAAACATTAGAAAATTTTTATCCTATTTGTGTATTTGTTCCCAAGGTATTTTTAGGATTTGACTCACGTCTTTATATGGTTGATCCAGAGACAGGAAGGTTATGGGTAGCTTGTGATTCTATAAATGGATACAGAGTGTGTGGGACTGAGCCTCCTAAATATATTAGGCTTGTAAATAAAAGCTATGAGTTTGGTGATAGCTTTATTGCTCCAATTAGGGGTAATAGACGCCTCATATCTAGCAAACCAATTAATAAAGGACAAGATATCATAGGAATGTTTGAGACATTTCCTCTGTCTAAGATGACAGATAAAGATAAACTATTTTTTGAAAAGTATGCGAATAGGATTGGCTACAATCTCCATTATAAGCTTTTAGCTACCCAGAACGTTGAGCATATAAAGTTTATAAATACCTTGGTGGCTGATATTGAGCACAATGTAATTGTGCCCAATATGAGATATAAAGTATTTTTTAAGATTCTTAAAAAGAAGATTGATCAGTTACATGAAATTAGAAGACAACTCGATGAACATATAACCTTTGGACAATCTATTGAATGCCCTCATGTAGATCAAGTAAAGGAGATAAGAGATAGGCTAGAGGAACTAAACCAAGAATTATTAAACCAATATGAAGAGGTTGAACGACATTATCAAAATACAAGCCTATTTTTAGAGAGCCTTTTAAGGAGGGATCATTTTGAAAAAGGACATCTTGTCCTAAGAAGAAGAAGTTGTAGGCTTATACAGGATGTGCTTTATCCTCAATTAGATAGATATAGATCTCGCTTAGAAAGAAGAAATATAAAAATAAAAGACAATATATCAAAGGAATTTTTAGATGATCTTGTTGTTTCTGTGGATGTAGGGCTTATGTCTCAGGTGTTTGCAAACTTCTTTTCAAATGCAGAAAAATACACAGAAGAGGTTGTAGATGAAAATGGCAATAAGACAAAATTTATGGAATATGGGTTTGAAGTTATAAGAGATTATTTTGGACCACATAAGGATGGTATCTTGTTTTATGTTTATACTACAGGACCGAAACTGGATTTTTTTGAACAGAGCCATATCTTTGATGAAGGATTTAGGGCAAAACTTCATAGGAATAGACAAGGGAGTGGACATGGACTCCACTTTGTTAAAAAGGTTATAGAAGTACATGGTGGAAGAGTAGGTTTTAGGCTTGAGCCTTTGGGAAATTGTTTTTATTTTGTCCTTCCTTTTCAAGAGCAGTTGAATTTAAATGGCAAAAAACAATCCAAATGAGTTGAGTGCTAATGATAGATGAAGAAACACTTTTTTCTCAATTAAATCCTGAACAAAAAGAAGCAGTTATTCATTTAACAGGACCTCTTTTAGTAGTTGCAGGTGCAGGAAGTGGAAAGACTCGAACTCTTGTATATAGAGTTGCAAGGCTTATACAAATAGGGGTAGAACCCTCCAATATTTTACTTCTTACTTTTACAAGAAAGGCTGCTTTTAATATGCTAACCAGAGCGGCTGAACTTGTAGGCCCTGTCTCGCATGAAGTACAAGGTGGTACGTTTCATGGTTTTTCAAATAAGATGCTTAGAAAATATGCTAATTTCATTGGTTATAATAATGATTTTACAATACTAGATGTATCTGATGTACAATCTCTTATATCAATTATTTTAAAAGATTTAGGCATTAAAAAGAGTGAGTCTAGACTTCCTAAAATTACATCCATTATAAATATCTTTGGAAAGTGCGCTAGTCATAGTAAAGGATTAGAGGAGATATTAGATGAATATTATCCGCATCTAATGCCTATTCTTCCAACACTTGTAGATATCTACAATGCATATAAAGAATACAAAAAAAGACATGGGCTAGTAGATTATGACGATCTCTTAGAGCTTTTTAAGACATTACTTATTACGAGAGAAGATATATGTAATTATTTATCAGAACGTTTTAAATTTATAATGGTAGATGAATATCAAGATACAAATCTCATACAAGCTCAACTTATAAGGCTTTTATCTAAAACCCATGACAATGTCATGGTTGTAGGAGACGATGCTCAGTCTATCTATTCCTTTAGAGGGGCTAATTTTAAAAATATTTTAGAGTTTCCTAAGCTTTTCCCTGGGACAAAGATTATAAAACTTGAAAGAAACTATAGAACTACCCAACCTAATCTTGATTGTACAAATGCAATAATTGCCCATGCAAAAGAAAAATTTACAAAACACCTTAGAGCAGTTAGAACAGGAGGAAATAAACCTTACTTATACAAGGCTATAGATGAAAAAGACCAGGCACAGTTTGTAGCCTCACAAATAGAACAATATATAAAAGATGGAATAGCGCCATCAGAAATAGCTGTTCTTTTTAGGGCTGCTTATCACTCATTTCAACTTGAGACAGAACTTAATCTAAGAGGGATAAAGTTTATAAAAAGGGGAGGTCTTAGACTTACAGAATCTGCACATATAAAAGACGTATTAAGTGTTTTAAGGATTATATTTAATCCACAAGATATTCTAAGTTGGAATAGAGCACTTCAGCTTATCCCAAACATAGGACCAAAAACAATAGAAAAGATAATGGCAGAGATACTTACATCAGATGAGCCTTTTGAGGCTCTAGTAAACTTAAACACTCGTGCCAAATGGAAAACTAAGCTATTAGAATTTGCCAATCTACTTAAAACTCTAGCAGATAAAGATATAAAGATATCAGATATGTTATCTAAGATATTAAAATGGTATCAGCCATATTTAGAGTCTTATTATGTTGAGGATTTTCCTAAAAGAAGATTAGAAATAGAGCAACTTATAGCACTTTCAAATACCTATAGTGATGGAAATCAATTTTTAGCTGACATATCCCTTGATCCTCCGGATACTGATGAATTAGATGAGCAAGGTAAGATATGTCTTTCAACAATTCACTCTGCAAAGGGTCTTGAGTGGAAGGTAGTGTTTATTATATCTCTTGCAGAGGGAAGGCTTCCATCTTTAGCAGCAAGCTCTGATGAAGAGATTGAGGAAGAAAGAAGGCTATTTTATGTGGCGGCAACTAGAGCAAAAGATGATCTTTATTTTTGCTATCCACAGCTTATAAGCATTGGTTCTTACATGCAACCTTCCTCTATGTGTAGATTTTTAAAGGAGATACCCTCTCCACTTTTAAAACTCTGGAGCAGAAGTGCACAAAAGATATCTCAAATAAAAGAACAAAATAAGATAAACATATCTAATAAGAAACATTATAGTGTTTCCTTAGAAAAACAAAGATTTCCTGTTGGATGTAAAGTAAGACATTCTGTATTTGGTATAGGATGCGTTATTGAAACAATTGGATCAAAAAAGGTAAAAGTACTATTCGATAGTGTTGGAGAGAGGGTATTACATCTTGAATTTGCAAAATTAAGTAAAATATAAAAAGCATTCATAGAACTGTATAAATTCTATTAGGATGTGTCCAGCCAAGAGTGTGAATTTAAAATAACCAAAAATAGGTTCCTAGAATTGCTAAACCAGTACACTGGCATCTTGAGTAGCCAAGGGAATCTTCAAGCTTTGCTTCTAATGCTTCTTTTAGTGTTTGTTAAATGCGCTTTCTAAGCTCATCCCTTCTTAATGAGGGATTAATCTCTTTTCATGTGTCCACCCCTCTTTAGATCATTAAATTTTTACACAATTGGAGGGACATCCCCCTATCAAACTACTAAATCTAGCTGGTATATCTGGTATAGTTAAATAAATATTTCTAAAATCTCATATGTCCTTAACCCACCCGGAGTCTTTACTTCTACTTCATCGCCTTCTTCTTTACCAATTAATGCCTGTCCAAGTGGAGATGTAACAGATATTTTCCCTTGCTGAACATCTGATTCATCAGGTCCAACCAATTGATAAACAACTTCTTCTCCTGTATCTATGTTCTCAAGCCGTACCTTGACACCAAATACTACACGATCACATGACTGATCCTCACAGTCAATTACCTCAGCACTTGCAAGAGTGCTTTTTAGATATTGAATCCTTGCTTCAATGTGTCCTTGCCGCTCTTTTGCAGCATGATACTCAGCATTTTCAGACAAGTCTCCATGGGCCCTTGCCTCTTCTATTGCCTTTATAACATCAAAGCGCTCCACCTTCTCTAGATGTTCCAATTCCTTCTTTAACTTTTCATAACCTTCTCTTGTAATTGGAGTCCGTTGCATAGCACCTCACCTCTTTATCTTTTTGGCCCTTTAACTTATAAACCGCCCTTGCGGGCGGTTTTTTTAACTTTAACAATAGAATAATAAAATTATTTATGCTCTTATCCTAACAATAAGTCAAGAGGTCAAATAATTT
>CAZODM010000057.1:0-14161 GCA_964578585.1 uncultured Desulfobacterales bacterium | reverse complement strand
AACTTACTTACATATTATCTTCTATATCATCCTTAATAAGCCTAAGAGCAATATCTATATCATAAAGAGATAATGGAGCTAGTCTCTTTTTATCATCCTTTTTATATTCTCGTTTATAAAGTTGTGCGGCTTCTTGGATTACTGGCCATGGAACCCATTCATGTTCTTCCCAAAGGCTTGGATCTTTTGCATCCCACATGCGAAACTCAATTGTTTTATCTTTTACATTCAATCTAACATACATCCTTATATTTTTATTATCCAATACAGGATAATAATAAAGACCTCTTTCGTCCTTCATAGACTAGCTCCCATAAAGACAATCACTATTATTAATTAATTTATAAACATCTAAAAATACTTGTTGTCAATTGACTATTTTTTAAAATCTATTGCCAATAGGTCTTAGCTTTACAAGGGTTGCACCCCAACCACCAAGCTGTTGAGGAGCAAGTGCAAAATCTTCTACATAGTCCAATTTAGAAAGTATTGAATGTACAGTACGTAATAAAGTAGCGCTACCCTTTCCATGTATAATTCTGACGGTTAAGATATTCTTTTTTCTACAAAGCTTTAAATAATATGGGACCAAAGACTTTACTTCACTTGGCCTAAAAGTATGTAAATCTAGTACACCGTCTATAGGTATCTTAACTTTATGCTTCATCTTTAACAAACCAGTCTCTAAAGTTATTCCTAAATTTATTAGGGATATTTGCTAAAAATGTCAGCTCTTCCTTTTTAGTTGGGTGAATAATCTTTAACCTATATGCGTGTAAAAATATTCCTCCATCTTCACATCTAGGTCCTAAACCATACTTAATGTCACCCAAAATAGGCATATTACAAAAGGCCATTTGAGCCCTTAACTGATGCGGTCTACCAGTTACAGGGATTAACTTAACTAGGCTAAGGCCATCTTTTTCTGCTAAAATCTCCCATTTTGTACATGCTAACTTGCTCTTAGGAGGTCTGTTTCTTTCACCATAAAGTATTACTTGATTTTTTTGTCTATCTTTTAAAACCCAGTGCTTAATCTCTCCACTTTTATCCTTTCCTATCCCTTTACAAATTGCAATGTACTCTTTTTGAAAGATATGCCTTCTAAGCTGATCAGAAAGTCTTGAAGCCGCCTTAGATGTAAGTGCAAAACAAACAACACCCGATACAGGACGATCTAGTCTATGAACAACTGCCACAAAGGCATTCCCTGGTTTATTTCTACTAGTTTTTATATATGATTTAGCCCAGTCCAATAAACTCAAATCCCGTGTTCTATCCGGCACACAAGGCATTGCTACTGGTTTATTTAATACAAGTAAATGGTTATCTTCATATATAACTTGAGGTTTCTTCATTTTTTAATACACTATTTTTTATGAAAAATGTAATATTAGGAGTAGAAAAATTTATATCTAATCCGCCTTCTTGGGTAAAAGATAAACGAATAGGTCTCCTGTGTCATCAAGCATCATTAACTTCAAAACTGATATATACCAAAAACTTATTGTATTCTAGCTTTCCTGCCAAGCTTAAATGTTTGTTTAGTCCTCAACATGGCATGTTTGCACAAAAGCAAGATAACATGAAGGAGACTCAAGACATTATAGATGATGAAACAAATCTGCCAGTCTTTAGTCTATATGGAAAAACAAGGATTCCTCAAGATGAGCATCTATCTTTGATCGATATATTTATCGTAGATCTTCAAGATGTTGGTACCAGGGTCTACACGTATATATGGACAATGTTGTTAGCAATGAGAGCTTGTGCTAAAAAAGGCATAACATTTATAGTATTAGATCGCCCCAACCCCATAGGAGGAGAAATTATAGAAGGAAATCTTCTCGATAAAACTTTAAGCTCTTTTGTTGGTTTGATACCAATACCTATGCGTCATGGTATGACTATAGGAGAACTAGCCCTATATTTTAAGTATTACGAGAAGTTAGATTTAGATCTCCATATTATAAAAATGGATGGCTGGAAGAGATCAATGTATTTTGATCAAACAGGACTTAGATGGATCTGGCCTTCCCCTAATATGCCCACACTTGATACTGCCTTTGTTTATCCTGGCCAAGTTATATTTGAAGGTACTAATATCTCTGAAGGAAGAGGAACAACAAAACCATTTGAAGTATTTGGAGCACCATTTTTAAAACCTAAAGCCTTTTTAAATGAATTTATAAAACTATATCCAGAATGGGAGAAAAATGGCTTTTTCTTAAGAAGACAAGACTTTGAACCTACATTTAATAAATGGCACAATCAATATTGTTATGGATTTCAAATACATGTAACAGATAAAAATAGCTTTAGACCTTACACCTTATCATTGGCTATATTATACAGCATTATAAAAACAACCTCGAAATGTTTCTGGATCCCACCACCATATGAATATGAATTTGAAAAATTGCCTATTGATCTCATAGTTGGAAATAAAAAAATAAGAAAGATATTAGAAACAGGTGGAGATTTTAAAGAAATATCGATCATTATAGAAAAAGATATAAAAAGTTTTAAAAAGCGTAGAAGAAAATTTCTATTGTATGATTGATTTAAATACAGGGAGGGGGGAATCCGCCCTTCCTTATTTATTAATTTAATCATTTCATTAACTTTTTTCTTAAAAAATCACACAATCATATTCCAGCCGTAAAAGCCATTACTAAAATCACAACTAGTAACTGAAAGACCATAGTATATGAAACTATAACTTCCTTAAGTATTATCAATCTGTTATCAATACGGCTTAAAATTAAGCTTTAAAATTAACCTTTTTAATTATATCTTCAATTATTTCAACTACATCTATAACACAACACAAATATACAAAATAAAAAGGCTTAATGCATGTAAATGCATTAAGCCTTGGTAATTAAAAAATTATCTATTTAAAAATTTAATTATCTCTATCTAACCCAAAACCTTCATGCAAAGCTCTTACTGCAAGCTCTGTATACTTCTCATCTATTACACATGAAATCTTAATCTCTGATGTAGAAATCATAAGAATGTTTATGCCATGTTCAGACAATATCCTAAACATCTTTGCTGCTACTCCAGCATGATTCTTCATACCAACACCGACAATCGATACTTTGGCTATATGAGGATCTCCTGCTACCCTTTCCGCACCTATCTCTTCCGCTACTTGTTTTACTATATCCATAGCTCTTTCATAATCTGAACGCGCTACAGTAAAAGTTAAATCTGTTAAATCTCCTGCTCTAGTATTCTGAATAATCATATCAACAACTATATTGGCATCTGTAACAGGAGAAAATATCCTTGCTGCAATCCCTGGTTTATCTGGAACTTTACTTATAGTAATTCTAGCCTCATTTCTGCTATAAGTAACAGCAGATACAAGAATCTTTTCCATGCTTTCATCCTCCTCAACAACCATCGTACCTGGCTCATCTGAAAAACTTGACCTTACATGTATAGGCATCTTATAACGCATAGCAAACTCTACAGAACGTATCTCTAATACCTTTGCACCAAGACTCGCTAACTCTAACATCTCCTCATAGCTAATCTTATTTATCTTTTTAGCTAGTCTACATATATTAGGATCTGTAGTAAAAACACCAGGTACATCTGTATATATTTCACAAACATCAGCACCTAACGCTACCGCTACTGCTACTGCAGTAGTATCTGATCCTCCCCTTCCTAGGGTGGTAATGTCACCATCAGGATCTATCCCTTGAAAACCAGCAACAACAGGAATGGCACCTGTTTCCAATACTTTTTTAAGCTTTTCAGTAGGAATTTCGTGAATTCTAGCCTTACCATGAGCAGGGTCTGTCTGAATGGGGATTTGATAACCCAAAAAGGAGACAGCATCTAATCCTAAAGTTTTAGCTGCCATAGAAAATAGTGCAACAGAGACCTGTTCTCCTGTAGCCAAAAGTACATCTAATTCTCTTGGATCTGGATCTTTTTGGATACTCTTTGCAAGTTCTATAAGTCTATTAGTCTCCCCTGCCATGGCGGATAGGACAACAACTACATCATTTCCTGCTTCTTTTGTCTTTTTTACCCTCTTAGCAACATTTTGAATCCTTTCAATATTTGCTACAGAAGTCCCTCCAAATTTTTGTACAATTAGCCCCATTATTCTTCTTTTTCTCCTCCCCAAATAGGATCTTGTCCAAAATGGTGCATCCACCAATCTTCATCACTCATCCCCTGTTCATTAGGGGATAAATCTATCTGATAGTGTTCTACATAATCTAAAAGAGTCTTATAAGCTAGATTTATTTCAACCATTTTTTCTTTAAATATCTCTTGTTCTTCAACAGAAGAGGCTTTATCTGGATGATAACACATTGATTTTTCATGGTAAGCATCTTTTATGTCTAAAAGAGTAACCTTTTTAGGAAGTTCCAAAAGATTCCTGGCTTTTTCTATCTGTTGCCACTTTTTTTTAGACAATTTCTTCTCCTATTTTAACTACTCAAAGATAATACCTGTATCTTTTATTGGTTTAAAGACTTGATCTTCTCTATATGGTAAGGATTCCTTTATATGCAAGGGAATCTCTCCATATTTTGCTTCAAACTCCTCTAAATATGCCTGCCGCCCTCTTAAAAAGTCCTTTACTTTCTTCTTCAAAAGTTCCTTATCGTTAAACTGTTTATATGCATTTAACAGATCAAGATTTGCTCTATCACACTTAATGGGGAAATAATAGCCTAAGAAATCTGGTTCAAAACTAAACCTTAACTGTATCCTAGTTAAGTCATTATATACTGCCAACGATTGTCTTAAAGATACATCTCTTTCATGCTCTCCAATTGTACCAGTATTAGCAAGATAACACTTTATTCTATTTCTTTTTATTATGTCATAAAATATAAGTGCATGTTCTAGACGATTTCCACATACAAAAGGATCTAAAAAGAATACCCTTTTAAACTTTCCAGCCTCTTCAGGATTACCACCAGAGCTTTCTATAGATTCACCATATATAAATTGCATTACAGCCTGCTCTGGAGTTAAGCGATTTATTACGTTTACCAAGGGATTTCTTGTAAGCATAATTATGTAATCAACTTTTTGAGCCCTAAGGGAAGTACTTGCTATTTCTAAATTCTCACGAGTAATAACAGCCCTTCCATTTGCTGTTTTTGAGGTATCTTTAAAATCTGGCATATAAGGATACTTAGTGATCGCAACATTTTCAAGAAATGTTTCTCTAGACTCTGCGGCTCTAAGTATTTCAGGCTGTCTTTCATCAAGGCCTTCTGTCTTTACATATAGTCCTCCTACTTCAAATGCCGCATAGCTTCCATCAAAACCAAAAGTACCTCCATCATCTCCTATCATCTCAGAGGATTCTCTAGGCATCTTTGCAAACTGCCTACATAAAGTGGTTGTTTTACCCGTTGCTGTAAGCCCAGAGACACAAGTGACCACTTCTTGGAGTTCTGGTCTTTCTGTCTCAAGATCATAAATCCAAAGTCTATCTCTTCTAGCTCCAGCATGTAAAAACAATCCAACTTTATCAATAGCTTTTACTCTCCAACTCTCAAATTGAAACACACCTTTTTTACCTTCTCCTAAGTACACACTATTTCTACAAATTTTTACTTGATCTCCTCTTTTTTCCCCCATCCAAAGCCTAATACTTATATCTTTTTCAATAAGGGGTTTAGATTTATTCGTAGCAAAGGACTCATCAGTAAAAAATATTATCGTATAAGTTGGATTCTCTACGACTCTTGCAGCAGGATAATCAAATAATAGCTTTAATCCATAGGCTAGTTGGGCATAAGTTTCTGGCATAATAAAACGAGCTGTAATACCATCACGTCCATCTCCAACTATAGTATCTAAGCACACTATTTTTTCTTTTGATAGATATTCTACAGCTTTTTGCGCAAGCCTTTCTTCCTCTTCTCCAAATTCATGATCTATAGAATTTTTAGTATGGGGGGCTGAACGGCTGGTAGGTTCAGAATCTGCGGCTACAGAGCCAATCTGAGTTTGGATCACTCCATCTTGTCTAAGAGCAAGTTCTTTTAGTTCATTTAATGTCTTACCCTCTATAAGTCTGCCCTCATTTTTAGCATCATAATAGATCTTTTGAGCCGCTTCTTTAAAATAGTTAGTCATATTTAGAGTCCTCCAAATGGATTAAAGATTAAAATTACACCTTATAAAATAAATTTGTAATTTTACAAAAACTTATAATGTTAGACAATAAAATTATTCAGTAAAATTATTCAGTTTTAAAAATATTCATATAGAAACTTAAAAAATTCTTTCTTTAGTGTTATTTTTAGAACATGAGACTTCTGACATTTAGAAGGTTATCAATTCTTTTATCTCTTTTGATTTTATTGTTAATTCCATGTAATGCCTTTTCTCTTCTATTTTTTAAGCTTATACCAAATACAAGTGTCTATGGACAAATAAAGACCGTAACGGTTGGTGATAATGATACCCTTTTAGATATAGCAAGGAGATATGACCTTGGCTACAATCAAATAACACTAGCTAACCCTAAAGTAGATCCATGGCTTCCTAAACCTGGTTCAAAGATTTTGATACCAACAAAGTTCATTCTACCAAACAATCATTTAGCATCTGGTATTGTAGTAAATCTTGCCGAAATGAGGCTTTATTACTTCTTTAAAAGACATGGACAGCTTATGTTTGCAACAGGACCTGTCGGTATTGCCAAAGAGGGATTCTTAACTCAATTGGGGCTTTATACAGTACGATGTAAAAATAAAAATCCTACATGGTATGTACCGCCATCTGTAAGAAAAGATGAGCCAGACCTACCAGCAGAAGTACCTCCAGGTCCAGACAATCCATTGGGTAATTATATTTTAAGGCTTTCTAGATTGTTTTATGGTATTCATGGAACAAACAAGCCATGGGGAGTTGGAAGAAGAGTAAGTCATGGATGTATAAGGATGTATCCTGAAGATATAAAAGCACTTTTTCCACTCGTACCAGTTGGAACACTCGTACAAATAATATATCAACCAATAAAAGTGGGGTGGGCAAAAGGTAGATGTTGGATCCAAGTCTTTCCAGACTTCAATCACACAATAAAACAACCATTTTTTTATGCACTAAAGTTGATAAGTGACCAACAAGATATACATGGGCAGTTAGACATCAATCTAACTGCCCTTAAAAAGGCTATAAAAGACCAAAATGGTATACCTATTGTAGTAGCTAAACCACAAAATTAAGAAATTATCATGAATTACTTAGTCAAACTTTTATTAAAGATTCGTTCTGTCTTTTTTGCTGTTGCCTCAGCACGTGCAGCCGCTGCCATTGCCCTATTGGTTGCAGCATCTGCCTTTTCTGCAGCAGCTTCTGCCTCTGCTGCAGCAGCTTCTGCCTTTTGTGCAGCAGCTTCAAGCTTTGCAGCAATTTCTTCTAAACGTTTACTAGCAGCCTCAGCACGTGCAGCCGCTGCCTTTGATTCTTGGGCAGATTGGATAGCTTGCTTTAAAAGGGCTCTATCTTTTTGGTTAAGCCCACAACCACTTAGGGTAAAAAGACTCATAAGACCAGCAACGCCAATTGCTATACCAGAAATATATCTTTTACGAATTCCTTCTTTAGTAATAAACATCTTTTTCTCTCCTCTTTCTCTTCTGGTATATTTAAGATATAAATCCTTTTTCTACTCTCCATTACAAAAAAGATTCTTAACAAGAAGTTTAGTAAATTTTTTCTTTTTAACAAGTCCCATAAAAAAGATTTTTGAAATATTTTTTATGTTCTTATTGCTCTTTTTGATATTTCTACCTGCCAACTCCTATGCATCACGTCAGCTTATTGTCATAGATAAAGCAACTCAGACTTTAACTGTCTTTAGAGACAATCAAAAGATAGCAGTATTTCCTATCTCAATAGGATTGGATTCCTATTCAGATAAAATAAAGAGAGGAGATTGTGCCACCCCAGAAGGCTGTTTTTATATAACCTACAAAAAACCTGATACTAAGTATTACTTATTTATGGGACTCTCTTATCCTAATAGAGTAGATGCATGGTGGGCTTATAGAAGAAGACTAATAACAGTCTTTCAAATGATGAAAATATGGAGGGCTATAAAACTTAGATATTCTCCACCCACCTCTACAGCTTTAGGGGGAGCTATAGGTATACATGGAGGAGGACTTTTAAAAAAAGGAATAAGAGATTGGACAGAAGGCTGTATAGCCTTAAATAATAAGGATATTTTAAAATTATATAAGATATCTTATATTGGCGAAAAAGTAGTTATCCTCAATAGTAAAAAAGATTTTTTCTCTATGATGTTACCTTTTGCCCTGCCTTATGACCCTATCACTTCTTATGATAGTTGTTTAACTTTAAAGACCAAATTGGGAAAAATTGTCTTGCTTTTAAGACAAAAACCTGATTATAGTCGTTTTTTAGAGCTATTTTGGACTAAGGACAAAAAACACACTATTATAATAAAAGACAAAAATGGTGATGGATTTTTAGGTTTTGAAGATAGTATTAAAGGGATCAACGTCAAAGAAAAACAAAAAGTTTATAACAAACTAAGAAAAGCGTGCAAAGAGGCCCTATTAAAGGGAGAGGTTAGCCCTGGGTGCTCCTCTAGAAATAATTATTAGGAGTATATGTAATCATGATGGTTCCAAATACTATATTGTGGCCTGTAACAGGTTACCTTTTAGGTTCAATACCTTTTGGGCTTATATTTGGAAAATTAAATAGAAAAGATCTAAGAAAAGAAGGAAGTGGCAATATCGGTGCTACAAATGTAGCTAGAGTTGTTGGTAAAAAGTGGGGACTTGCAACCCTTATCCTCGATGTTTTAAAAGGACTTATACCTGTAATGGGATGTAGAATAACCTGTGCTGGTATGGCTATAGAACCAACTCTTTTAGCTATTACAGGTATGGCAGCATTTTTAGGACATTGCTTCTCTATTTATCTTGGGTTTAGAGGTGGTAAGGGGGTTGCAACTGCAGCAGGGGTATTTTTAGGTATATGTCCTTGGGCTATACTTGGTGCTGGATTAGTCTTTGCTGTACTAGTAAAGTTATTTAAATATGTATCAGTTGGTTCCCTTAGTGCCGCAATTGTTGCACCATTAATTATGCACTTTTTATGTCCTGCTATACCTCTACAGATAATGGGCTGGTCTATGGCGGCTATTATATGGATAAAACACAAAGACAATATAAAGCGGCTACTTAAGGGAGAAGAAAAAAGTTTTAATTAATCAGTTATTAAACCTTGATTCCTAATGTTTTGATTTTTCTATGTAAATGCCGCCTTTCTATACCTATTGCTTCCGCAGTCTTGGTAATATTCCCCTTATATTGTTTTAATTTATATTCAAGATACTCTTTTTCAAAGAGCTGTCTTGCTTTTCTATAATCATTAGTGGAAAAATAATGTGGAATCTCTACTTTTCCATTTGCATTTGAGAGATTGGCAATACTCTTATTAGAATTTCGTAAATTAGGTGGTAAATCATCTATAGTAATCTCTTCACCCCTTGCCAAGATTACAAGTCGCTCAACCAAGTTTCTCAATTCTCTTACATTACCTGGCCAATTATAACTAGAAAGTGCATCAAAAACCTCAGGCTGAACATGTTTTATACCTCTAGCATAAGCCCCAAACTCCTTCATAAATTCCTCAAATAACAATGGTATATCTTCTGTACGCTCTCTTAAAGGAGGAACATAAATTGGAATTACATTTAATCTATAATACAAATCCTCTCTAAAATTTCCTTTTTCTATCTCTTTCTCTAAGTCTTTATTAGTTGCCGCAATAATTCTTACATCTACAGAAATGGTTCTGCTTCCACCTACTCTTTGAAATTTTTGTTCTTGTAAGATGCGCAATATTTTTGCCTGGGTTTTTAGGCTCATATCTCCTATCTCATCTAAAAATAGAGTGCCTCCATTTGCTAAATCAAACTTTCCCCTTTTCATAGAGGTTGCTCCAGTAAAAGCACCCTTTTCATGTCCAAAAAGCTCACTTTCTATAAGCTCTTCAGGAATAGCAGCACAATTTACCTCTACCATAGGCTTGTTGCTTCTCTTACTAAGCCTATGAATGGTCTGAGCTACAAGCTCTTTACCTGTACCATTTTCTCCTTGAATCAAAACCCAAGCATCTGTTGGAGCAACAATTGCTATCTGTTCCTTAAGCTGTTTCATGGCAGGGCTTTCACCAGTTAGCTCTACCCTACCTACAGCCTTTTGTCGAAGAAGAATATTTTCTTCTTGTAGATCTCTATACTTAATAGCATTTCTAATAGTTAATTCTATTTGTTCGTAAGATATAGGTTTTTCTATAACATCATATGCTCCAAGCTTTGTAGCTTTAACTGCTGTCTCTATTGTGGCATGGCCAGACATGATAATTACAGGAAGTACTGGCCAGTCCTGTTTTATCTTTTTTAAGACCTCTAATCCATCTATTCCAGGAAGCCAAATATCAAGTAACACAGCCTCAGGTAGAGACTCTTCTAATTTTTTTAAAGCTGTCTCACCATCAAGTGCTGTATCAACCTCAAAACCTAAATCTTCTAACACCCCTGTAACAGACTCTAAAGTAGAAGGTTTATCATCTACTACTAAAATCTTTTGTTTTATCTTCATAACTAATATTTTTGTTATGTTGTTATAGGAAAAGTTATTATAAATTTAGTTCCTTTGGGTTCATTATCTTCTACTGTTATTGTACCACTATGGTCTTGAACAATAGTATTTACAATAGCAAGACCAAGCCCTGTCCCACCTTGTTTTGTAGAAAAATATGGTTCAAAAAGTCTAGCCTTATCCTGTTCTGAAATACCATGCCCTGTATCACTAATAACAATTATTAATTTTCTTGCAATCTCATCTTTTAAAATTTTTATCTTGACTTCTCCTGTTCCTTCTATAGAAGCAACAGCATTATCAAATAAATTAATAAATGCTCGCTTTATTTGTTCCCTATCCAATAAAACTTGAGGCAAATTAGGCTCTCGCTCAATTGTGAATCTAATATCCTTATGAGCTTGCTTATACAATTCTAATACCTCTTCTGCAATCTGTTCTATTGAATCAGGTTTAAGATTTGGTGCAGGCATTCTAGCAAATTTTGAAAATTCATTAACAAGACGTCTTAACTCTTCTACCTGAGAAACTATAGTAGATATGCATCTGTCAAATACCTGTCTTTCATCTTCATCTTTTATATGATTTATATATCTTTTTTTAAGTCTTTGAGCAGAAAGTTTTATAGGAGTAAGTGGATTTTTGACCTCATGTGCAATACGTCTTGCTACTTCTCTCCATGCTGCTATACGTTGAATTCTTTCAAGTTCTGTAAGATCATCAAAAACCAAAACCATACCTAATTCATTGCCTTTTTGATCTTTAAGTAAACTAAAACTAACTAGTAATGATAAAGGTTTTTGTCCAATAACAATCTTTATTGAACGTTGAATTGTGCCTTTATTACTAGAAAGGAGTTCCTTTTTTATCTGTTCAAACTGTTCTCTTTGCTCTGAGGTTAAAAGTTCACTATAGTGTCTTCCAATTACAGCATTTGCAGGTAAATCAAGGATAGATTCTGCCGAACGATTCATAATAGTGATTAATCCAGAACTATTTAAAGATATAATACCAGCAGCTACATTTTGTAAGATAACTTCCATATAGTGTCTTCTTTGTTCAAGCTCAACATTCGATCTTCTAAGTTTAGCATTAGCTTCTTCAGCTCTTGTCTTAGCCTCCTTAAGCTCCTGAGTCATTGTATTAAATGCCTTCACAAGGGAATGTAATTCATCTCTACCATGAGTTTCTAATTTAAAATCAAGATCTCCTTCAGCAATTCTATAAGTAGCATCAGCAAGCATTCTAACAGGTTCTGTGATCCCCTTCGCTAATCTAAAACCATACCAGATTGAAGAAAACAATATCAGCAAAGTAATAAGACACAATATAGAAAAAAGGGAAAGTTTTACTGGATTCTTATATAAAAGGAGTTGTTTATAATCGATATAACCAGTTTTTATACCACATAGTAACTTACTAATGTTTTTAGGAATAATTTTACCTATTACCAAAATAGCATAAATATGTCCCCTTGAATCTTTAAGAGGTCTTAATACCCTTAAAAGTTCCCCAATATTTGCAAGTTTTATTGTAGTATGAGAAGCCTGTCCCTTAAAACATTGGCTCAGGATGGAAACAGAAGGTGATACTGGAGGAGAAATAAGGGGTTGTTTATACAAACATACAATTCTTTCATAAGTTGGAAGGATTAATTCCAATGAATCATAATCATCTATATCAAGTAATTTTTTAAGTTTTGTATTACTTATTTCTTCTAAACAACTTTTATTAAAATTGTATATAGCACATTCATTAGAAATAATTTTTGATATCTGTCTAGAAGTTATATTTAATTCTTTTAATTTTAGATCATAAAAGTATCTACCAAGTTCTATAGCATCTTTTAATGAATTTTCTACTTTTACATCAAACCAATAATTAAGACTTGTAGATAAAAATTGTATAGAAACAAAAAATAGTAAAATAGTTGGTATAAAAGATAAAACAAAGAATGTAACAACTAACTTTGTACGTAATTTAGCACCTAATATTTCAGCTCTATCTTCAAATATTAATTTGACTAGATTTCTTAATATTAAGAATGCAAGTAAAAGTAAAAGAATAGTATTTATGTTAATAAGAGCAAAAACAACTAAATTACTCAAAGAAGGTAGATTGATACTCTTTTTTAAGAGTAAATATTCTATTATAAATAGAAATAGAATTAGAGGTATTATGATACAAATTAGTATCTTTTCTCTTTTTCTACGTTTTATTTCATCAATAGGTAAATTTGATTTCATACCAATTTGTCTCAAATATATCAGAAGAAAATATACTTAAAATACCTTTTAATGGAACAGAGGTTAAAACCTTTTTTGCTTCTACTTTTACTTTTAAAATATGCTGTTCACCTTTCTTTAAGTTACTTAAAGAAGTTATTGGTAAGTCATTAATCTGACATATATTATTTAAAACATCTTTAAAAGAGTTAACAGTAATAGTCTGTATATTAGAACCTATAATATGTATTTGATAAGTTCCTTTAATGCTATCATAACTAACTGTTTTTATTAAAATTTTATCTGCTATATCATACTTAAAAAAGCTTATTAAATGACTATTTGGAATGTAAACTCTTATATAATACATAAATTTTATGGGTACTCCAGATATAAGAATTTGTTTTAATATATTTGATTTCTCTATATTTAAAGTAAAATATGCGAGTAAATTTGTATTAGAATTTGAGACAGTTAATTCTGAAATAGTTGCTGTAGGAATATTAGAAGTTTGTGGTTTAGTCTGATTAGAAAAATTTTTTAAAACTGTTATCGCTAACAGCAATAAAACAAAAACAATGGAAAAAACTATTGACTTTTTTAAATCTTTTTTTATTTTTACCAAGGCTTTGGGACACCTGATCTTTTAAATTTTATATTTCAGAAAATAAAAAGTTTTATTTATAAAAACAAGGGGATGAGCTTAAAAAGTTTTTTAACATGTAAATTATTTTATAAATAACTTCTTGACTTTTTTATGTTTAGACGTTATTTAAATGATAATATATTGACAGTTTTCCCCTGCCGGTCCCTCTGTACCATCTCCAACAAGACGACCAACATACCCACCTCCATCCATTTTGCCGGCAGGGGATTTTTATACAAAAATTTTTGTACAAAATTTTAGAATATCCAAAGTCAATAGATTATTGTCACTAAAATATTATCTTATTAAATTATATAGAAGATAGAAGGAGAGGTACCGAAGCGGTCATAACGGGGGCGACTCGAAATCGCTTGTGCGCTTAAAAGGCGCACCGTGGGTTCGAATCCCACCCTCTCCGCCAAAATATTATTAATCCCAGCTTTATATCAATCATGTCTCAATAGCTTAACAATATTTAAAGAATAACGTTTTATAATAAGGAGAAAATTATTTATTTTTTCTTTACTATAAATCATGTAAGTATAATTATGCCATTTTTAAATACTTAAGCTCTTTATTAGCTAACTTTATTAGTATCGATTATTTAGCAAAAGAGAAGCACAATTATTGATCCTAACAAATAGTTA
>CAZODM010000056.1:0-14221 GCA_964578585.1 uncultured Desulfobacterales bacterium | reverse complement strand
TTATTCTCCTATAATGGTAACATATATCCTTCTTACCTTTGCTCTTACATCGTGATTTATAGTTACGATCTGTTGCCAAGTACCAAGAACAACCCTCCCATTTTCTATTGTAAAACTTTCACTTGGGCCTAAAAGTGCAGCTTGTACATGGCTATGGCCATTTCCATCATGCCAAGCTAGCTCATGCATATATTCGTCATCTGGTGGGGCCAATTTATTTATTGCTCGTTTTAAATCTTCTATAACTCCTGGTTCATACTCAATTGTAGTAATTGAGCCTGTTGATCCTATAACACTTATACTTATAATGCCTCTTGTTATACCAGAGTTAGCGACTATCTCATTTATGATTGGGGTAATATCTTTTATATCAACACCAACTTTCATCTCAACCTTTAATTCATGAGTTTCTACTTTCATAACTATGCCTCAACCAATGCGCTCTCTTAATTTATCTAATACAAAAGAGGGAAGGGAAGATATTTTACCTTCCCTATTTATAGAAGCATGTTTTGTATAACCTGTTACAAGTAATTGATTGTTATCCAGCTTTCTTATTTCATGAGCAAAGCTAATAGAAACTTTAGAAAATTTTATAAGGCTTGTGGATATCTCAAGTAGATCATCATATCTAGCAGATGCTTTATATCTACAGTAGCTTTCTGTTACAGGTAAGAGTATTCCAGAGTCTTCTATTTCTTTATAAGAGATATCAGTTAATTCACGTAAGAATTCTGTTCTTCCTATTTCAAAGAATCTAAGATAATTTCCATAGTATACAACACCTGCTGCATCTGTATCAGCATATATTACCCTGTAACGATGTTTTAAAATAGGTGGAATAAGTTCTATCTTATCCATTTACTATCGCCTTCTTCTGTCCATCTCGATCTCTTTGGGTTCTCTACCGATAAGCATAGAAAGTAATCTATGTCCTTGTTCTACTACTAATTCAGATCTCTCTGCTGCCTTTTCATTATACGCAGCATCTTCATTTTCTTTAACATCTGTACTGTCATATATAATAAATGGTACAAGTCCAGGTGCATGGGTCTTTAGGACAATTGGTGTAAAGTGATCTGTTACTATAAGCATTCTAAATGGATAGCCTAGGTCTTTAAGTCCATCTAAGATAGGGGCAACTACTTCTTTATCAAAGTTCTCTATAGCCTTGATCTTTTCTTTCATATTGCCAGCATGTCCTGCCTCATCAGGAGCTTCTACATGTAAAAAGACAAGATCTTTTTCTTGTAAGATCTTAAGAGCAGCTTGAGCCTTGCCTCTATAGTTTGTATCAAGATAACCAGTAGCACCGGGTACCTCTACAATTTCCATTCCTGCCCATACACCAAGTCCCTTTATAAGATCTACTGCTGCAACTACTGCCCCCTCTATATCATAGAGTTCTTTTAAGGTTGGGATTCTTGGTCTTCTACCTTGACCCCAAGGCCAAAGAGAATTTGCAGGAAGTTTTCCTTCAGCCCTTCTCTTTTCATTTACTGGATGATGATGGAAGAAGGTTATAGCCTTTGTTAAAAGTTCATAGAGCATTGGCTCCTCTTCATATGTGTGCCATGCCTCTGTTACATCCATACCTGTAAAGTCATGAGGTGGTACTGTAGGTATGCCCTCTGGACCACCTTTCCAGATCAAAACATGTCTATAACTAACCCCAGGAATTAGATCAAAAGACCTTGGGGGTACGTGAGGAGCAAAGTCTTTTAATAATTGATGTGCTTCCTCAGTAGATATATGTCCAGCACTATAATCGTGCATATAGACTCTTCCTTCTCTAAAACTTAGAGTAACAAGATTACATCTATATGCTACGTCTTCAGGATTCATCTTTACTCCAAGCGCTGCTGCCTCTAGAGGACCTCTACCTGTATAATACTTTTTGGGGTCATAACCCATAAGGGACATGTTGGCTACATCACTTCCTGGTGGATAGCCTTCTGGAACTGTGCGTACAGTACCTAAGCATCCAAGTCTTGCTAGTCTATCCATTGCAGGAGTTCTTGCTACTTCTAATACTGTTTTTCCACCAAGGGCATCTATTGGAAAATCTGCCATTCCATCTCCTACAAGGACTAAATATTTCTTATTTTCTTCTGGCTGGTTTTGATTGAGTTTTTCTTCACTCACTTTAGTTAAACCTCCTTCTCTTAGGAGATATTTTTATTAATAATTACTCAAGAGAATCTTGAGACTCTACTCGTATTAGGACAGTTTTATCAGTTAATACCTGAAGGGTATCTATTTTTTCTAAAGCCTTTTTTACCTCTTCTTCTTTTGCCTCATGAGTGAGCATAACAATAGGGACTGATCTCTTTTTTTGTCCTCTACCTTTTTGTACTACAGAATCAATACTTATGCCATGTTCTCCTAATATGCCAGCAATTTTAGCCAGAACTCCTGGTTGATCCATTGCAGAAAATCTAAAGTAATACCTACCAATAGTTTCTGACATAGGCTTTAGAGTAAGCTCTTTTAAAGTATCAAAAGGCACTCCTGTAGAGTATACTCTATTTGTTGCTTCCTTAGATAAGTTTCTTGCAATGTCAACCACATCAGATACTACTGCACTTCCTGTGGGCATCTGTCCTGCACCAAGTCCATACAATAATACCTTTCCTACAGAGTCACCTACTAGATAGATTGCATTGTAGGCTTGGTTTACTTGGGCCAGTAGATGAGATTCTGGAACCATCGTAGGGTGAATTCTAAGTTCTATCCCATCCTTGTGTTTTCTAGCAATTGCAAGAAGTTTTATTCGATAGCCAAATTCTGAAGCAAAAGAGATATCTATTGGCTTTAGAGTAGTTATTCCTTCTGTATAGATATCATCAAGACTTACCTTTACTCCAAATGAAAGCATTGCCATTATTGCAAGTTTATGTGCTGTATCAATACCCTCTACATCATAAGTAGGGTCAGCCTCAGCATATCCAAGCTCCTGAGCCTTTTTAAGGGCTTGTTCAAAAGATATTCCCTGATCTGTCATAGAACTTAAGATGTAATTGGCAGTACCATTCATAATTCCAAGCACTGTTTTTATATCATTTGCAACAAGTCCTTCTTTAACTGTTTTTATGATTGGGATTCCACCCCCTACACTTGCCTCAAAACCTATTTCTACATCATGTTTATATGCTGTACTAAATATTTCATGCCCGTAAGTTGCCAAAAGGGCCTTGTTGGCTGTAACTACATGTTTTTTATTTTTTATAGCCTTTAAAATAAAGCTTTTAGCAGGTTCTATTCCACCGATTAATTCTATGACAATTTTTATATCAGGGTCATCTAATACTTCATCTACATTAGTTGTAAGGATATCTTTAGGTACACTAACCCCTCTATCTGAAGTTATGTCTTTATCGCATATTTTTGAAAGTATTATTTTGCAACCAGCCCTTTTTGATATTAGTTCTTGTTGGCCCAGAAGTATCTTTGCTGTACCACTTCCTACAGTTCCAAAGCCAATTAATCCTACTTTTATTGTCTCTGCCATGTATCCTCCACGTGAGTCATTTTAACCTTATTAGCTTTAAAACTAAATTATTAGATTTACAACAAAAAGAAAAGATAGATTGTTATTTTTTATTTTTATGCAAATTCGAGCTTAATCGCCCGGTCTAATCCTGCTAAATCTTTTAAGATCTGATATTGAAATTTAATCTCTTCTCTAGTCCTTAGTGTATCTAGGATAGCTATTATATCCTTTTTTTGCTTAAAGCCTATCTCAGATATAAATAGCATAGGGCTTTTAACATAAAAGGGTAGGGCATGTAAGATATTTTTTATTTCTGACAACCCATTTTCTTCTGCTAATAATGCACTTTGAGGTTCAAATTCCTTTACTGTTTGATCAACTAGATTTAACTCTTCTGAGCTTATATAAGGAGGATTTGTAACTATTACATCAAAAAAAGGCTGTTTTTTAATGGCATTAAACCAATCAGATACAAAGAAGTATGCTCTGTCTTCTACTTTTAGTCTTTTTGCATTTATTCTTGCTAGTTTAATTGCTTCTAAGGAGATATCTAGACAAAAGGCCTTAGCATCTTCTATTTCTCTTAATATACTTAGTGCAATATTGCCTGTGCCAGTTCCTAGGTCTAATATCTTTGGCTCTTTTATCTTGTGTTTATTGCACCAAAGCAAACTTTGCTCAACAATTAATTCTGTTTCTGGTCTAGGAATAAGGGTGTGTTTATTAATTAAAAATTTATCTTTCCAAAATTCCTTGTATCCAACAATGTGAGCTATAGGTTCTTTGTTAAGCCTACGTTTTAGAAGTAGTCTGAAGTTATCTAAGATTTCTTTAGGAACATAAGTGTCAAGATTAGTATAAAGCCAAGTCTTTTCTCTGTTAAAGCAAAGACACAGAAGTATCTCTGCATCAAGTCTTGGGCTCTCACTTGAACTTTTTAGGTGTTCAGTTGCTTGTCTTAACAATTCTTTTATTGTTATAAAAGGGATATCTTTAAAGATATATGACATTCATATATATCTTCTTTATAAAAATTATGTTCTAAGATAGATTAATTTTTAATTATAATTATCTATAATTAGCCTTCTGCTAGGGCTTGAGCTTGAAAATATGTACCAAGCGCATCCAAAATCTCATCAAGATCTCCATCCATTACAGCATCTAGTTTATAAAGAGTGAGTCCAATTCTGTGGTCTGTAACACGACCTTGAGGGAAGTTATAAGTCCTTATTCGTTCACTCCTATCTCCAGTTCCAACCATAGCTCGTCTTTCTTGAGTTAGATGTTCTTGTTGCTCACGTCTTTTAAGGTCTAAAAGCCTTGCATATAAGACCTTCATTGCCTTAGCCTTATTTTTATGCTGTGAACGTTCATCTTGACACTGTACCACCAGTCCTGTTGGGATATGGGTTATTCTAACTGCAGACTCGGTTTTGTTTACATGCTGACCACCTGCGCCACTTGCTCTAAAGACATCTATTCTAAGTTCAGATGGATCTATTTCTACATCTATCTCATCTGCTTCTGGTAGTACAGCCACTGTAACTGCAGATGTATGAATACGTCCTTGAGTTTCTGTTTCTGGTACACGTTGTACTCTATGAGTGCCACTTTCATATTTAAGTCTACTATAGACTCTGTCTCCACTTACAAGTGCTATTACTTCCTTAAAGCCACCTATATCTGTAGGGCTTGCATTCATTATTTCAACCTTCCAGCCCTTTCTTTCTGCATAGCGGCTATACATCCTAAATAGATCTGCAGCAAAAAGTGCTGCCTCATCCCCACCTGTGCCTGCTCTTATCTCAAGCAGAACATTTTTTTCATCATTGGGATCTTTGGGTAAGAGAAGGATCTTAATCTTTTCTTTTAATCTTTCGATCTCTTTTTTCTGCTGAGTTAGTTCCTCTTTTGCTAATTCTTGTATCTCTGGATCAGGATCAGATAGAAGAGCCTTATTTTCTTCTATTTGTTTTTCTAGTTTTTGATAGTCCCTATAGGCCTTTACTACCTCTTCTAATTCAGCATGTTCTTTAGCAACTTTTAGATAACGCTGTCTATCATTAAAGATATCTGGTTGGCTCATTTCGTTTTCAAGAGCCATATATTTTTCTTCTAATTCTTTTAGTTTTGAGAACATAGTTTGATTACTCATGACCTTTTAGACAACTATTTATAAAAATTTTATATTTTTTATGTATTAGATTCTATTTCTAGAGCAGCTTTAAGTGCTGTTAATGCTACTTCTACTTGGTCATCTTCAGGTATTCTAGTGGTCAATTTTTGTACTAAAAGTCCAGGAAACACCATAAAAGACGCCCATCTCCCTATTGGCATAGATGCAAAACGGATTATCTCATAAGAAATACCAGCTATAGGTAACATAAGAGCAAGTTTTATCAAAATAGCTGTAGCTGCTCTTAATACAACTGGCATATTAGTTATATTTAACGTTTTAAAGCTAAACGCAAATACAATTATGCTTACCATCAAGACAACTATTATAAAAGATGTACCACAACGTGGATGAAGGGTGCTGTGTTGTTGAGCATTTTTTACTGTTAATGCCTCACCTGCTTCAAATGTATATATTGAGCGGTGTTCTGCTCCATGATATGCAAAGACCCTTTTTACATCTGGTAAAAAACCTATAGCAATTATGTAACCAAGGAAAAGGCCAAGTTTTATTCCTCCATCTAATAGATTAAAACTAAGGCTTCCAAGTCCTGCTTTGCTACCAAAAATTATAAGTATAACTCTACTTACTACATGTGGTAAGACTATAAACAGAAAAAGAGCAAGAGATATAGCAATAACCATAGTTAAAAATATGGTTATATTGGAGCTAGATGAATTTTTACTATTTTCTTTAGGCTCTTCTTCTTGTTGCATTGCAGAAAAATTAAGTGCTTCAATACCATTTATGATTGACTCAATTAGTATCACTGCTCCTCTTAAAAAGGGGAGTTTTAAAAATGGAAGTCTTTCTGCAATAGAGATCCATCTCTTCTTTTTTACTACAACAGAGCCATCAGGCCGTCTAACAGCTATAGACATAGCCTTAGGGCTTCTCATCATTACCCCTTCAATGACTGCCTGACCACCAACAGTTGTAGGTGCAAGAAGTAAGTAAAGAAATAAGGAAGAAATAGGAGATCTTCCTGTTTTATTTTTTTTCTCCCTCAAGAAATCCATACTTACGCCTAAATTTTTCTACACGTCCAGCAGTATCTACTAATTTTTGCTGACCTGTAAAAAATGGATGACACTTTGAGCATATTTCAACTCTTATTTCTTTTTTGGTAGAACCTACCTCAAACTCCTCGCCACAGGCACATCTTACTTTTGCCTTATAATAAGGTGGATGGATTTTATCCTTCATTATAAAAACCTCCAAACTTTTATATCCTAGAATACACAAGCACTATAAAAAATCACTTTGAGCTAGAAACGTCAAGTCTTTATTTTATTTATCTATTCATAGCAGCCAAAAATTCTTCATTGCTAGATGTAGCTTCCATCTTATCTAAAAGGAATTCCATACTATCAATTGGATTTAATGGTGAAAGAAGCTTTCTTAGTATCCATACGCGCTTAAGCACGTCTTCTGGCAACAAGAGTTCTTCTTTTCTAGTACCAGATTTATTTATATCTATGGATGGGAAGATACGTTTGTCTGTAAGCTTTCTATCTAAATGGATTTCCATATTACCAGTGCCTTTAAATTCTTCAAATATTACTTCATCCATCCTGCTTCCTGTATCAACAAGTGCAGTAGCTATAATTGTGAGGCTTCCACCCTCTTCTACATTTCTTGCAGCACCAAAGAATCGTTTAGGACGATGAAGTGCGTTAGAATCAACACCACCAGATAATATCTTTCCACTTGGGGGAACAACTGTATTATATGCACGTGCAAGTCTTGTAAGGCTGTCAAGCAGGATAACAACATCTCTTTTGTGTTCTACTAAACGTTTTGCCTTTTCAATCACCATTTCAGATACCTGGACGTGTCTTTGAGCTGGTTCATCAAAAGTAGAGCTTATAACCTCAGCCTTTACAGAACGCTGCATATCTGTGACTTCTTCAGGTCTTTCATCTATTAGTAATACAATTAAGATAACCTCTGGATGATTTCTTGTAATAGAATTGGCAATACTTTGAAGTAACATAGTCTTGCCTGTACGCGGTGGCGCAACAATTAAGCCTCTTTGTCCTTTTCCAATAGGAGTTAAAAGATCCATTATTCTACCAGAGTAGTTATCTGGTTCTGTTTCCATCTTTAGTTGTTCTTGAGGATAAAGAGGAGTTAGATTGTCAAACAAGACTTTATTTATACAGTTTTCTGGAGGCTCATAATTTATAGATTCTACTTTTAGTAGAGCAAAATATCTTTCACCTTCTTTAGGTGGCCTTATTTGTCCAGATACAGTGTCTCCTGTCCTTAATCCAAAACGTCTTATCTGGGAAGGAGATACATAGATATCATCAGGGCCAGGCAGATAATTGTAATCAGGAGACCTTAAAAAACCAAAGCCATCTGGCAATATTTCTAATACACCTTCTCCATATACAGGACCATTTTGTGCTGCTTGAGCCTGAAGTATTGCAAATATAAGCTCTTGCTTTCTAAGTGCACTGTGAGCACTTATGCCAAGGCTTTGGGCTATTTGATAAAGTTCAACCACTTGTTTTTTCTTAAGTTCTGCAAGGTTCATTATTTCAGATAAGGATTTGGCGGGTTTTATAAGCTCTTTTGAGCCATTATCAGACCCATTTTGGCTTTCTTCAGGACAAGCCTCTTCATTTTCTTCTTTTTTCTCTTTATTCTTTTTCTTTGAGCTCTTTAGTATAATCTTTTTAGTAGTCTTTTTATTATTAGAAGTGGTTGTCTCTTCTTTAGCTTCTTCCTCTATGCCTTTTTCAGTCTCTTCTTCCTTAGTTTCTTCTTTATCTTTAGATTCATTTTCTTCTTGTTGTTCTTTGACCTCTTTTTCCTCTACCTTTTCTTTTTTTGTAGAAGTAGAACGCCGTCTTCTAGTGGTCTTTTTCTCTTTTTTTTCTTTTTCTTGCTTTTCCTTTTCTTTTGTCGCCATGTCTACACCTTCTGGTGGACTAGACACTTGTCCACTCATTTTATTTTTTTACCTCCTTTATCCTGGTTTTTTACAGGACAAAAAGTATTACTTCTTATCAACTTTAAAGCTACTTTCTTGATGAATTGTAAAGAAACCGGGAATCACCTTTTAGATTATATAGATTCATATTATCAAAACACAAAACACAATCTCTCATACGCTTAGCTTGAATCCTATTAGTAGGTTCCACTTGTTCTTTTACTTTCTATCAAACAAAATTAAATATTTAGGGAATCCCCTTCCCTCGAACAGCATTTGGGGCCTGTAAGGAAGGCCTGTTCCTGAATCGCCAGAGATATCCATTCCCTGACAGGAATTTGTTAAAACTTTATTCATTAATATATACTTTTGTCAATACTTGATTTTTATAAATTAAAAAAGAAATACTTAAAAAATTATAACACATAATTGTATTAGTTATTGTTATTCTAATAAGCATATTAATGCCTATTGGTCAAGTTGTATTAATAACTCCACATGATGAGTCTGAGGAAAAAAGTCATAAGCTATTATCTTCTTTATTTTATAATTATAATCTAATAATATTCTTATGTCTCTAGAAAAAGTAACGGGCGAACAAGAAAGATAAAATATATGAGAACTTATATTATCTTTTATACTTTTTATCACCTCCTTAGCCCCTGTCCTTGGTGGATCTAAGATGATAATTTTTACATCTTTTTTAGTGGTTAAAATACCATTTACACACCTTTCTACCTTATTTAACATTATGTCTATATTTAGGATTCCCAGTCTTTTTACATTTTCCCTTAAGGCCTTTATTGCTAAAGGGTTTTGTTCAACAGCAATTATATTGTTGCAAACAAAAGATATAGGGATTGAGATATTCCCAAATCCTGCATATAAATCAACTATCTTGTTACACCCTATATTTTCGGCTTCATTTACAATTGTATTAATTACTTTTAGGTTTTGTTGCCAATTTATTTGGCTAAAACATCCAGGCTTAGTCCAAATAAAAAAATCTTTTTGATAGTTACTAAATTCTATATTGTATGGCCATTTAAGTGTAGTGTAGCCATAAGAGAAAAAGTTTTTATTAACTAATATGGTTCCACCTACTACAAGTTTATCTGTAACAAGTTCTTTTAATAGCTTAAATGCTACCTCTTTTTTATCACTAATTATAGTGCAAAATACCCTGTTGTCTTTAGGTGGGCTTATGAGTTCTATTTGTCCTTCAATTCCTTTGGGTTTATATTGTCTAAAAAATAAAAATATATAAGGTAAAATTCTTCTGATAGGAGCTCTTGCTAAAAGGCATTTTTCTATAGGTACAAACCTATTTGTTCCATAACTAAAATAACCAATTCCCGCTCCTGTTTTAAATCTAAGTCTTATTCTATTTCTATATCCAAGGCTTTTCTTAGAGGGTATAACGTCAATATCAGATATATCAAGTTTAGCGATTCTTTTTAGATTATCTAAAACAATATCTCTTTTTAGTTTCAATTGATACTCATAGGTTGTGTATCCAAGAGTGCATCCTCCACATAAATATGCATTTTCACACAAGGGATTTTCCCTATGTATAGAAGGCTCTAAGACCTCTTTTACTTCAGATAATATGTAAGACTTTGTCTCTTTTAAAACTCTACACCTTAAGGTCTCATTGGGTAGAGCTCCTTTTATAAGTAAGACCTTTTTATCCTTTTGTTTGGATATACAATAGCCATCACTTACTATTTTTGTACTATGAGCTATAATCTCTTTTTTCACAACCCAAGCTATCTTCTATTTAGATATAAAAAGAGGTTCTAAAACCCTAGCTTCCTCTTTGGCGTCTTTTTTCCCTTCCACTAAAACCAATCTAGCAACCATATTATTATAAGGATGGACAAATTGAATGATCTTTGGTTCCAGATTAAAATTTTTCATTTCATATATCAATTTTGACACTCTATCTGCTGGATATATAATGTCTATTAATCCTCCAGGGTTTAATAAGTATTTAGAAATAGATAAGATATCTTTTAAGGTTATTAGGATTTCATGTCTTGCTAGAGCCTCTTCATCTTTAGGACACATTCTGCCTGTGCCTACAGCTCTATAAGGTGGATTTGTAACTACTCTGTCAAAGGTTCCTGCCTTATACTTTAGTTTTAAATCTTTAATATCTGCATGGACAATCTTAATACGTTTTTGAAGGTTGTTTATCTCAACATTTTTATTTGCAAGTATTGAAAGACGCCTTTGTATTTCAACACCATGAATCAATTTAGCTCCTTTTCTAGCTAGTAAGATTGCAATGATTCCGCAACCTGTACCAAGGTCAATGATCTTTTCATTATGTCGTAATCTAATAAATTCCGACAATAACAGTGCATCTAAGGAGAATCTATAACCATCTTTAGGCTGCCAGAGTTTTAGAGAGTATTCTTTTAAGGTGGTTAAGCTACAATCCTTAAGTTCTTTTTCATTTATTTTTATTGAGGGATCTTTTTTATACATATAATCTAATTTATACTGTGATTTTAATCTTAGCTTTTTCTATTTTTGATTTTAAAACTAGTTTGTCAAGAAAAGTTTTTTAATTCTGATAGGAGAAATATTTATGAAAGCAGTATGGCAAAGGGTATCTTTTGCAAAGGTTGAAGTTGATGGAAAGATTATTTCAGAAATTTCAACTGGTGCCCTTGTACTTTTAGGAGTCGAGCAAGGGGACTGCGAAAAAGATGCCAAATATATAGCAGATAAAATATGCAATTTAAGAGTTTTTGACGATGATAAAGGTAGATTAAACAAAAGCCTTATAGATATAGGTGGAGAGCTTTTAATTGTTAGTCAATTTACGCTTTGTGGAGATTGCAGGAAGGGTAGGCGGCCTTCTTTTATAAAGGCCCTTAAGGGAGATGAAGCTAAGGCTTTATATTTAAAGGTAGTTGAACTTTCTAAAGGCTATGGCATTAATGTGAAAACAGGTGTTTTTGGTGCAATGATGAAGGTGCATCTTTTAAACAATGGTCCTGTCACCCTTCTTCTTGATAGTAGGAGAGAGTTTTGAGTAAAAAGGCAGGTAAGAAGAAAAAGATTACTTCTACTGGCATAGCGAATATATTGTATGAGACAAAAGAACTTTTAAAAGAATGGACTCCTCCTTTTTTATGTAATAGTGCAATAAGATTTATATTAAACGAGCTTGATACTGATAGTGTATTAAATCTATGCCTTTTGGCAATTCAGCAAGGTATTTGTCCTCAAATACTTTCAGGATTTAGATTAGATAAGCTTACTATTGATGATTCTGTTAAAGATAGTCTTATTAATAGACTAATTCCTGTTTTGTATGATTCAGAGTTTTTGCGTACCTCTTTGTTTATAATCTCCTATCCAAATGCAAGATGGTATAAGTGGGCTGAGGTATTAGAAAAGGCTGATGAGAGATGGATTTTAGAAAACTGGAGGCATATTTTTAGATTAACTCAGGATATTAGTATCATTATTTCTATGGCAATAGATCATAGAGTAAGGATTAGTAAACGTGGGAGACGTATTTTAACTAATGATGTCTTAATTGATGCCTATAGTAGAGATACTAAAAATACTAAAGATATTGAGAACAAAGACGATCAGGCTAAATTACTAAAACAAAAATTTGAACAAAAGAAAAAGAAGTTAAAAAATACTATTAAAGAAAAAGATAAACAAATAGAGCTATTAACTAATGAGATATCTGAACTTAAAAATAGATTAAAGAAATTAGAAGTAACTTTTGAACAAAGGGTACAACAAAGGCTATCCCAAATATTTGAAGCCATATACCATGATAAAGAAGTTGTAAGGCATCTTTGGGAAGATATTTTAATTAATAGAACAGGTGATATTAAACAAAGGGTAAAAAAGGCTCTTAAGTTACAGGCTCGAATTGATATAGGTTATGGTACCAAACATACCTTAAAAAGAAAGCAACAAGAGCTTAGGCAATATCTTAAAGAGCTTGAGTTTGTATGTTCTGAAAGTATTTATGTTCCTAAAGAATTAATTGATATAAAAGGGTTAATAGAAAAAGAACTACATGAGATATCTAGTGTCTTAAAGGCTTCTAGCAATAGAGATGATTTTGATCTATCAAAGCTAAAAGATATCCATTTATCAGAAACCAAAACTGCTGAAATAACAAAAGAGGATAAAAAACATAGAACAGATGTTTATGAAATAGCTGATATTTATTCCTTTGTCTGTTTTAATAAACAGGTATGTAAAAACACTATTTGTATAGTTGATGGATATAATGTTATAAAAAGTGCATGGAGATGGGCTAAGATCGAAAGGATTGATTTTAAATCTGCACGAAAACACTTTTGCAATCTATGGAAGAATAGGGCAAATGATTGGTACAAAGTAGAACTTGTCTTTGATGGAAAAGGGCAGGGGTTTGATATAGAAACATATAAAAATCTAACAGTTATATTTACAGATTCACGATATAGCTCACAAGGAGCAGATATTTACATTGTTGATTTTTTAAAAGACTTTTCTAAAAAACACCCTGATATAAACAGGCTACTTATTAGTGCTGATGCGGTATTAAGGGCACGGTGTAAATCTTTTTGTAACTATTTTGCAGATCCTCGTTGGGCTATAATGACTTATTTATCTCCGGTTTGATGTATGAAAGTGATTATCAAATTTTATTACTTTCTTTATAATATTTTCTCTTATTTGAACAGGGTAAATTGCCTTTAGATTGGGAAGCTATAGAGGGAGAGGAGACGACTACTCAAGATGGTATCTCGTTATGGGATTCATCCAGCTTAACTCAGGACTTGAAAGAGAGAGCTTTTAGTTAATGCTTCTTCAGCCGCTACCGTAATAGATTAAGATAAAATACCACTATATGAAAGCACTATATTTTATAGATATATCAAACCATAACAGGTTTAAAACAGATAGGGCCTCGCATGATACATGATAGAAGTTTTTTATATAATCCCAATAAAATAAATAGAGAGTATTAAACAACTAGCGATATCTTCTAATAACTGTTATCTGCCTGCCAGATAAATTACTTGTAGTAAGTAAATTATGAATCTAGATTGTCTAAAATGTAAGTCTCCTCAAACTGTTAAAAATGGTTTCCTTTGCAGCAGAAAAAGGTATAAATGAAAGCATATGGATACCAGTTTACTTGCACTACACCCAGAGCAAGGCCCATGAAGGATAAGTTGCTTGCATTCTCTACATGCATGGTTTGTCCCTGAATGCAATTACTAAATTGTTTAACGTTTCTGCTCAAGCAGTTAATTGGTCGTGAATGGAAGAATATTCTATCGTTTGATAAAACGATTACTTCTATTACGGAACCCGTTATCTATAAAATAGAATTTTGGGGTTTTTGTAAGTTCCACCCTCTTGTTGGTGTGAGAAGGCAGGCATGGGGCTACGAAAAATATCCAAGACGTTGCGCAATGCCCTATATTTTAGGGCTGTCAGGACCTGAAAGTTCATTGTTGCCTATTTGTAGGGCTAGACGGTAATCATTTTTTAGCTCAAGATCCTGTCTGTACACAAGAATCTATCTGATCTCCTTTAGGAGATAGGCGTGAAAGATATTTTTCAAGACCAGTTC
>CAZODM010000055.1:0-14666 GCA_964578585.1 uncultured Desulfobacterales bacterium | reverse complement strand
TTGGATTCATAATAAATTGAACATCAGGACATACATTTACATGATCATTAATTGCTAGATGATAATATACCTCAAAGTGCTGTTCATCCCTTGGGCTATAACCTTTAGCTCTTATATAATCTCTGTAATTTCCATTGAGTATATTCCAACCATAAGCAAAGGCTACATGATCTTTGTCACGTCCCCAATAGGCACCATCTAATTGGAAACCAAGGCTTACTGCATTTTCTATCTTATTGTCAGATATATCAGGATCTGCCCAACCCCATCTTGTAAATAGGGTTAACTCTGGAAGGACCTTCTGATCAAAGGAGATAGCAAAACCAAAGTTTGCATGTCCTTCAGTATCTGCCCAATCTTCATGGCTTATACCATTTCTCCAAGCCATAAAACGGTAGTTACCCTCAAGTCCAAAGAGCTCTGGATGAACATCTACCTCTGCCATAAGGAAAGGATAATCAAGAACTTGATTCCAATCTGCATCTGCATCACCGTAGGCCAACCCTACACTAATAAGTTTGGTTGGCTCTGCCCACAAGGTTGCAGCAAAGCAGTAATCAGGAAACTCAATAGTTGGGTTGTTTACAAATATGCCAGCTAAGAACTGGGTCTCTTCATCATCTGCTACATTGTTGGTATCAAAGTTATCAGTAAGATCAACCTTACCAATCTTAAACTTAAACATTCCATCTAAAATATCCTGCTGATACCAAAGTTCACTAACCTGTAAGGGTTGACTTCCAATTGCATCCTCATTTAAGGTACCAAATACATTGTAATCTAGATCAGGTCCATCACCATTTCCTGCTTCAACCAGCATATAGGCGTGTCCAGTTTTCGCAATGTCTGCATTTACTTCAAAATCAATAGAATAGGTGGCATAATTTCTGTCATACATCTTTACACTTTGGTAAGTACTATTAATAGCTCTCTTTTGACTAACCCCCTGAACAATTCCAGTGCCTGTTAAACTAATCTCCATATTCTGGAACCACTGACTAACATTAGGTACAGATACACTTTCTGCACCTATTGCTGGAATGCTAAAAAGTAGCATTGCCAAAAATCCCAAAACCGCTCCCAACACCGTGGAAGATCTCCTCCTTCTCATAGCTCTTTACCCTCCTTAATTACGTTTTAGTATACATTATCCCTAATTGTTGCCCTTTTCTATTCTAGGAGATACTAAAACCTTTTGAGCAAGCCCGCGTCCAAGTGCTAGACGTGTTCCCTTTGCCTTAATAATAAAAGGACCAGAATTATTAAGGATCTCAACCTCTTGCCCTATGTTTAGCCCCATAGCAGAGAGCTTAGAACAAATACATCTTCCACCAACAAGCCTTGCAATTGTAACTTTCTCTCCTGGGGCACACATGGCAAGAGGCATTACTGTTTGTCTAACTTGTCTACACCTAGAACAAAGCCCTTGAATAACTAATCTATGAGCTAAAGGCTGAAAACCTCTCTCTTGAGAAAGTTCCCTTTGTAATGCCTCTAGTCTTGGATCAAAAAATTCTTCTATCTTACCACACTTAACACAAATAAGGTGATCATGCCCCTGTCCTAGATGTAGATGCTCAAAAAATAAGGGTCCATCATTAAAACGGACCTTTTGAGCTATACCATAACGACAAAACTTATTAAGGGCATCTTCTACATCTTTGACAGTAAGCTCTTGCCCACCGTCTATCTTCTCCCTTAAATCTTTTGCACAAACATGCCCTTCTGTTTTTAAAAACACATCTAGCACTTTTTCTTCTTGCTCAGAAAGGCTATCTCCTACCTGAGAAAGAAGAGATAAAAGTTCTTCTTTCTCCTTTTTATGAAAAGGGTCAACACTTACCTTAACCTCACCTTCTTCCTTTTCTTTTTTACTATTATCTATAATTCTAACACTCTCTTTTATTGAATCAAACCAATTTTTGGTCATTATCTCCTAATATCCAACCTTATAGAAAATGTAATGCTTTTAAAATTATTAGCTTTTATTTTACAAAAATCAAGCATAAAAGAAATATAAAATAATTGTTCTTGACTCATTTATTTGTTCTTTGTACACAATTGTAGTGATTATTGTTAAAGTGTCTCATTACACTAAAAAGTTAAGGGCAGGTAAAGATTATGAACCAAGAATCTGAACTTCACATCTTTAGAAAGTATCTACAAAAAAAGGGACTGCGGTATACACCAGAAAGGGAACAGATAATAAAAGAGATATTCTCTACCCATGATCATTTTGATGTAGATACTCTCTATTTAAGAATGAGACAAAAAGGACTACAAATTTCAAAGGCCTCTATATACCGACTCATCCCTTTACTCATTGAGGCAGGACTAATTGAAGAGGTCTTCTTTGAAGATGGACACATGCACTATGAGCACATATATGGACACGAACCCCACTGCCATTTAAGATGTATAGGATGTAAAAAGATAGAAGAGTTTACTGATCCATACTGGACTGAGCTTGAAAAGATGCTAAAAGAAAAATTTGGCTATGAACTGACAAACTATAAACTTGAAGTTCAAGGTCTGTGCCCAGCATGTAAAGAAAAGCAAAAAAAGCTGTAATGGAGGTATAAGTTTTAGTTGGACAGTAATACTCCTGTATTAAATATTGTTTTGGTTGAGCCTGAAATTCCTCCAAACACTGGTAATGTTGCTAGATTATGTGCTGCTACTAATAGTAATCTACACTTAGTACATCCACTTGGATTTCACTTAAATGACAAACATCTAAAAAGGGCGGGGCTTGACTATTGGCCACATGTTTCAATTAAAGAACATAAAAGTCTTGATGCATTTTTAGATTTTGCCAAGGATAAGCAGTTATTTCTATACTCTACAAGAGGTAAATATATATACACTAAAGCAGTCCCTAAAAATAATGCATTTTTGATATTTGGTAGAGAAACCTATGGACTTCCCCATCACTTTTTAGAAGAATATCAAGAACATTCATACTATTTGCCAATGTGGGGTAAGGTAAGAAGCCTAAATCTGTCTTCTGCAGTAGCAATTGTAGTATATGATGCCTATAGAAAACTATTTAATTGGGATTAAATTTTATGTTTTATATATTGACTTGATTGATAAATCTCATAATACTCAAATAAAAAGATAAAAGGAGTAACTATGGCAAGACATAAAAAGATTGAAAGAAGACGAGAAATAGAAAGAAGGCGAAGAAGACGAGAAAAAAGAAAAAAACTTCGGGCAAAGGGTCTTCTTCCCCCTCCTAAATGATTTCTTTATTAAGGGGTGTTAATCACCCCTTTTTTATATGTTAAGAAGATAATTTTTAAGTCTTTCAAGCTCTTTATTAAACTGTTCCACAATCTGTCCAGAAAGTTTAGACCATTCCTGCTGAAATTCAGGAAGGGCCTCTACATCAAGAGCTTGGGCAACCGCCATACCATATTGTTCTGCAACCGCTTGTTTTAGATTGCCTAATTGAGCTTGCATTTGTGCCTTTAGCTGTTCTTTATATTGGGTATAAGTAGTTTTAAACTGGCTCAATAGCTGAGATATTGCATTTACTACCTGTGCTGCAACAGAGCCTTTAAGATCCATAATTCCAGAAAGTGCCTTTTGTGCTCTTTCCATCTGGCTATCTTCTTTAGGCAAGACTACATTTCTAAGAAGTGTATCCATTGCACCTTCTATAACACTATTTAAAACACTACTGTCTACATCTGCCATCAACTCTTTAAGGCTCTTTTTATCAGGATCATCTAAAAAAATAGCTGCTATACGCCTACCTTTTGCAATAGCCTCTTGTTTTTTTATTTCTTCTTTAGAGGCCTTACCTAATTTTTCTGCCTTCTCAAGTGCTATCTCTAGAGCACTTCTAATCTCACCCATGCTTTCCTCCTATTAAATTTAATACTTAACTAGGTGACAACTGATACAATAAGGAGTAAAAATCTATCAAACTGTAATCATAGCTTATAATATAATCAAGAACGAAAGGGGGAAAATATAAAAAATGTCTGATAATCCTAAATGGCTTAATGTTATGCTAGACCCCAATACATATCCTCATAGTGTAGATAAGGTAGAACTTATCCAGACCCACATTTCATGGGTGTTTATAGCAGGGCCAAAGGTCTATAAAATAAAAAAACCTGTCAATTTTGGTTTTCTAGATTTTACTAACATTGATAAAAGACTCTACTTTTGTAAAGAAGAACTCCGTCTTAATAAAAGACTTTGTCCAGATATTTATTTAGATGTAATTCCACTTTGTGAATCAAATGGCAAGATTTTTTTAGATAACAACAGAGATAGTAATGTTATAGAGTGGGTCTTAGTAATGAATAAAATGCCCCATGATAACCTTATGAATAAGCTTATAGAAAAAGAGGTATTTGACAAAACGCTTTTAACAAAAATCATAGAAAAACTTGTACCTTTTTACAAAGAAGCTATTGCTCCTAAAGATAAAGCAGAAGAATTTGGTTCTTTAAAAACCATATCTTTTAATACTGAAGAAAATTTTGAACAGACAATCCCTTTTATTAATAAATTAGTTGATCAAAATGTCTATGATGAAATCGTTGGTTATACAAGGGCATTCGAACAAAAAAACAAACAACTGTTTGAAAGCAGAATATTAAATCAAAGGATAGTTGATGGACATGGAGACCTGCACTCTGGCAATATATGTTTTGATTTAAAAAACAAGCAAGTCTACATATTTGATTGTATAGAATTTAATGAAAGATTTAGGTTTGGAGATATTGCTGTAGATGTGGCTTTTCTGGCAATGGATTTAGACAACTACGGCCATTGTCTCTTAGCAAAAGAACTTATAGAGGAACTTTCTCAACAATTAGATGATTCAGACCTAAAAGTATTAATAGATTTTTATAAATGTTATAGGGCCTATGTACGTTTTAAAATTGGCTGTTTTACATGGGCATCTGAAGGGATTGATGAAGATACCAAAAATGAGGCATATATCCAGGCAAAACGTTATGTAAGACTTGCTCATAGATATGCAGGATTTAAAAAATCAGCTACACTTTGGATATTTTTAGGACTAACAGGCACAGGAAAATCCAGTATTGCTAAAAGACTTTCACAGGATAAAGGCATAAGTTATTATAATTCTGATATAATTAGAAAAGAAATCGCTAACATTCCTCTTAACCAAAAGGTCCATGTACCATATAATCAAGGACTTTACAGTAAAGAAATGACTCATAAGACATATAGCGCCCTACTTAGAAGGGCTGCAAAAGATTTAATAATTGGTGAAGATGCCATAATAGATGCTACATTTACAGACTCTGTCTATAGAGAAGAAGTCTTGAGACTTTGTCAACTATTAGATGTAAAACCTATTTTTGTACACTGTACACTAAAAGATGACGAGGTTAAAAAGCGCCTTAATAAAAGAGAAAGATCTGACACTGAGGTATCTGATGGTAGATGGGAAATATATCTGGCTCAAAAAAAGGCCTTTAAGCCACTGGATCATCTTAAAGAAAAGGCCAGTGTCTTAGAACTTGATACCTCAAAAGATATAGATAATCTCTTAAAAGAACTAAAAGATTTTAATCCATAAAGGAGAACGCCCATGAATCAAATTCCATATAAAGGACAAGTTAAAAAGATCGTACTTGCTTATTCTGGAGGCCTTGACACCTCAGTAATTCTAAAATGGCTAAAAGAGACTTATGAATGTCCAATTGTAACATTTTCTGCAGATATTGGACAGAAAGAAGATTGGAAGGCAGTTGAACAAAAGGCATGGGACACTGGTGCAGATGAAGTTGTAATAAAGGATCTAAAAGAAGAGTTTGTACGAGATTATGTATTCCCTATGTTTAGAGCAAATGCAATATATGAAGGGACATATCTTTTGGGAACATCCATTGCAAGGCCACTTATTGCCAAAGAACAGGTGAAAACAGCCCAAGACACAGGAGCTGATGCTGTAAGTCACGGAGCAACAGGAAAGGGAAATGATCAAGTTCGATTTGAACTAAGTTATATGTCCCTTATGCCAGAGTTAAAGATTATAGCTCCTTGGCGGTGTTGGGATCTAAATTCAAGACAAAAACTGATAGCCTTTGCAGAAAAACATGGTATTTCTGTACCTGTCACAAAAGAAAAGCCTTTCTCAATGGATGCAAACCTTCTTCATATAAGCTATGAGGGAGGTATCCTTGAAGATCCATGGCAAGAACCACCTAAGGATATGTATACATGGACAAAAGACCCAGAAGATGCACCAGATCAGCCTACTTATATTGAAATAGATTTTAAAAATGGTGATCCTTGTGCAATAGATGGACAAGACCTAAGCCCTCATGAACTTCTTTCTAAGCTAAATGAAATTGGTGCTAAAAACGGTGTAGGACGCATTGACATTGTTGAAAATAGATTTGTAGGAATGAAATCAAGGGGAGTATATGAAACTCCCGGTGGTACTATTTTACGTATTGCCCACATGGCAATTGAGTCTATAACACTTGATCGTGAAGTCATGCATTTAAGAGATAGTCTAATTCCTAGATATTCGGAATTGATATACTATGGTTTTTGGTTTGCCCCAGAAAGAAAGGCCCTACAAACACTTATAGATGAAACTCAAAAGAATGTTACTGGCACAGTACGGCTTAAAATCTATAAAGGAAACTGTCAGGTTGTTGGAAGACGTTCTGAGCAATCACTTTATGCACCAGAATTTGCCACCTTTGAGGAAGATGAAGTCTATAGACAACAAGATGCTGAGGGATTTATAAGACTTCAAGGACTTAGACTTAAAATTCGCTCTCTTTTAGAAAGGAAGAAGTAACATGGGTAAAAACAAAAACGATTTTAAGCCTTGGGCAGGACGATTTAAAGAAAAGACCAACCTAGTTGTTGAGAAATTTACTGAATCTGTATCATTTGATAAGCGGCTTTATGAACAGGATATAAGGGGAAGTATTGCCCATGCTAAGATGCTAGCTAAACAAAATATCATCACACAAGATGAACGAGATAAGATCATAAAAGGGCTTAAAGAGATAAGAGATGAAATAAGAGCCGGTAAATTTGACTGGAAAGAATCCCTAGAAGATGTTCACATGAATATTGAAAGGGCCCTTTTTGAAAAGATTGGGGAGGCAGGTAAAAAATTACATACAGCAAGAAGTAGAAATGATCAGATAGCTACAGATATAAGACTTTATTTAAGAGATGAAATCGATATTCTTGATAAATTATTAAGGGATTTACAGATATCGTTTTTATCTCAGGCAGAGAAGTACTTTGGACTTATTATCCCTGGTTTTACTCACTTACAACATGCTCAGCCTGTACTTTGGTCTCATCATATGCTTTCTTATTTTGAGATGTTTAAAAGGGATAGACAAAGACTTAAGGAATGTAGAAAAAGGGTAAATATATGCCCACTTGGAAGTGCAGCCCTTGCAGGCACTGATTTTCCTATAGATAGATATTTTGTTGCTGAAGAACTTGGCTTTGATGATATAACTTCAAACAGTATGGATGCAGTGTCTGATAGAGATTTTATAATAGAATTTTTAGCACATCTAAGTTTAATAATGATCCACTTAAGTAGAATATGCGAAGAATTGATACTTTGGACTAGTACAGAATTTAATTTAGTAGAACTGCCTGATGCCTTTTGTACGGGTTCAAGCATTATGCCCCAAAAGAAAAATCCAGATGTAGCGGAACTAGTAAGAGGTAAAAGTGGCAGAGTAATTGGCTGTCTTGTTAATCTCTTAACTCTTATAAAAGGACTCCCTCTTTGTTACAATAGAGACCTCCAAGAGGATAAAGAACCTCTCTTTGATGCAATAGATACGACTAAGGCATGTATAGAAGTTATGTCTGAATTAATAAAAAATATGTCACCAAACCCTAAAAGAGCTCATGAGTTAGTCCGACATGGATTTTTAACTGCAACAGATCTAGCTGATTATCTTGTTAAAAAAGGGATAGCTTTTAGAGATGCCCATGAAATAGTTGGAAAGGCTGTTTCCTATGCAATAGAAAACAACAAGAATCTAGAAGAGCTATCACTTGAAGAATTTAAAAGTTTTTGTCCTCAAATAGAACAAGATGTCTATGACATATTGAGTATAGAAGGCTCAGTAAATGCAAGAAATTGTCCGGGAGGTACAGCTCCATCTGCAGTAAAAAAGGCTATAGAAAAGGCTAAAAAATATTTGGAATTATCATGAAAAAAGACTCCTTTTTACATATCGTAGTTGTTTTTGTTATTTGTTTGATATTTAGTTATGCTTGTGGCAAAAAGGCTCCACCTGTTCCACCAGGTACAATTACACCAAAGCCTATAAAGGATCTTAAGGCAAAACTAATAAATAACCATATATTGCTTACATGGACGATACCAACTCAAAATAGTGATGGATCTCCATTATTACATATAAAAGAATTTTATATATTTAAAGCTGCTATACCTTTGGGAAGCTGTCCAACATGTCCTGTTGAATATCAATCAGTTATTGTTGTACCATTTAACCAGTCTCTAAAACCTGGAATGAAAATAAAATATATAGACAAAAATATTTATCATGGCAGAATATATGTATATCAAGTATGTACAGTAAAAGGATGGAGGAACCAAAGCAGATTATCAAACAAGGTATGGATAAAATATAAATAATATAGTTTATAGTGAAGAAAACTTACAGAAATGTCTGTAATTACAGATATTACATGATTCTCCAGGTAATGCATAAATATAGTTAGAGTTTTGCATATGGTTTAGTATATACAATAAAATATTGTTTATAATATCTAATTTAACATCATCAAAGTCAAAACATTGTATAATATCACTACTAGATAAACTAAAATTATATATTAATACCTTAATATTACAATTAGAAAAACACTTTTTAGCAATTAAAAAATATAGTGGGATCTGAAAAAGCTTTATTTTCTCTTTTATCTTTTCCAAGTTTTTATCATCATATACATGTTGATCTATATTAATATCATCTAATGTACCTATTTTATAAGGAAATCTTCCTGTCTTATAATCAATAATTCTAATATCTCCATTTTCTAACATATCTATTCTATCTATTATCCCAAACAGATTAAGCTCTGGATGAATAAGCTTTTTTTCAACATATAATATTTTAAAAGGAAAGGTCTGTTGTTTTGAGGTTAAAGTATTGTCAAAAAACTCCTTAAATCTAAATCTTAATATCTCAACAAGAGTAGCTTTATGAAATTTTGGAAGATTGATAAAATAATTTTTTAACTTATCATTCTTTAATCTATTAATCATTTGATCAAAAAAATTATCAAAGGTTTTAAGAATATTTTCTTTAATCCTTATATAACAGTCTTTATCAATATATTTACCTTTAAACTCCCCAAAGAAATTCTCAAAGATAAAGTGAATTAATGTACCAACTTTATCCGCATGAAAATCCTTTTCAAATGCTACCTTTTCTGGAATATGTTTAATTTTACTAAGATAGTATTTATATGGACAACTCAAATATAGATCTATTAAAGAAGGAGTTGTAAAAATATCTTTAAAATGAGCGATTGTTTCTTTATCTTTTTCAATATAGTTATTTCCCTTTTTAAAGGCTGGCAGTCTAAGCTGTTGTTTAGTAATTGGAATATCTTCTTTTTTTATCTCTTTAAGTAGAATAAGTTGCTCTATAAATCTACTTTTAGAGGCTTTGGCATTATTTGTATTTGGTGATCTATAAAATATAAAGACATTTTTACATGAATATATAAGCCTAAAAAAATAATATTTTATCAATTGCTCTTTTTCCTTAAATGAGGTAAGCCCAATTGCTCTTTTTATCTCTTCAGGCAGTAGTGGATCAACTTTATCTCCATAGGGCAAGATGGACTCATTAACATCTGGTATAAATAAATAGTTGAAAGACAACATTCTTGCCTCAAGCATGCCCATAATTTGAACACCTTCTAAGGGATGTCCTTCAAACGGTATACTAAGCTCATCTATAGTTTCTCTAATAAGGTGGTATATAAAAACAGGATCTAAAGCAATGTTATCTGAAACCTCTATGTCTTTTAAGGAATTTACAACCTCTGAATAAAAAAGTTGTATTATTTGTAAACTAAGTCCACTATCCTTCTTACTAAGGCTTTGAAAATCAAACTGATCTGCCAAATTCATAAATGCTTTATATAAGGTATTAAAGTCCCTAGCTGATAAAAATGGAACTAATATATCTTTATAAAGAGGGGAATCTTTTGAGAAATAATAAACAGAGGAACCTGTTCTAAATATATCACTTTTTATCCTAGCGATATTAAACTTAGAAACTAAAAATTTTGATAATTTGTTGTTTAAAAATCTCAATAAAAGAGTAGTAGAAACAAATATTTTATCTTGTTTTTGTTGTTCTTTAGTATTTTTTTTATCCAAATTAATAATCAATAAAAACAAACTTTCTAAAAACATTCCTAGGTCTGTCTGTGAAAGAGGAAATCCCATAGTTACATTTAAGTATGGGACATCACCCATAAAAGAAAGTAAGGGAAAGAGAGTTTTAGAGTCAGGTAAAATAATTGCTATATTTCTGGGATCTTTTATCTCTTTTAAATCTTTAGAGTTAGATATCTCCTTTACTTTATTTGCAATACTAGAAGCCTCAAAATGGATATTTGAGCACTCATAAAGGGATATAAAAGGCTCTTTGGGATTATTAACTTCATCAGCAAAAGGCTCTATTTTTGCCTCGGGGATATTTTTGGTAAGTAATTTAATTGCTCTATTTACAGCTTCAAAGCTATCAAAACTATACCTTTGGCCATCTATTTCTATACAATCTCTATTTAGTAGGTCTGTATGAATAAGGAATAATGTATCAGCTAATTTAGTAAGTGCTTTTAGTATCTTAAGTTCTGTATTAGTTAAAAACAGAAAACCTGCAAATACAAAAAGGCTATCTTTATATTGTTCTATAAACCTATCTTCTTTCACAATAGAGGCTGCTGCCTTAAAGAACCTTCCATTAAATCCTATGGCTTTATAACGATCTTCATATAACTTATATAGATCCTTTAAATATCTTAATATATTTTGAGCTGGCTCTATTGCTTCAACATATTCAAAGTTTTCTAATCTTTCCTCAAGACCTTGACGATCTATCTCATCAAAAAGCCGTGATAATCTACGAGCCCAAACAAATACTTTTGACTCACTACCTCCTAAGTGTTCAAACAACTCTTTGTTATCTAATTCCTTTATTATATCTAAAAAGAATATATCCCTTTCTACCTGACAATGGTAAGAACTAAATATGTCTGCAAAATCTATGGCAATCTTTTGAACAAATTCCTCAAGGGTATAAAAATCTATTTTTAATATCTCACCTATATCCAGTTCTTTTTCAACAAACCTAACTAATCTCTTGTTAGCAGAAATAAATATTACTCTAGGATAACGAGATATCCTATTTCTCAGGATGTCTACTGTCTTTTTTACAAAATCAACCTGAAGATCAATCTTTGATATTGTTAAACTCATCGCTTTTAATTATTTTTCTTGTTTTAACATAATAGATAAGTGCTTTAGCCTCTTTAAATACCGCTAAATAACCTTGAACTTGTTCTATATGTTTAAGACTAAACTCACCTGTTTTGTATTCAATAATGTAGAACTTACCATTTTTTTTAACTAATCTATCAATTCTTATGATATTACCAGTTTGATCTATAATCTCTTTTTCATTCCAAAATTCATCAATATCTAAAAAATAATCACTAAGATCATATATAGTATTTTTGATATATTTTTTAACTATTTCATAGTCGGTTTTTGTTATTAATTTAGCGTTATTATAAACTCTATTAACTAAATCTTCTATTTTAGAATCTTCTAATTTATCGACTCTCTTTATAAAAGACATTGCCAAATGGTATAACTCACCGATATCTTGTTTAGATATATCAAGATAATCATCAAATCTCTTGAAAGTAAATTTCAAGTGTTTACTTATTAATGAGTAACTATATTTTTTTGACTTATTTAAATCAATATCTTTATTACTAGTGTTTATATTTCTATTTGTCTCATGTGTAATTTCTCCTATATTATAGTATAATATATTATCTTCTTCTCTAGCTATCTCTTTTAAAGCTTCATTTAAAATCACTGCAACATTAAAATTTCTTTTATTATAGCTAGACGTTTTATTTTTAACAACCGAACCATATATAAACAAATTATTTATAGCTCTTGTATTAGCAACATACATAAGATTTAATGCCTCTATAAATTGAGATTTTAGTTCATTATCATAAATAGCTTTAGCTTGTTTAGATATCTGCCTTATATATTTATTACCTATATTAACTAAGATAGGTTTATCTAAACCTTTTACTTGTAAGTATGGGATATTATCTATTTTACACAGATAATATTTATGAATTATATTATTATATAATTTCCAATCATAAAATGGAATTATTACACTATGAGCTTCTAGCCCTTTTGCTTTATGAATAGTCATAATCTTTATAGCATCTATACTTTCAGGAAAGTCAATAAAGATATCCTTTTTATAAAAATAATCTATAATATATTCTATTGTTTTCTTTTCTGAACTTAGTTCTAACACTTTATCTAATAAAGTAGAAAAAAATACTTCATTATCTAAATAGTGAAAGTCATCTTGATAATTAAAAATTAGATAAGAAAAAAATTCATATGGAGATAATCCAATACATTTTATCCTTAAAAAGTTTAAGTCAACATTTACTCCCAATTCTTTTATAGCTTTCTCATAGCTTTTATCCTCAGGATATATAATAGCTAAAGCAAGAGTGAGAAATTTTTTAATCTCGGGATTATTTATTAACATTAAACTGTCTTCAGTAATAAAGTTAACATTTGGAAGATCTTCTCTAATCCAATTAATAATCTTAGTAATATCATTTTTTCTTCTTATTAAAATCATAATATCTGATGGATTAATGTTAACTGTATTAAGTAGATATTTAATGCACTCAATTGTATTTTTGCGATAAAATCTATCTATATCTTCCTTCTTATTAGAAAACTGGTACTTTATCTTTACTTCTACATAGCCTAATTCATTTTTAAATATATCTTGTTTTGCATCTTGATATATATTAGAAATATCAGTTATAACTTTATCTGCTATATCATTCTTTATACAATTAAAAATATTTGGATTAGTCAAAATTTTATTAATATTGCTAAAAATTTTATTGTTAAACTTAATGATATTTTTAGCAGATCTATAGTTTTTAGTTAAAGCTTTTTTGCTAAAAGGATATTGTTGGTATACAAAGTCAAAAATTGTATAATCTCCTCCACGCCAACCATAGATAGCTTGTTTCTTATCACCTACTAAAAATAGACTTCCATAACTAGCAATAGTATTTTCAATTAAACAATTAACTATTTCAAATTGTTCTTTTGATGTATCTTGAAATTCATCTATTAAATAATGATATATATTATCACCTAATTTACAAAATGCATACGAAATTCCTGTATTTTCCATATTTTTAATTACTCTTGAGATAGAGCTATTTAAAGTTTTCCCGTCTACTATATTTAATAATTGTTTAATTTCTTCTTCTTTAGATAAAAATTGATTTATAATTTCATATATTGATTCAACTTCATGTAAATTTTGGATAATATTATAGAGATGATATAAATTATGTATATGTAGTAAACAATTCAAGAATTTTGTTTCTATGCTTTGAATAGTATTTATATCTTTTTTATACTTTTGTTTTAGTAAATTTGATATAGAATTATCTTCTAACAATTTAGTAATTTCAGTAAAATGCTTTACACTTAAGTTTAAAGTCAAATTTTTTAAGTATGAAATTTTACGTTGATCAAATATATCTTGTTTAGGAAATTCAAGCAATTCTCTTATTATTAAAGCATAATTTAAGAATTTATTTCTAATTTGATTCTTAACATTATAAAAATTATATAAACTATTTTGATCTTTTAACCCTATTAATTGTTGTAATACTGCTTTATTGTTAGTTAAAAAGTCTTCATAAGTAAGTATATCTAATTTATCAATAAGTTTTATATCTTGAATTTTATCTTTATATGTATAAATAGCCTGTTTAAGTAAAATTTCTGCATTGATTCCTCTTACCTTATCTAAAAGTAAATAAGAAGTTATAAAACTAGTTATATCTTTTAATAGATTAACATCAGAAATAATCTCACTAAAAGCAAGATCAAAGATTTCGTCTACATCAAAAGTGATATTATAATCTGGACTTACACCTATGTCCATTGATAAAGCCCTACCAATTTTATTTATAAAAGAATCTATAGTTGTAACATTAAACTCACTATGATTCTTTATAAGATTAAACAAGATCTCTAATGAATGTTTTGATTCAATATTAAAATCCTCTTTTTTAAAATTATCTTTGCTATAAACTCCCCCAAGTATTTTTAAAAAATATATAATGCGTTCCTTCATCTCTAAGGCGGCTTTATTAGTAAAGGTAAGAGCAATGATAGAACCTAAATGTTCAGGAGTAAGTAATTGTGTACCTTGTCTTTTTATATGATGGCTTAGTAGGTCTATAAACCTTTTAGCAAGATTATATGTCTTACCAGAACCTGCAGAGGCTTCAATACTTAAGATACGACAAAAATCTTTTTC
>CAZODM010000054.1:0-15676 GCA_964578585.1 uncultured Desulfobacterales bacterium | reverse complement strand
TAGCACAAGCACAGGCTGTTGAGCGGGAGGTGAAAAAGTTTAAGGTTTCAGAACTCATTACACCCTATAATAAAAATAATGAGACGGAAAAATCTACTGATTAACAAGAAATAAGGGATCTAAAGGCAAAATATATACAGTTAATCGATTTCTAAGATCAAGATAACATTAAAAATATACAAAATGGAGAGAGAATCTCATCATCTCCCTTCTCATTAGATATAGACTTTAAATTTGATAATTAATATTCTTGTTTAATCTCATTTTGTATATTTTTTCTGAAAGTTTTAGACTCAGTCTGTTTTTTGTTAGTTAGAGTTCTGACTTGTTGCGTAGTTTTAATAATCCTTGTAGAGATAAAGATCATTAAGTTTGTTTTTTCTGCAGAATTTTTCTTATATTTAAATAGCCAACCAATAATAGGTATCTTGGACAAAACAGGAACAGCCGAATTATTATTAGATGTGTCATTTTTAATTAATCCACTAATCACCATTGTAGAGCCATCTTGTAATTTAACCATTGTCTGAGTAGTTCTTGTAAGTGTAATTGGTGCTGGGACATTAGTGGAAGCATTTGCTATAACCTTTTTTACCTCAATATAAATTTTTAAGGTAATTGTATTATCACTTGAGATATGGGGTGTAATTTTAAATTTTATACCTACATCTCTATAATCAAAGGTTTGAATAGGATTATTGTTGGCATCATATTTAGTGCTAGTAATAAATGGTCTATTTTCACCAACAAATATTTGAGCTTCTTGGTTATCTAATGTGATAATTTGTGGATTAGATAAGATATTAATACCTGAAGCATTCTTTAAAAAACTAACTAAAGAACTTAGCGTTGGAAACTTAACCCCTTCATAAGTAATTATGTTACCAAGTACTCCTATATTAAATCCACCTGTTAATGCCCCAAAATTGGGAGAATTTCCTGAAAGGACAGGTCCTTCAAAACTATTTAGAGCACTATTCGCATTTAAAAATGTAGCAGTTGCTGCAAAATTTTTATTACCTCCCCCTGCAATCCATTCTACTCCAAAGGCAGAAGACTTATTAAGTGTAGTTTCAAGTATAAGAGCTTGAACAAATACCTGCTTTCTTGGTATATCTATCTTTTTTATAAAGTCAGCTATCTCTTGATCAAACTTTTTATTACCTATAACAATAATTGAATTGGTAGCTTTATCAAAGGCTACACTGCCTATAAAACGAGGCCCCCCTTTTTTAGCCTTAGTGAGTGATGGTATCAACCTTTGTAATACTTGTGCTACATCTGAAGCATCAGAATTTTTAAGATATATAACTTTGGGTATATTATGGACGCTTTTAGCTGGTATATCTATACTGGATACTATCTTTTTTATTTGTTTTATTTCGTATGGCAGTGCTGCAATAATAAGTGTATTAGAATATTCATCTGCAATTATTACAGGAAGTGTACCTACTAACGAATTTGTTCTTAATCTTGTATAGAATTGGTTAAGATTTCGTGCTACATCAGATGCAGGTATATTATTTATTGTTAAGGTTATAAATTTATAATTTGAAGATACCGCTTCTAGTTGATGTATTATCTCTAACATCTTTGTAATCCTAGAAGTAACATCCCTAACTACAATCATATTAAGTCCTACGACAGGTATAACTTGACCAATATTAGACTTTAACTGTAATAGAGTTCTACTTATAACAGTAGCACTTAAATGATGAAGTCCTATTATAGTAGTTATTATGTCTTGTCTTTGTGAATTTATATTCTTTTTAAAATGGTCTTGGTATTGTCTTGTAGCACCCATTCTAAGTATTTGAATATAATTTTTCTTATGAATAGCTATTAGATTATTAGCCCTTAAGACAGTATAAAATAGATTTAAAAGATCTTGTTTATTCATGGGGGCAGGGGAATTAATAGATATTTCACCTCTTAATATCTCAGGATTATAAACAAAATTTGTATTTGTAAATTCAGAGACAAATTTTACAAATTCTGATAATTTTATTTTTTTTATATTAACTGTATAGCTTTGGTTTTCTAGCCTTTTAACTTTTATTTGAGAAAATACATTATTAACAGAAAAAATTGTAACTACTATAACTAAAAAGATAGTAATTCTTTTTAGCATAAGAAATTCCCCTCTCCCATCAACTTTTATTTTATGTCTACTATAATGGTCTTTTTCTGTCCATTTCTTATAAGATTTATAACTACAGTTTTTACATTATTAATAGAAGAAAATAAGTTAAATAATATTTGAGGATTTTTTAGAGATTCATCATTAATACCAGTTATAATATCTCCAGGTCTTAATCCTAATCTAAAAAGTAAAGCCCCTGGTCTTATAAATCTTATTCTGTATCCAAGTAACCTATTTTCTAAATAAAAAGGTTGAAATAGTGCAGAGTTAATGACCTGATTTATATCTCCCATTCTTGCCTGTAGTTCTTTTCTAGAAATAATGGTTTTAGTAGTTGTTGAATTAATTTTGTTAAGATTAAGACTGCTAAAGGAATTATTCTGTGCTGAACTATTTATTGTTACATGATTATCTTGATTGATTAACTTAAAAGAGTATCTATGCCCATTATATTCGAAAGTTGCTTGGTTAAAACCAATAGATAACAATTTTAATCCCTTAATAGTTTCTTCCTTTTTTATCATGAAAAATTCACCATGCCATAGAATAAGTGCATATTCATCGGTCTTGCCTTTAAGTACTCCTAATAATTCTATATCCTTAAGCTGTTTTTTCTGAATATGTTGTGTGTTTTTTATAGGAAGAGACACTATTATATTCTTTCTTTTTATACCAAATATATCTTTTTCTAATATCTTTGCATAATTGATCTGTTGATCTTTATAAAGGTTCTCTATATGTGTTGGTGGAAAAATAAAAGGGGTTTTTAGTTGGAGCTTATATTTAATCCAACCAGTTAAAAAAAAGGCTAAAGAAAAAGCTAACAAAGTTATATAAATTATAGGAGAAATTTTTATTTTTCCCATATAAGTAAAATATTCCCTCTTCCACTGACTATTAATCCATTATAGCCCCCAAATGGACAGTTATCATTTATATTTTTGATTTGTATTTTCCTTTTTCATTTTTGTTAAGTTGTGCCTCTCAAAATAAAAATATATTTTCCCTGTTACAATTCTTTTTAACATTAACCACTTATTATTTTTATTTACTATTTGAGCAAATTTGTAGATAATGTTACCATTATTATCATATAAGTTACCGTCTAAATACTTTAATGGTTTTAAATAAGTTATATTTATAGGTTTATTAGCTAAAACTATAGTACCATTTGTAAGATCAACTATCCTTTCCTTTCCATCAATATCAAATAATATAATAAAATCTTTTTCTTTATAGGCTTTTATTTTTGGATGAGAAAATATAATCTCTTTATAAAAGATCTTTTTTAGTTTGAATATATACAGTTGTTTTTTATGTCTTGAAAATGAAAATATCAAATTCTCTGCTACATCAAAATCTGCCAAAGCCCTATTACATACAAAGCTTGTATTAAGACCATAAATTTTATTATTAGCATATGCAAAAAGGCTATGCCTAGCCAATATAATTCTATTAAAAGGGCCTATAGATTTTATTTCTTTTAATATTAATGGAGTTTCTTGTTTAGTTTTTGGGCGCATAAACTTTAAGAATTGAATATAATGTTTTTTTGTTTTTATTAATAAAATATCTTTCTTTATGTTAAGATTAGAAACTAAATATTTTAGATTTAAAGGCTTTAATATTTTTAGAGTCTTTAGATTAAATGGATAAAGCAATCCATCTTTTCCTAAAAATATTAAATAGTTTTCATAATTAACTACCTTTTTTATTTTGTTTTTTAAGATCCCTAAAAATATAGGTTTATTTTGAGTAAATATCTCAATAGCAAATCTATTTGATTTCACAAAAACTAAGTAAGGATTAAAAAAATATAAATTTTTTGATAAAGAAGCCTTTGATAAAATCTTTCCACATGCTGTAAGGTCATAAAAATTTAATTTACTACCATTTACAATAGCAATTTGTTTAGAATATAAAATGGTTTTGGGATTAGTTGAATTTATAGCGATCTTATTACAAAATGGCTGATTAGTAATTAGATAGTTATCCTTTAGAAGTAAAATTATATCTTTTTTTACCCAATAATCATCTATATTATATAGATTAAATCCCTGATAGTCTTTATAAAAACAAATAGTTGAGTTTAAGATCAAATCGCTATCTGGTATTTTCTTTTCAAATTTAGTTATACTGCTATTGGTTGGTAGGTTATTTTTAAAATATAGATTAATCGGTATAGGCTTTGTAATAATGTTATTAGGTGATTTTGGAGAATATCTAGATGGGATACTACAAGCTGTCAAAATAATACAAAAAAATATTGTAAAGATTATCCTTTTCATTGTTTTAATTTACTAAGCCAAGTAAGTCTTTTGACGCTATCTATATTAGTACAAGCCCTTTTTAAAGCAAATTTTTGTCCAATTAAAAAGACCTTCTCTTCTGCTCTAGTTATAGCAGTATAAAACCATTTATTATTTAGCATAATATAATGTGAATTACTAAGTGGAATCACAACAATTTTATACTGACTACCCTGTGCCTTATGTACTGTTAATGCATAAGCAAGTTCAATTATGTCTCCCAAGTGGTCAAAATCATAGGCAACTACACTTCTATCTGGATAAACTACATAGAATTGTTCTAACTCTTTATCTATTTTAGCTACAAGTCCTACATAACCATTAAATATTCTGCGTGATTCATATGAAAAAAACTCCTTGCCCCTTTTAACAAAATCCCCCCATTCCATAACTTCCATGTCTCTATTTTGAAGATGTACTACCTTATCTCCCTCTTTAAGCACTAGTCCTGCTCTTGAGATAGTATTTTTGCCATCTTGGTTTAATATCTTTTGTATTTCGTGATTCAAAACTTCTGTACCAAGTTGTCCTACTCGCATTGGAGAAAGAACTTGAAATTCCCAGATAGGATGGGTTAGAACTTCTTTCATTTGTCTTGCAAGTTTTATTATTCTATCTAATATTGCTTGATTATTCTTTTCTCTGAGTTCTTTTATCTCACGTTGGCTTCGTCCTTTTTGCATTGCAAAAATATTATATCGTTCTACATTTTCAAATAGAAAGTCGGACCAACAATCTTTATCTATTCCAGCAGGTACACGTCCTAATCTTATTTCATTTGCAAAAAGCGTTAGTACACTATCTTCACTTTGTCTATATATCTTTGTTAATTGTACACTTGGTATGAGATTTGTCTCTAATGCATCAGAGAATACATTGCCTGCACCTATTGGAGGTAGCTGGGCAGGATCACCAACTAAGATAAATAGTGTATTAGGAGATAGTGCACGTGCTAATCTATAAAATAGGGTTAGGTTTACCATAGAGGCTTCATCCAATATTACTACCTTATATGGAAGGGGATTTTCTGGACCATATTCAAAGCTATTTTCTCCCTTATATCCCAAAAGTGCATGTATGGTATATGCAGGAAATCCTGTAGCTTTTCTTAATCGAGCAGAGGCCATTCCTGTAAATGCACAGCAAGCTATTTCATCTTCTTTAGCATAATAACGTAACAGTAATTCTAGAATTGCTCTACAAACTGTAGTTTTTCCTGTGCCAGCATAACCTGCAAGAGCAAAAATAGTTCTTTTTGAAGAACCAACTTGTCTTACAATCTCCTTTTGTTCTTCAGATAACTCTATTTTTCGTTGAGCTTCAAATAATTGAATAAATTCTTCTACCTGTTTGGGATCAATAATCTTTGAGCGTTGACTTTGAACCTTTTCTATAAAAAATTCTTTTAGCCAATCCTCCATGTATTTAAAACCAATAAGTCCAACTTCATCGTCATCTCCATATGTGATAATGGCTTCTAAGTTCATTTTGTCTAAGATAAAAGAAAGTTGTTCATCCGTAGGTGGGACAGAATCATCAGTTTTTAATAAATTTTTTAATTCTGAAAAAAGCTCTGTCTTTTTTAGATAACAGTGTCCATCTTCTTCAGCAGCTTTTGTAAGTACATGGATTATTGCAGCCTTTATCCTTTCATCTGAGTTTGGAGACAGTCCTAACCCAAGTGCAATTTTATCTGCTGTTTTGAATCCAATTCCTCTAATTTCTGTTAATTTATATGGATCTTTTTTGATAATATCTGTGGCTTCATCTTCAAAGTGATTATAGATTCTAATTAAAAGATTAGGAGTTATTTTAGCAGAGCAGCTTGCTAGATAATCAGATAACTCTTTAAGCCTTTTGTGCTTTTTCCAAGATTTAATTATAACTTTAAGTCTTTTATGCTTTATCCCTTTTACCTCAAGCAATCTTTCAGGCTCATTATCTAGTATATTAACAAGTTCTTTTTCTCCATAAATATCAATAAGGTGCTTAGCCATCTTCGGCCCAAGCCCTTTTACAATATTAGCAAGGAAAAACAAAAGCTCGCTTCCTAATAACTTACACTGGCTAAATGAAAATTGTCTTCCATATTTTGTTCTTACCCATTTCCCTGTAAATTCAAATTCAGCTCCCACAAGTCCTGCTTGATTTATTAGTTCTGGTATATGTCCTGTAGCAGTAAATACTGCCCCCTTTTTAGGTTTAACTTTTAAAACTGCAAAACCTGTCTCTGAAGAAGAATAAGTCACTCTTTGAACCTGTCCCTTTAGGATTTGTTCAGATATAGGATTCGATCCCTTTTTATGATTATTTTCTTGTAGTGTTATTTGTTCCTGTTCCATTTATCTTTTGTCTTTTTCTTTTAGAATTATTTTGATTGTCTTCTTTAGTCATTTTCCATAGGTACTTAGAAACACTAGGGGCATACTTACATGGTTTGGGTCTTATACCTGTCTCCATCCATTTCCTCATAACCGGATCTTTAATCCCTGGGTGACATGGCAGACATAGTCCCACATTTAATATCCTATAAATTTCATTTTTGTTAAATGTATGAAGCCATCGCCTAGATGTATGGACCAATTGTTTACCATTTATTGTTACAAATTCATCTAGTGGATATTTTATGCCAAGTAATTTGGACTCATTACTTAAATCAGGCTTAAATTCCCACCCCTTTTGGGTAGCAGTCAGTGTCCCTCTACCTAAACCAAGAGAGCGAGGATCTTCATGACAATTTTTACAGGATCTTCCTTTCTTACTAGTTGTATGAGGATCGATCCAAGCAATAGTTAATCTGTCAAAGGTACCAGTAAATCTTCCTGCTCCATTTATAAAAGATACAAAGTCTTGGCATCCTGGTACAATATCAACTATCTTATTTCTTAGGACACCAAGTGGGGGTGAATTCCACCTTACAAAAGACTTAAATTCTTCCCACCTCCTAGGTGTTAGTTTGTCACTTAATTTATCAAGTTGCATCTTACTCTCATCACTTCTTACATGACATCCATAACACTGTGCAACCCATACTGAATGACATGCTTGGCAACTAAGTCTTTTGTGTACCTTAGCCAGACACTGTGTTGGATCAAGCTTATCAAGAGGATGTAGTTTGTTATCTTTTATTCCTTTTAAAAAGTACTTACCATCTTTTTTGATAATCCTAAGCCGAAGTGGTTGACTCCCATAGGGAGCAGTATCAGGATATGGTTTATAGCCCTCAAGTTTCTTTTTATATGCCTTAACAATAGGTTCTAGATTACGGTGTAGCCCATGACACAATCTACAGCTTATCTCTATTTGATCCTCAAAATGGGCATGGCTTTTACCGTTTCCCATAATTTCTTTTTGAGTATGACAGTCGATGCATATAAGTCCTTTCCTGTGATGTATGTCGTCAGGTAAATGTATTAAAAAACGTCCATCCGGTAATTGAAAATAATTAAGTCCTCCAGATACAAAAGGTGTACCATAGTCATCTGCATCAAGTTCCCCATTGTAGGCGAGTCCAATTCTACCACTTCTATTGTGACATCTAAGACAATTTGACATTGGGATTTTACTGATTATAAGAGGATGCTTCCCAGGGCCTAAACCACCCTTAGGAGCTACATCATGACATGCAGTACAACCTCCACCTTTTTGGGACAAAAAGCCAGGAAACTTTCCTTTTGGAAACCATAAATGGCAACTTCCACACATCTTACGGTAATAATCTAGGCATTTTGTATCAAGTCCTGTTTTTATAAGATCTTCAACCGTAAGGTTTTCATGTTGATTTTTGGCTTCCCCCCAATAATACCTAAGTGTAGATATGATACCTCGATTGGTAGCCATAAGAGAGTGTTTTACCCAAGATACTTCTTTGGGATGGCAGCCTGGGCGTCCACAAGTTTTATCAACCCATCTTAAGTCTCCAGGATTTTTTATCATACCTCTGTGCGCCCTTGTCATATCCCCTGTTAAGGGGTCTCCCAGATGACATGCAGAACAAGAAACGACTCCCCTAGCATGATATTTATCAGGTTCATCACTATGACAATTTAGACATAGATCAACTTTGCCACTTGTGGTCTTTTGTATCACAATTGGTGCATGTCTTTTAGGCGGGCTTGAGCAACTTTCCTTTGGGAAGGAAAAGATATAGCATATTATCAAAATAGCTAATACGGTTAATAATAAATGCTTAGCTTTAATCCTGTCCTTCTTCATAATAATCTGTACAGGCATAATGCTTTGCCATTTCTAAGGCACCTAAAAGAGCAACTTTTGCTTCATGAGGGCTAAGTAAGGCTTCAGCATAGGAGTAAGAAGTAATTAGATCGTCTTGTCCCATTGCAAGCCAATGAAATACATAAGGGAACATCTGTCTTTTTTTCATTTCATTTAACATATCATCTAATTGTTGATGTAGGGCTTGGCTTATTTCTTCAAAAGCCTTGTCATAATCATCTTCTTGAAGTCCTCCTTGTATAAGTTTCATCATGTTGTCTGTTTCTTTCTTTTTTTTCATCTCTTATCTTCCTCCAAAGAATAGATATATTGAGTCTTTTAACTTAACCACATAATTAACATACAGACAATATAACTTATAAGCCACATATAAAGAAATAACCAAATACTTGTTTGATCTTTAAATCTAGGTAAAAATGCTAAGATCACAACAGGGGTAATAGGATAAATTATACCAGCAAATATAGGTGGAATATATCTTAAAAGTTCTTGAACAGCTAAAAAAAACCATGGCCCCTTTATAAGGGTAACGTTTAGTCCTGGTTCATCCATAGGTGCAGAAAAGACTACTGCAGTGGCAATACTAAGTACTACAGTAAATTTGAAACTAGTTTTGCTAACTATTGGTTTTTTAGTATGGTACCATGTACCAAGTCCCCAAAGTATAACAGTTAAGATTATGTGTAGAAGATATACACGATTTAATCCCTCATTAGGGATTGCAATCATAAACCTGTCTAATATGTGTCCGACAAAAGGTACTTTTGCTATTAGATGTTCTGCAATTGCTCCTGCAGACTGTCCTGTTGCATCATATCTAAGTACATATCCAGTAAATAAAGCAAATACTGAGGCTGGAAGAAGCATAGTAAGGGTAAACCATCTCCAAGGCGGGTATGAACTAATATCTCGTTTTTTTATTTCTACAAAGGTATGAATGAATACAAAAGCCACAAAAAATTGGCTTGAATAAAAATGTAGGGCTCTAAAAAAACGTCCAAACGGTAATAGGCCATCAATGGCAACAGTTGAAATAAAAGGCTCTGAGACCTCATATTGGTAGGCAACAACTAGTCCAGAAATAATAGATACAATTAAGGCACTGGTAGCAAGCTCTCCCCACTGGATTTTTTTAATATCCATTTATGCCCCTCTAGGTACAAGTACCACATATCCCTCATTGTTTTTTAGCACTTTCACTTGAAATCTAGCTAGATTTTTACCATTAGCTGGTCCAGATATATATTTGCCATTCCACATAAAGCGACTTTGGTGGCAGGGGCAAATAAACATTTTAAGAGTTGGTTCATAGTTTACCGTACAGCCAAGGTGTGTACATCTTCTAGAGACTGCTATGGGGCCATTTTGGGTCTCAAATAGATAAAATTTAGGATAACCAATATATTGCCCTGGCAATAAGTGTTTATGTATGCGAACCTTTTTAGGAGGATGTATCCTTTTAGATACAACAAATTCATACAAGGGATATGCTCCAATGCTTAATAAAACAAGCCAAAAGGAATTTTTAAGAAAAGAGCGTCTAGTCATATTAAATTCATCTTCTAAAGATACTGAATATGAGAGTTAAAAGAATACTTAAGATAATACATGTTGCAAGTGGAAAATAAAATGTAAAGTTACCCTTACGAATTAAGATATCCCCAGGTAGTCTTCCAATTAGAGGAATCTTGGGTAAGAACATTAAAACAACCCCTGCTATAACCATAAATATACCAAGCATAACAAGCATTTTCCCAAATTCAGGCAATGGGTTCATAGTCCCCTACCTCCTAATATTATTTTTCTAGTCTGTTTTGTAATCTTTTAGCGCGTTTTATGTAGCGTTCATACTCACTAAAGATACAACCACAGTAAGGCTGCCTATATATACCCATGGCAATTGATTCTTCTATACCTTCTTTCCAACCTTTACGAAAGTCATAATAGAAAAAATCTACATTATATCTTTGTGCAGCATCTCTGGACTTATTACAAATACCCTCATGATCCTGATATTTTGAATATAAAAGTGTAGATGTAAAGGCATCAAATCCTTTTTGGCTAGCAAGTTTTGCTGTGTTTTCAATCCTTAAGCTATAACACTTTTGGCAGCGTTTGGGATTGTTAAAATCTTTACCTATATTGTCTAGCCATTTATATAGTCCATATTCACCATCCCATATTACAGGTAGATTAAAGTGTTGGGCAACTTGTTCCATTGCCTCTATACGTCTTTCAAATTCTCTAAATGGGTGGATATTAGGATTATAAAAATATGCAGTTACATCATATCCCTTTGCTCTTAATATCTTTAAGGGATAAATTGTACATGGGCCACAACAGGCATGAAGTAGTATTCTCATATTTTTGAATGTAGAACTAGAAGTTGTTATGGTCAAGAGTGCCAAATGTAATAAAATTATTAAGGAGGAAGGCTTGTGAATTTAAAACTTTTCTTTACAATATTTATATCAGTCTTTTTAGCTGAGTTTGGGGATAAAACACAACTTGCAACTATGGGGTTTGCAGCTACAGAACCTTCAAAGTGGACTGTGTTTTTAGCCTCAGCGTTGGCTTTGGTTTTGTCTTCTTTGGTGGGGGTGTTGGTTGGCTCTACAATTGGTGAGCATATAAACGTGCATCATGTAAGACGTGTAGCAGGGGCATTATTTGTAGCAATAGGTGTGTGGCTTTTTATAAAGCCATAAAAATATAAAAAGGGCTATCAGTATGGTTATGGAAGATAATATAGAAAGATTTTTAAGGAATGCTGAAAATGCATTTTTAATTTTAGATTTAATAGAAGATCCTGTGCTGCAAATTGATACAAATCTTAAGATTACTAAAGCCAATAAATCTGCCAAGAGACATTGGGGAGAAGATATAGAAGGCAAATCTTTATTAGAAATAGTGTATGAAAATCAAAATAAACAAGAAGAACTAAAGTCTCTTATCAATTCTAAAACAGATACAGCTAAAATAAAAATACCTTGTTGGTCTTTAGCTTTTAAGGAAGTTAGAATATTCGAACTAGTTGGGAAGTGGTATAAATTAAATAATATAACTCCTTGTACTTTTTTTGCGGTATTAAGAGATATAACTGAATTAGAAAAATTAAGGCAGAAAGAACAAGAAAAAAGTAACTGGTTAAATAGTATATTAGAATCTTTTCCAGAACATATATGTCTAAAAGATAAAGAAGGAAGATGGATTTATGCCAATAAATGGTTTTTAGACAAATTTGGTATAAAAGAAGAGGATTATAAGAATAAAACTAATGAAGAAATAGCAAGAATACATCCGTTATATGAAGAAGCGTTTAGAATAGCTTCTATAACAGATAGAACAACGATAGAAAAAGGAGATATACTTCGAACCGTTCAGACACTCCCTACATATAAAAATAAGAAATGCACTCTCGATATTATAAAGGCTCCTATTTATAAAAAAGACGGCTCCTTTCTAGGCATCTTGGTATTAGGTCGAGAAATAACAGATATAATAAGTGCTGAAAAAGAAAAAACAATTCTAAATAGGTATCTAAGGGCTGTAACTGATTTATCAACCCTTCTTTTTAAAAGTCATGATATTTATAAGGCTATGCAAGAAGGAGTCAAAATATTAGGAGTTGCAGCAGAAGCAACTAGGTGTTATTGGGCTGAATTTTTATATAAAAATGGAAAGTTAGATGATATGATCTGTAGAGCTAGGTGGTCTGCTAAAGAAGACACTGAACCCCACCCTGATGGATCTATTTTTCTTAAGTCAAGACAGTTTACTCCTTTTGTTGAAAGATTAAAAAAGGGCTCTTTTATAAAGATTTCTAAAGATAAAAGCCTATCGAAGGCGGAAGAAGCATTATTAGAATTTAGACAAGCCAAAAGTATCTTAATCTTACCTATACATATAAAAAAGAAATTAGTTGGTCTTATGGGGTTTGACAGCAAAAATGTAAAGCCTTGGGCAGATCAAGAAACAGAACTTTTGGAAATAGGTATTCATAATCTAGCTCTTGCCTTAGAGAGAGAAAGATTTAATGAGGTTGTACGGTTAAATCAGCAACTAATAGAAGCATCTCCAGATCTTATAGCGGCTGTTGATTTAGATTTAAAATACATTTTAGTTAATAATTCCTTCTGCGGTTGGATTGGAGAAAGGAAAGAAGTTCTTTTAGAATCAAGTATTGATAAGATTAAGGCATATCGTAAAAGTCTAAAAAAATTAATATCAACTATAAAAAAGGTTATAATAAATAAGACAACCGAAACTATTAAACTTTGGACAATCAAAGAACATCGAAGATGTTTCTTGGCTTTTACATGTTTCCCTCTTATAAGGAAGAATGAAGATCAGAAACAATTAAAGGGTGTAGGAATAATTGCTAGAGATATAACAGATATTGAATTAGCTCAAGAACAGCTAAAAGCTAAGTCTGAACAGCTTATAAGACTTAATACTGCTGTAGAGCAACTTCCTGTTTCTGTAATAATTTCTAATGCAGAAGGAAGGATAGAATATGTTAATAGAAATTTTGAAAAGGTAACTGGTTATTCAAGGGATGAGGTTCTTGGAAGGCATGCCTGTTTTTATAAAAGCAAAAACCAATCCCAAGAAGTTTATAAATATTTATGGGAAACTATAAATTCTGGGAATGTATGGCATGGAAGAATCATAAATACTAATAAAAATGGAAAAGATTTTATAGAAGAAGCAGTTATTTCTCCTGTTAAAGATATTTGGGGTAATATTACAGGATTTGTTGCTGTTAAAGAAGATGTGACAGAGAAACTAACTCTTGAGGAAGAATTAAAGCGTGCTCAAAGGCTTGAAGCAATAGCATCTTTAGCTGGTGGTATTGCACATGATTTTAATAACATTTTAGCCGGATTATCTGGTTATATCGATATATTAAAACAAAGATATAGTGATCCTGAAATTCAAAGAATAGCTGACAGTATGGATAAAGCTGTTACTCGTGCAAGCGGGGTAACAAAGCAAATATTATCTCTTTCTAAACAGATAGAAGTACAAAAACAAACAGTTAATTTATTAGATGTCTTAACAGATATGATATCGATGCTTAAAGAGACTACAGATAGAAGGATTAAATTTAATATAAAAGCTCCTTCAAGGATACCTCTTATTATTGGAGATATTGCTCAATTATATCAAATCTTTTTGAATCTTGCTATAAATGCCATTGATGTAATGCCTCAAGGAGGAAATATAGATTTTAAGATTAAAGTAGACAAAAGGACAAATTCTATAGTTGTTGAAGTTAAAGATTCTGGTCCAGGAATGAAGCCAGAAGTAATAGAGCAGATATTTGATCCATTTTTTACGACTAAGCCTCCAGGTAAGGGGACAGGACTTGGTCTTACTATGTGCAAGAGACTTGTTGAAGCTCATAATGGTAAAATACATGTAGAAAGTAGGTTGGGTAAAGGAACAAAATTTATTATATATTTCCCAATAGCTCAAAAGGAACAATTAGAGAAACTTTCTAAAGAAGGGACCATTGGACATGATACAATAGAAGATCAGTCAAAATTATTTGGGAAGCATCCTATCGTCCTTGTAGTAGATGATGAAGCAATGTTAAGAGAAACCCTAAATGAAGGACTTACTTCCTGGGGTTATAAAGTTTATACAGCATCAAGTGGGCCAGAAAGTATAAAACTTTTTAAAATGTTAGATGGAAATGTTGATATTGCTATAGTTGATATGAATATGCCAGAGTGGGATGGAATTGAAACTTTTAATAAATTAAAAGAGCTAGATCCAGAGCTTCCCGTGATATTATCAACTGGGTATAGTGAAGACAGTAGATTAAAAATCTTTAAAGATTCTGGAGGATCGGCAATAATTCAAAAACCATTTAAATTTTCACAAATCAATGCTGTGATAAAACGTATTTTACTGAAAAGAGGAGTGAGATCTATTTTATCTTAAAGTTGGGAGGGTACATGCTAGAACAATTATTGAGAAAGACAAGAAGTTATAGACGCTTCTTTGAAGACGAGATTCTTGATATAGAAGTTCTTATTGAACTTATTTCTTTAACTAGATTTTGTCCTTCTGCAGGTAACTTGCAACCTTTAAAATATATATTAAGTACAAGCAAAGAACAAAATAGTATTATCTTTAATACCCTTTCGTGGGCAGCATATCTCAAAGATTGGGCAGGTCCACAGGAAGGAGAACGGCCTAGTGGTTATATTATAATTTTAGGTGATAAAAAAATAGCTAAAGACTTTAAATATGATGCAGGAATTTGTGCTCAAACTATTATGTTGGGGGCTACAGAGAAGGGACTTGGTGGTTGTATCCTTGCCTCTATAAATAGACAAACTCTTAGGGAAAAACTCAATATCGCAGCACACCTTGAAATACTTCTTGTTTTAGCTTTAGGGAAACCTAAGGAAACTATAGTACTAGAAGATATCTCATCTAGTGGCGATATAAAATACTGGAGAGATGAAAAAGATATTCATCATGTTCCCAAACGTCTACTTGATGAATTAATAATAAAAAAGTTTGCTTAGTACTACAATCTTTAATAAATTACTAAAGAATTTGTTTACAAGGGGGAGATAATTATGAGTAATGAAGGAGAGAAATGCCCATTTACTCATTTTGATCCAGACTCAAAATATGCTGAGTTTGACTACAATGGAATAAGATTTTATTTATCTCCTCTTGATCCGACTATGGCCTATGGGTTGGATGAACCAGAAATGACAGCCCTTATTGCTAAGATCGATTTTGAAGAACAAGTTGTTTATATAAAGGGAATGTTTCAAGTTTAAAATTAATTTTTAGGATAATTCTCTACACTTTTAAAAGAGTTATCCTTGTAGTGTCCTTTGTTTAAAGCTATCTGAAAATAGCTAGGCTATAGGCCAATAATTCTGAGTAAAACTTTTAAGAATCTTCAGGTAGAAATATCGTAAATGTTGTGCCTTGTTGAGGTTTACTTTTTACCTCT
>CAZODM010000053.1:0-15681 GCA_964578585.1 uncultured Desulfobacterales bacterium | reverse complement strand
TTAAATCCAACAATTTGTGGAGCAATCCAGTATTCACCTAATAAATAAGGAACTGGTGTTCTTTGGTCATAACCAGTAATAACAACATCATTGGGTTGAAGTTTAGGAAGCTTAGGAACAGGAAGTTGAGGCGGCCATAATGCATAAGCGGCAGCAGACCCAATAGCTCCACCAATGGCGGCACCTACAGGACCCCAATAAGAGCCAATAGCAGCCCCAATAATTGGAAGAGCAACACGTCCTATTTCAGCTTCAGTACTTTTACTCATATTATCTACCTATAATCACAAACGGTTTTCTGGTGCGTTTAAAAATTTCAAAATCAGTACATTCACGTCTTCCTAATCTATAATGCCAAAAATATCTATCGGAGTCACTAAAGACTCCAACATGAAGCTCAAATTTACTTAATTGAATAATAATAGCAGATTCTCTTTTTGGTTTTTTTAAGACTTTAAAGCCCATTTTAGTATAGAAAGCAACAGCTTCATCGAGGTTTTTAAATCTTCTAAAAGGAACACATATACCAGTTTTATCTCTAATAATATTAAAGCAGTTCATAGTTTAAGCTGACTTCCTGTAGGAATTCCTAAGAATCCACCAAAGTTTTCAACGTTATTATATTTTATACATTCATCAATAGAGCCCTTACACCAAGGATATAAATAGGCTTCTCCTAAAGAAAAAAGATCAGTTTTTACAAAAGTAAGATTAGTGCCATCAGAATGAACAGCAACAGCAGAAGTTGCTCCTTGTTTAAGCATTAACATATTAGTAGCATATGTACCGCCAAGAGTTACAATAGAATCTGTAATGCTGGTAATAGTAACAGTAAGTTTAGTGCTTTCTAATGGATACTGACAAGGATATTTACCAAAAATCCAGCCACATCTAGGACTATATTTTCTCCATAAGAGATTAACTCCAAATGCATTTTTATCTAAGCAGCCATAATTCCACATACTGCCTCTAAAGGTCTTCTGAGCAACTACACCATTAAGAACAACGATTTTAACATTGTTAACAAACATAGATATTTGAACTTTATCCATTAACTTAAAAAGATCTTCTTTAGTCTTAAATGTTACAGCATTAGTATTATTAAAAGTAGAAGCAGAAATATTAATATCAATTAGATTGATTTTAGTAGTACCAGTTTTACCATCAGAAGTATAGATTACTTGAGTTTGATCATAAACTCCAGTACAAAATCTAACTATTTCCCAAGAAATACGTCTAGTAATCATTTTTCCACAAATAAAGTTACAGTAACATCATATTCATCTTCTTGAACCCAGTTAAAAACAGGTTTTTGAGCAAAAGCAGCTACAACAGTAGCATTTGTCTCAGGATCAATGAAATAAAACTGAACGTCCATATGATCTTCCCAAAAAGTTTGAAGAGTGTTTTTATCAGTAGTATTAAGGCTTTCATAATTAAGAGTAAAAACATATCGAATAGGTCCTTTAATAATGCGGATAAGTTCTCCATCATCAGACCTATAATCTTTAATAAGGTCTTCATCGTAATCACGAGTAAAAACAAAAGCAGGATTTTGAATAGTAGGATAAGTATCCATACTTTAAAACTTCCTTACATGAATAGAAGTACTATTTTTATTTAATTGTACCATAGCTTGTTTAACTGCTCTAGCAGCACTTTGTGGATCATTAGCATAAACATTTATATTAATTGGTTGCTGTTGAGAATCCATAACTTTAGCTAATACATGATCACCGTTAAGCATAGGGATAACAGCTTCTTTATATGGTCCTTCTCCAGCAAGGGTTAATGTAGGTTTATCAAATACATTCCCATATGCACTTTTAGCAATTGAAGCGGACTGATACCATTTCATATAATCTTCAGTAGAAGGACCAGTATAAGAACTTGATGAAGTACTGCTTGCTTCAGCAGAGCTAATAGCACTAGAAACATAAGAACCACCTAAAGATGAAAACAAATTTTCAGCCCAACTAGTCCAAAAAGACTTATTGGTATTACTCCACCAATCTTTAGCACTGCTGACCCAATTGCTAACTGCACTAGCAGCACCGCTTCCACTAAAGTAATTCATTATAGACTTAAATATACTTTCAGAGCCTTCAGCAAATGGTTTAACTAAAAACTTACGAACTAAAATATGTTCATACATAGATGCAATTTCACGCAAAAAGTGTTTAAAATCAAGCTTTCCTGTTTGCATCCATTGAACAAGAGTATCTTCTAAATCAGAAAATACTTGTTTAGTAGATTGTCTAAAGTCTTCTAAGTAATTATTAGCACTTTGAACATAATCATGAGCACCTTTAGCAAGAGCATCCCAAAAGCTAAGAGCATGCTTAGATGCTTGTTTCATTTCAGTAATAAGGCTTTCTCTTAGTTTCCTAAGTTTAGCCTTTTGAGCAGGTGTTAATTTATCAGCCCATTTAGTAAGAAAATCATTTATTTTATGAATATATTCTTGAGTAATTGCAATAGTAGCTCTAGAAATAGCAGCAGTATTGCCATCAAATTCATTTTTAATTTTCTGAAGTGCAATTTTTGCATCAGTAGATAAATTAGTAATCTTAGAAGCAATAGTCATTTTTTCAGTAATACTAAGAGCATCTTTAAGAGAATTCTTAAGTTTATCAATTTGGTCAGTTAAGACATCATATCTAACTTTAAGAGCAGCTAAATCAGCAGGATTAAGTTTATTTTTCCATTTTTTAAGCTGTTTATCTATTTCAGTTCTTTCAGCTTCGAGGTTTTTAATCTGAAGCTGTACAGCAGATGCATAATCTTTTTGAATCTTGGTATAATCTTTACCTTGTTTAGCATATTGAACTAAAATTGAATGCAAAGCACTTACATTAGAGCTTATATTGCCTTCTAGCTGCCTAATATAATTAATATTAGGAGAAGTACCACCCTTTAATTCTTCACCTGAAAATTCTTTTTTAAGTTTAGCTAATTCTTTTTGAAATTCTTTCCACACATCTGTAAGTTGTAAAGACTTTTTGCTAGATTTTATTAAAGAGCTAAAAATATTACTATAGATAGAAGACAATTTTTTACCAAGATCAGTTAAATCTGATAAGAAAAGATCACCGCCTTTGCGTGTAGTATCAGTTAATTTACCCCACATTGAATGAAGAAATTTTATAGTTTTATCACTTTTTTCTTTTAAAGAAGCCTTAGTATCTTTACCAAACAGCTTAGCAATCCATGAAGCTAACAAAGACGGCTCTTCTGCTTCATTATGAGGTTGAATATGCTTATAAGTTTCATATAAAGCCAATAAAGCCGCAGCAACCATCGTAATAGGGCTTACAAGGCTTGATAAATAAGTAACAAGGTTTACTTCAGTAAGAACAGTTCTAAGCCCTACAAAAGCCTCAGCTGCTCTAACAATAGCTTTAGATAATAACTTAAGAGAAACAACAGTTACAATAACATATTTATATTTAGAAATAGTTTTAAAGAATAAACTACCTAAAATGATTACTTTAGGTAAAACCTTTAATAAAGACTCAAACATTCTAAGAAGTGAATTAAAGCCTTTATGAAGGAGCTCAACAGAAACAGCCCATTCAGCACCTAATTTACCACTAAATGCCTTTTTAATTCTGTTAGCACTTTCATATAAATCATTAGCAAACAGATTAGTTTGCTTGTGCATTTTAGAAACTTTTTGAGTAGCTTCAGCGAACCCATAAACAACGAGCATATGCCAACGTCTAGCCGCAACTTCAACATCACCTCTAGCAAGAGTTTTATACATTTTATCAAGGTAAGGAGTAAACCGAGCAATTAATTCCATAAATGCTTCAGTTACATCACCACCCTCTCTAACTCTTTTAACAAGGTCTTGATATTGAATGCCAAGTTTACGAACTAAATATAAGAAAGTATTACCAGCACGGGCTTGTCCTTCAAAAATAGACTGAATTTCTTGTCTAACCTGTCTTGCAGATTCATGTGTAGTTTGAGCAATCATGTTAATAAAGTCCATGAATCGCATTAATGAATGAGCATTTTCTCTAGTAGCAAAGACACCGTGCTGTGCAAGCTCATCAAAGCCTTGAGTTAAATCATCAATACCACTTAATGCTTCAGGAAATTGAGCAACTAAGGCATGAACATTTTGAGCAGCTTTATTAAATGCATCAGAAAAGCTTTTAGCATTAGAAGGAAATATCATTGCCCACATAGCCATTTTGGCTTGCATGGAAGTCCATTGACCAGCAACTGATACTCCTTCTTTCATTAAATCAACAACTTTTTGAACACCAAACTCTAAAGCATTAAATCCTCTATAAACAATAGTAAAACCAAGAGCAACCTTACCAAAACGCTGCCACCATTCATCTAAAACGCTAGAAAAATGCCTACCACGTTTATTGGCTTGGGCAAGTTTATCTTTTAATTGATTCACACGTTCAGTAAGCTTTTTATTACGTTCAGATAATGCATTAGTAGCCTTAGCAATTCTTTCTTTAATTCTTAATTCTTGTTTTTCTCTACGTTCTTGTTCTGTTAATTCCTGTCTATATTTTTTAGCAGTTACATTGAGCCTGCTTACGGCTTTATCTAATGCATTAGTAATTTCTTTATCTTCATTTTTAACTCTTATAAGTTTATTGGCTTTAGCAATTAGACGTGATTTAATTCTATCTAACTGCCCTAATTTTTCTGCAGTTAATTGTCCACTTTCAGCAAGTTTAATATATCTATCTTCAAGCTGTTTAATTGCTCTTAATAAGCCTTCAAGACCGCTTACTTGAGATTCAAATTCTCTACCTTGAGCCTGTTTATTGTAAGAGCGCATAGAGAGATTAAGCTTTCCAACAGCTTCATCAAGTTCTCTAACAGCTCTAGCAGATAAATCTTGAGTGCGGATTAATTTATTAGTAGTAGCAACTAAACGGCTTTTTTCTCTGTTTAAGACTTCAAAACTTAAGGCAGTAGCTTTATTCTCTTCAACAGTTTTTACAACATTAGCATTAAAGCGTTCAAGGGCATTAGAAAGCTTCTCAAAGCCAACAACACTATCAGCAGTTTGAGTTTTAAGTTTAGCAGAAGCAGCACCAGCTTTAGCAAGTTTGTTAGCAAAGTTGTCAATAACTTTATTAAACTTATCAACTGCTTTATCAAACTTCTCAAAAATATCAGTTAAGGCAGCAACATCTTCTTTGCCTTCAACTTTAATTACTATTTTTCTTATCAGTTTGGTTTCTGCCATCTGCTGACCATCCAAATAACTGCTTTAATGCCAATAATTGCTCTTCATAAAATCCTTCAGTATAATCACCATGAATTAACTTTAACTCTTCTACAGTCTCTTCAACATCTTCTTTAGAGGCATTTATAATTCTTAGAGCCAAACCATCTAATGTCCTTTGCCTAACTGCTTCGTTATGAAGTATCTGCAGTTTAGAAATAGGCATTTTTAAGGCTTCTGTAATAGGCACATTTAAAACATGAGCAACATCTCCTGCTAGCTCTAGCTTTTTAATACTCTCTTTTGTGAAATATCTGGGAAAAAATTGTCATATATTGCCTCTAAGATAGCGTTATATGCAACTAATCCGTACGGCTCTAAGTCTTTTTCATCGCAACCAAGAATTGCTTTTAACATATCTCTAATTGCAGTAATATCCTTAGAATTGCGTAGTTCATCTATTTGTTTCATTACATCTAAGGAAATATCTTGTACCAAAAACTCTTTATCACCAAGCTGTATCAAAACTTCCTTATTAGCTAAGAACTCATCAACATTAAAAACTTTTTTAGCCATTAGGCACCTCCTATAGTATTTCTAATTTAAATAAGTCTCCTGTAGTAGGATTGCGTTTAAAAAACAATCTTAAATCAAACGGGCTCTGTTTAGGAAGCCCTATTTGCATATTAACAGGAAATAAAATTTGCGCATAAAAAAGAGTAAGTCTATAACCAGTATTTTCAAAAACAAGTTCTGAATAATCTACTAAAATGAGGTTATTTTGTCCTGTAGTAGCTTTAGTAAGATAAATAGGTTTAATTTCAGCAGAATGAATTATACCAGCTCCATATTGAATTGCATGGGCTCTTTTAACATCACCATTTAAAAGTGGGATTACTCTTTCTTTTTCTTTAAAATTAAGAGTAACCCCACCCCAGCTTTTGCAATATGGAACTGTTCCAACCAATATATTAACAGGACCATATAAATACATCTCTTATGCCTCTGGATCAGCTCCAATAGCACCAAGTACACCAGTAGCATCAGGAAATGCTTTAAACTGAACTGCTAATACTCTCTGTGTGCTTTTGTCATAAGTGATTTCAGGCTTAGCAACAATAGATGCATATCTCAGGTTAATATAATCTTCTGGATTTGTAGACAATTGAGCACCTGCTTCAGATGAAGTATAAGGAATAATCCTTACCTTAACTGCTAAGGTAAGCAAATCTACACCAACATTTGGCTTAATTAATACATACTTAGAACCATTTGTATTGGTTTGTACTGAAGTTTTAAAAATAAGAGCAAAAGTTTCTAAGTCCATCTGAGCAAGAGATGCATCTATTGTAACATTAGTTCCTGCAATAACCTCATCAACAGGAGTATCACCTGCCTGATCTGTATGAATTGGATTAGAGCTTTCAGAAGCAGTAAACTTAACACCGCCTTCAGTATCTCCAAGATCCTTATAAAGCTCTGTTACATTTATTGGAGTAGCAGTGCTGTAAGTCCATGCCAATGCAGTAGTTCCATCAAAGCCTCTAATACAACCTAAGAGCTTATTAGTAGCATCATCTTTAGTGCTGTAATATACACGCTCTTTATTTGTTCCATCATTAAGCTCTACAATACCACCCCATTGATTAAAATCAGCAGTAGAAGTAAGTTCTAATTCAGTATCAGTAGCATTAGCACTTGCTGCTAAGGTAGTAGTAATAGTAGTAGAAGCACCAACTAAGATTCGTGAAGGTCCAAGACCATATTTTTTAACAGCCATTTTTAGCCTCCTATATCAAGATATGTGGTAACACAAAAAACAAAGTTACCTTCAACATTAGTGTCAAGGTTAATAATTTCACAATCTCCTCTAGAAGACCAGCCGCTATTCTGAGTCATACCTTTGCTGTTAACAATGATATCTCTAATTTGAACAGCTAATCTTCTAGCATCTGCATAGCTTTGTTTAATAACAAAAATTCCAATAACAACACCATTAAAAGAACCAAATCTTGTTTGCTCATCTAAAATTTTTATAAAAATACCTAAATCTTGATCTAAAGGCAATTCACCAACAAAAATATCTTTTCCTAAAACAAGTCCTAAAGAATCAGCAATTTTTTGAGCTAAAACCTGTTCAATCATTTAAAATGTCTATCAAGAGCATCTTCAATAATTTTATTAACCTTGACTTCGTTTAACATCACTTTATCAACCCAAAAGGCTCTAAGTTTATTGCGCATATGCTGAAAAGGTGCATAATCAAACCATCTAGAGCCATTAGCAACGTAAAATACTTTAGCTTTTAAGCCAGCAGGCTTAGGAGTGCTGTAAACAAGTGTAATAGTATCTTCAGGCTCATCAACATCATAATGTTTAGGAGAAGGTCCAACTCCAGTAGTAGCAATTAACTTAGAGCCAACATACACAGCACCTGAACGCATTAAGCGTCCTTTGGCATAAATATTTTCAGGCGGTCTAGGCGGTCCAGGATTTTTCATTGTTTCCTGTAGTAAATTAACAGCAACATCTGCAACAATGTTAGACTTAATCTCTTCAACTTGTGCTAGAATTTCTAAAGCCAAATCTTTAGCTTTCATCTAAACACTACCTCAATATGGTCAAAACGACCGCTTCTCCATGACAAAGTAGGATCAATATAAACGAATTTTTGCCATACTTTATATTTTTGATCATTAATATAAATAATATCTCCTATATTAATTTCTATGTTATCAAAAATAAATAGCACTCCTTTAGCAATCTCAGTATCTCTTACTTTTCCAACACCTCGTCTAGAATGATCAGGAGTAAGAAGATCATAAAACTCAACGTAGCCAACTCCTGACCATGAAGGTGTTTCAGGCAAATTAATAGAACCATCCCAATCGTAAGAGATGTTATACACATCCACTTTACAATTAACTTCATTGCTCATGGTTTAAACCTATCATAGATATACAGTACATCTTGATCCTCAGTATCTGCAGAAACAACTGAACCGCTTAGTCTTCTGCAGTAATGCAGATAAATATTATAATAAGTCTGATATTTATCAGACAGCGCCTTAAAAGAACGACCCATTCTGTAATTAGGTCTAAACTTTTTCCATAGAATTTCAAAGGCTTTTTGAGCCGCCTGATAAATTTGATCAGAAGTGAAGCTCTTGCAGATATAAGCAACTTCATCCTCATCTAATTCTGCAAAAGCCTCACTTCCTATTTCTGTTTTAAGCAGTCTCCAGTCTAACATGATTATATTATGCTAATACGTTGGTTAATAATACACCTAAATCAGGGCAAGTTACAACTGGATCTATCTTAAATGATCCTTCAATAGCAAGTGCTTCATTCTTTTCAGGTTGCTTATATGTCCTAGTTTGTACATAATGATTTTTCTTAGATCCAGTACCACCAGAAACAGCAATATATCCAGCAGATGGAGCTTTAGTAGATGGAGTATCAGTTGTATAAAGCAATAAAGCAGTATTAGTAATTAAGAAGCCGTTAGAATCTATTGTTTTTGCTACAAGGAACTTCTTAACCCCAAACAAAGATGCAAGACGTGCTTCAGTTATAACCTTATCATCAGTTACTCTTAAGATAGACTTTATAGCCTCATTATGCTTTAAGGCTACAAATACATCTTGAGTTACTACCATTGTATTTATGTTATAACCAGTTTTAGCAAGCACATCATTTGTATTAAAGTTATCTACATCTTGAATTGGATCAGATGTAGATTGATTCCATGCTACGAAATCAGCAGCAGTAGTAGTACCACCGCTTTTAACTGTATTCCATACAGAAGTATTAAAAGTCTTCTGTACAAAGCTTTTAATAAGAATCCTACCTAAAGTATCTCTTAAAATTGCAGCACTGTCCTTAACTGCAGCATATGGAGAACTTGAATTTTGCACATCATCACGAGTTACTAAGATCTTAGCTGACTTACGCACACAAGAGTAGTCTACATGAACAGCTTTCTTGCTGATTTCAGGTGCTTCAACTGCACCCATTATGTTGTAATCATCCACATTGCCAATATCTAAAAGAGTCTCTTTATCATAACCAGCAATTTTACCTGCATCAAGTTTTACTGGAAGTCTAGGAAAAACATCAAAAATATCGAAAGATGTTTCTCCAAAATAATTAATCAATATATTTTTAACAAAAGTTATATTAATAGTATCTAACCAACTCATTTGTTATATCCTCCTAGTAAAGATAAATTTTGCCTTTAGCACCTGCTGCAATATCCTCTAAAGCAAAGCCACGAACTACATCATATGCAGTAACAGCACCAGATGTAGAAACAGTAAGCCTTGCTTTTGCAACACCACCTGCACCGCCAGTAATAGGATCATTCTTAGAAAGAGCTTCAGCAGCATAAGCCTCAACAACACCCTTAATTGCAACTACAGAAGGATACTTGTCATCAAAGCCTTCAAGCAAAATACCGTAGAAATTATCACCAGTAGCAGCAGTAACAGTTCCATCAATTGTAACAGGCTTAAACTCCTGTCCTGCAAGGGTAGTACCAGCAGGAGCCTGCACATTATCTCTAACTATATTTTTGCCAATAATAGCCATCGTTATGCCTCCTTACTTTATTAATTCAGGTTTTCTTTCAGCTAATATAACAAGGGCATCAGCTCTAGACTCAATGCCCTCTTCTTTCATAATTTTCTTTAATTCAGCCTCGATAATATCAGAAGTATTATCTGAATCTGCATTGCTAGAACTATCACAATGAACCTTTTCTGCAATTTGAGCATAGCTTGCTATATTGTCAGCAAGTTTAACAATCTCTTCCTTTTTAACCTTACCGACCATATCAACAAGCATCTGAACAGTATCTTTATCAGAAATCTTACTTTCAATTTCTTTCTTAAAGAGCTCTTTTTCAATCTTTCTAAGCTCTTTCTCTAAGAGTTTAGCTTTATTCTCTTCAGCAGAGAGCTTATCTTTTAAGATTTTGAGCTCTTTAGCAGCCTCTTCATCTTTAAGAATTTTCTCTTCAACAGGAATCTCAATTCCTGCATCTTTTAAAAGAGATTTAACTTCATCAGGAGAAATCTCTCCATTAAAGTCCTTAAGCTCTTCCTTAACAACAGCAGGCACGTCAGCGTGCTCTGCTAATTTTGCCATTAAAACTGCAAACTTATCCATTTCTATATCCTCCTTAACTAATATCCAGTTTTCTTTATTTTTAGGATAAGCTGCTAGTGAAACTTCAAACACCAGCGCTTTCTTTATCACTCTCTTTTTTTTCTTGCTCATTTTTAGCACCTTAATTATAAACTAAAAAAATTATTCTGCTTTTAAAATATATCCACCCAAAGATAACCCAGTTATAAACTGCTCATCTTTAACAGCCTTTTGAAGAGCATCTGATTTAATTAATAAATGCATTAACCATGAGCCTTCAGGTATCTCTCTCTCATTTACAACCAACTTAGTACCATCAGGAACTACATAAGAGCCAACAACTACTACATCATCTTTAGTTAACGGAACACCATGTCTAAACTTGATAGTGCCATAAAAGTTCTGATTATATGTAAAGCACATGTCTTTAATAGCTTCTTTATCAAATACATCACCATCACTATCCTCTTGATCAGGAACAGCAACTATACCAACAACCTCAGTATAATCTTCATAACTAGAATCATCTTTCTTAATTATCTCAAAATCAGAAGTAATAAAAGTTTCCTCTTCCTGCTTTGCCTTACAATACTTTTCATATAAGCTCCGAGCTCTAGACTCAACTTGAGGATATCCATGTTGTGCTGCTCTAGTTATTGCAGCTCTTAAAAGTCCACAATGAATAGCACCATTTTCAGGATCTTTAAAAGGAAAGAGCCGTTCACCATTTCCTCTAACCAGCAAAAAATAACTGGCAGGAAATTGACGCCTTCTATGTTGAGTCATATATGCATGTCTAATCCTTTGACTTATCGTTCCTTTTACAACATTAGGCATTTTATAATCCTCCTATGTTACATATACGCCAAATGGTGTTACTTGTCAAATTGCTACTTTTTCTTATTAACTACTATATCTTTTTCATTTTTACCTAACGGCAAATCAGCCATATCAAGCAGTGCTTGTTCAAGTTCAGTTGTAGGAGTGATTACTCCTTGAGCAACTAATCTTGCAACAAATGATGCTAAATCTTTTAAATCAGATAAAGTAGCAGGTCCAAAACTAAAAGTAGGAATATCTTTTAACTTAATTCCATTTAATAAACAAACAGGCTTTATTATCTGTTCATTAATTGCTTGAGCAAACAGTCCAGCATAAGCATTACATGCCAATAAAAACACTTGTATTTGATCTTTAATGTTTGCGTTATTAGTAGATGCAAACATGCCACCTGCTAAAAACCCTTGTAAAAGCCCAGTAAGCATTTCAGTATTATATCTATTAATAATCTTAGTAGTATCAATAGATGCCTTACCTGTTGGTCTTTTAAGCTCAAAATTAAACCCATCAGGCATAAAAACACCAAACAACTTAGCATTTGAAACAGCTCTTAAAACAGTATTGACCCAATTCAATGTCTTAGCTACAGCAGGATCATAGGTTTGCTTATTGGCAGGATCAGCCGCAGAAACATCTAAACCTGCAGGCCCAGTAATAACTGGAATGCCTCTTAAATCATATCTAACAGATACTGCTTCAGATGCTTCAACAGAGAGCTTATAAAAATACGGCTTATAACACTTCCTTAAAAGAGAAACCCCAAACGGATTTCTAAAATGCGAATTAATAGCAAAATGAAAACACTTAGTAAACGGAATCTCAAAAGTTCCATTAACTGTAACCTGCATTACTAAATTTTCTGGAATATTAATCTGATAAACAGAAACAGGAGAGATAGGAATAATATCAACTAAAATCTTACCTTTATAAACTCTTTCACCAATAAAGAATCCATAAGTAAAAATAGAAGTTAATGAATAAATGAATTGATCTATTTTTATGAGCTTGAATATTTGTTCAACAAAATCGATAGCATTTTGACTATCACCAGTTAAATGCCGTTTGAGTCTAGGAAAGATGAGCTCTAAGTGCTCTAATGCGCCGCCGATAACAGGATCTTGACGGCGCATTTTCCTATACTCAGTCATATTTTTAGGAAACTCAAGATCTGGCAGCCATTCATCTATAGGAATGCCATCAGAAACTTGAGCTCCTGTAGTTCCATAGACCTTCTGAATAGGTGCTGTTTTTGGTTTGAAAAACTTTTTTAATATATTCATTTATAGATTCTTTTTAGCCATTTCAATTTTTTCTTTTAATTCTTTTTGAGAATCATCAATAGCATTATTGGCTTCATCTAATAGGTCTTTAATTTCTTTTTTTATTGAGCCTTTAAAGACATATCCACAAACAATACCAACTATAAAGGCAATCCCAATAAATAAAATTTGCCATCCTAATGCAGATAATAAATCAGCCATTTTATACCTCACATTAAAAATTTACCAAATTCACCAAATCCCTCACTATCATTCCAACCGCCAATTAGTTCTAACGGTTTAATAAAGTTTTGAGGGACATATACTTTTTCGTAAACTGTAACACTATCAAGTGCACATGTCAAACTAAGTGCATCTAAATAGTTAGTAGAATGTCCAACTAGTTTCTTTAATTCATCTTTTGTTACAACAGAAATAAACCCTTTAGGATCTTCCTTAAAATAAACATTTACTATTTCTTTTTTTAATTCCTTAGGGGGCTTAACAGGAAAATGCAGCTTATTAAACTCTTCTTTAAGTTTATATAACACCTCTTCTCTTCTCAGCTTAAACTTATCTCTTTCAAATGCCTTTTCTGAACCTTTATGTCCTATTATAACAGCACGCTTATAATACTGCTTTAAATAACTAAAAGTTCCAGAGCCTTCACCAATAGCATCAACTACAATATAAACCTGCTTGTCAGGATAGAGCATATCACATATTTCCATAGTCTTTTGAGCCAACTTAATAGGATCTGTTCTTTCAAAAGAATCCCATCTAGTAATAGAATAGCCTTGTCTATGACATAAAACACCAATATCTTCACCAACACCGCCAACATCTATTCCTACTACAATACGTCCAGAATGAAAATCTCTTTGATGCATTACAATTCTATCATATTCATCAGGAGTAACAATCCTACTATCATTGCTTACAATCGGCTCACCTAATACTTTAACTCTATATTCATTAGAATTTTCACCATATGTCCTTGCAATCTCTTCTGCAAACCCTTCTCTAACAAGAGGGCTATTAATATTAGAAAACTGCAAAAAACAATATCCCTTATGATCCTGACTAGTAACAATATCATAGAAAAATCCAGAAGTAGATCCAGGGTTTGATATCAATAATATATGGTTATTCTCATCAGTAAGAGTAGCATCAAATGATAATAAAATGTTATCGCTAACATCAGATGCCTCATCAACAACAATCAGCATCCAATCAGCATGCATTCCTGCCATTTTACCAGAAATATTGTTCTTTTTATCTTTTAAGCTTTCTTTAGAAGGAGTTCTAACTGTAAGCTGCCAATGTTTTAAGCCCTTAATATGAATCTTCCTAGTCTTAGCATTTAACATCCATCCATATTTACATCTTTCAATCCATTTAGAAACTTCAGACCATAGACCATCTTCAACTTGATCACCAACAGGACCAGTTAAAATAATCTTAGATTCATAATGGCATAAAAGACCCCATATAGACAAAAGAGCAGCAATTGCAGTCTTACCAATACCAGTACCACTGCTTACAGCTAACTTTTTAAACTCTAACAAGTTTTTACAAATTTGAATTTGCTGTTCAGTAAGGAAATCTAATTTAAGCCCAGAAAAGTCTATACAATCCTTAAAAAAGCCGACAGGATCATCTCCATACCGCTCTTCAAGCAGTAATCCAATAGCTTTTAGCTTAGCAACTACTGTTTCAGGAGTTAGTTTTCTTTTTCTTGCCACGTTTAATCAGAAGCTGTTTTAAAGTTTCATCTGCTTGATTATCTTGAGTATCTTCACCGTCTTCTAAATCAAACACCATAATGTTGCTTAAGTGCTGAAGCACTTTAGATGCTGTACGAGTAGCTAATTCACCTTCTTTGTTCATTTCTCTAATCATGACCAACAATGCCTTTTGGAAGGCATACATCATGGTCATGCTAGTCTTATGCTTAACGGTCTTTTTTACATATTTTTGAAGCTCTTTTTCAATGTTAGGATCTAACCTAACAGCCTCAATCCAAGTTGAATAATTATATCCAAGATTAGCCAATGCTTGCTTAATAGAACCAAAATCTAGATATGCATCAGCAAGCATGGTTAAAAAACTCGGACTTTTAAACTTCTTAACTAACTCCTGCTCAATTTTGTTGTTTAAAACAGTTAGCTTGCTCATAATTAACCTATAAAACAAATATTACATTTTGTCAAATATGTAACAAAAAAGCCGCCATCCGAAGATGGCGGCCAGCCGCATAGCAGTGGTTGTGGGGGAGAAGGAGGAGTGAGGGGCAACTATTGCCTACTTTGCTTTATAAGCCATGATGCAGGAGTCCCATGCATCAGCTCATACCATGTTTTAGCTGCAATAACCATTAAGCCAGTAGTATAGTCCTTATAATCCTGCACTCTATCATGCTTTAAATAATACTTACATACTACTGACTTCTCATACACAGGTCTTAATACTTTCTCAAAAATCTCATGAGCAGTTAAAGAACTGCCCTCATGCTGATAGAGCAGACATACCTGATACACTACCTGCTCCATGTCCTTATGTGCCCAATAATCTAACGAAGCACTATAAGAGTTTATAGTCCAAATTAAGAATGCTAAAGACAAAAGACCTAACCCTAAGAAAAAGATTGAAACCTTTAAATAACAACCTCTTCCTCTCATAATTACCTCCCTTCGTTTTTTATTATTCTAATCCTAATATTTTATTTGCTGTTTTGTCAAGCATTTTTTTACCTGTATTCACTAAAATCCCTCTTTTCTCCATAGTTCTACCAATTACCCAAGATCCAGTAACTCCAGCCCATGCCGTCCAAAACGCAGCTGGTAAGTCTGGAAGAGGAGCAGTTAATAAATGAATCTTATCAACGTTGCTAACAAACAGCATTAATACCCGTGCTAAAATAGGAAACAGCACTTTATTTATTCCTATATACGCTATGCCAGCATACGCAATCGTTGGGCGTGCTCTTCTTACATAATTATCTCCAGACGCTAACTCAGCTTTAATTATCTCAGACCGAGCACTAATAGTTGCCCTTAAAGTATTCTCCATCTCAGTAAATTTATCCTGCAGTAACTTCTGCGTTTCTAACTGCAGTTTCTGCTTCTCTTCTGGAGATAAATGAAACTGATCCACCACTTTAGATATGCCATCTAAAATGCCGCTAATCCCACCAGTAAAGAGCGATGATATATCAAACCCCATT
>CAZODM010000052.1:0-15928 GCA_964578585.1 uncultured Desulfobacterales bacterium | reverse complement strand
CAAACGATAAAACTGTACCAAGGAAACACTCTGAACATCTAATATATGTATGGAAAGGGTATAAAAAGGTTATAATCTTACCTAATACTACTCATTCTAATATTATGAACCATTCCTCTCTATTAGATATTATAAAAAGATTCTTTAAAACCTATATAAATAAGGCATAACAAACTATTATATTTGTTCTGGACTTCCAAGTGCCTCTGTTATAGAGTCTATTTCCTTTTCATAAGTAGCAATAGTTCTTTTAAGAGCTTCTCTTAAATCTACTTTTGGCTCCCACCCTAAAATTCTCTTTGCCTTTGAAATATCTGGTACCCTATATCCTATGTCTTGATAATCCTTTCCATAATATTGCTCTGCAGGTACTTCTTTAAGCTTAGCCTCTTCTGCAAAATGCTTTAAAGTGGGAAACTCCTTTAGGACCTCTATCATAAGCTCAGCCAGCTCTCTTATTGAATAGTCATTATTAGGATTTCCAATATTAAAAATCTCTCCATCGCAACAGCCATCTTTATTTTCCAAAATTTTCATCAAACAATCAATTCCATCATCTACATAGGTAAAACAGCGTCTTTGTTTACCCCCATCAACTAAATTTATAGGTTCTCTCCTCAGAAGATGACCTAAAAATTGGGTAACTACCCTAGAACTTCCCTCCTTGGGTGTAGTAAGACTATCAAGTCCTGGTCCTATCCAATTAAATGGTCTTATTAAAGTAAACTGTAACCCTTGCTGTTGTCCCATTGCCCATATTACTCTATCCATCATTTGCTTAGCACAAGCATATATCCAACGCTGCTTACAAATAGGACCATAAACACAAAGACTTGTTTCCTCATTAAACGCCTTATCTTGACACATACCATATACTTCACTTGTAGAAGGAAAAATTACCCTTGTATTATACCTTGCACACTGACGAACTATTCTGAGGTTTTGTTCAAAATCAAGCTCAAATACTGCTAGGGGATTCTTTACATAAGAAGCAGGCGTGGCAATTGCTACCAGAGGAAGACATACATCGCATTTCTTTACATGATACTCAATCCACTCCTTGTTAATAGCAATATCACCTTCAAGAAATCTAAATCTAGGTTCATCTATTAATGATTCAAGCCTATCAGATGAAAGATCCATTCCATAAACTTCCCAATCTGTAGTAGTAAGAATTCTCCTTACTAAATGACTACCAATAAAACCATTTACACCTAGGATTAAGACTTTCATATTATAAGACCTTTCTTTTTAATTATTTAGAGTTTCCTAAAATTACTCCATTAGATAAAATATCCTTTGGATCTAATTTTTCATCCGGACTTTTGCCCTCTTCAGATATTGTTAACAATTTTAACTGCCCCTTTCCTGTTTGCACAAAAAAATCGCCATCTTTTTCTAAAACAGTACCAACAGGACAATTATCTTCATGTTCTTCATACGGCTTTGCCCACCATATCATTATTTTTTTCCCATTTAAATATGTAAATGCCCCTGGATAAGGCCATGTAACAGCTCTAATTAGATTATATATCTCTCTAGCACTTTTACTCCAGTCGATTATACCATCTTCAGGCTTTCTTCCACCAAAATAGGTTGCTTTAGAATGATCTTGAACAATACGAGGGGCACTACCATCTAAAAGCCTTGGTATCATCTCTAAAAGAAGCTGCCTTCCTGCAATCTCTAACTTTTTAAATAAAGTCACTGCTGTGTCTTCTTCATCTATATCTACTTCCTTTTGTCCTACAATATCCCCTGCATCTGCCTGAACTACCATATAATGCAATGTAACTCCTGCCTTTTTCTCTCCATTTAATATCTGCCAATTTACAGGACACCTGCCCCTATACTTAGGAAGAAGAGAGCCATGAAGATTAAATGCTCCTATTTTAGGGATATCTAATATCTCTTGTTTAACAAGATTTCTATAGTAACAAGAAAGTATAATATCTGGATTAAAAGACCTTATCTTTTCTATCCACTTAGGAGTATTTATATTTTCAGGGTAAAAAACCTCTATCCCCATCTCTTTTGCTAAATTAGATAATGAATTAAACCACCTATTTTCATTTGGATTATCCCTATGAGTAAACACTGCTGGCACATCACAGCCTAACTCTTTTAGAACCTTAAGTGCCATACATCCCATGTTGTGATAACCAAGCAAAATAACACTCATATTGACCTCTCTATTGAGACGGTAGATACCATGCCATAAACTTTTTACCAGAATTTTTATCCCACGGGAAAACCTGCTCTTCAATATCTGGAGTTTCCTTTAACTTAGAGGATAAAAATTTATATATCTTGTAATAATCTCTACGCCTTATAACAAAGACCCTATTTTCTCCTTTCAGGCCTAAAAATGCCTTTGTCTCTTTTATAGAATGCAGCACTGTAACTGGCTTTGGTAGAGATAAATAAAATATGACATTTGCAGAGACCTTTTTATAAAAGGCTGTATCATAAGAGGGAATACCTTGTGCATATACCTTAAGGCTTAAGGCAAAAGGTTTTTGGGTCCTATATGCCTCTATTGCATTTGTCTGCCAAATGAAAAAACCTGCCATAACAATAACAGAACAAATGATTAAAGATGAAATTTTACCTGCTAACCCAAATATATTAGAAATCATATCTGCCAATAAAATATATGCCAATAGGGCAATAATAGCCAAAACCCCTATAACTAAAGTAGCAGTCTTTAAATATGCAGTAGCAACAAAACCATAGTGATTATTTAGAATAGGCCATATAAATGGACTAAATGCACACACTATAGCTATAAAAGCTAAAATAATAAACTCACATATTTCAGCTACTTCCATAATACTTGATCTTAGTTTTAATGAATCTACTACTGCACTTGCTGTTAGTAGACAACAAAATGGTAAAATAGGTAGTATATAATAACTTCTTCTTGAACCTGAAAGAGTAAAAAATATAAATATCATTGCACATACAAGAAGTAGCCATTTATCAGAATAACTAATAGTCTTCCAATCTTTTACCTTTTTTATAAGGGCACCAATCCAAAGAGGTACCCAAGGTATCATTAACATTGGTAAGTAATAAGTATAACAATAAAAGGGTAACCTATGGTCAAATGGATGTATATATCTTTCTATATTTTCACGAAATACCATAAAAAGCCCATTTTCTTTATAACCCTGACTTGTAACAGCAGCATAGATAAAAGGAGCAAGGTATATAATAAGTGCGATTATAAATGCTACTACATTTGAAATACTTAAGTATTTTTTAATTCGTTTACTTAGTATTACATCAGGTAGTATAGCTAATACTGGACACACAAAGGCTGTTAATCCCTTAAATAAGGAACCTACAAAACATATAAGATAAAATATCAAAAAATCAGAGAAGGTAGGATTTTCCCTTCTAGTCCAATAAAAACTTACAGCAAGTATCACAGCAGCCATATTTTCCATATCTGCTGTGCCTGTTCGTGCCCAAAACAAAAAACCATATGTCGTAAGAAGTATCCAACAAGATATAAGAGCAACCTGTTTTGACCAAAGACGCTTACCAAGACTATATGTAGCCCAAAGTGCAATAAGTCCAGCTATAGCACTTGGTATCCTCACACTTAACTCATTTAGATGCCCTGTTATCCACGCAGTAATGCAAATCACCCAATATGTTAAAAGAGGTTTATCAAAATATGGAGAGCCATTTATAGTAGGATGAAAAAAATCATGGGTAAGAAGCATCTCTCTTGTAACTTCAGCCCATCTTCCCTCACATGTCCAAAGAGCCCTATATCCCAAGTATAAAAAAAGGATAATAAAAGCCGAAAATATAAGTATCCATCTATTTTGCTTAAGCTTGGCTTCCACGGCTTATCTCCCTAATGATATAAGGTGGTCTTTTTCTAACAGCTTGAAAAATCCTTCCTATATATTCTCCTAAGAGTCCAAAGGCAAAAAACTGTGCTCCAATAAAACAAAAAAGTATTGCAAATAGAGTAAATACACCCTCTGCTGCCCAGCCAGGCCCATGTATAATCCGCATTACAATCAAAAATAAACCAAAACCTATACCAACAAGAGCAGTAAAGACCCCTGCAAAGAACAATGTCCTTAAGGGCCAAAGAGAAAATCCTGTCATTAAATCTAGCTGTAGACTAAATAATTTAAGTAGAGAATATTTAGACTCCCCCGCTGCCCTTTCTTCATGTTTAACCGGTATCTCTATGGGATTTTTAGCAAAAAATGTAGCTAATGCTGGGATAAAAGTTCTATATTCAGGATTTTCAAGTATCCCATTTACAACCTCTCTACTATAACCCCTTAACATACTTCCAAAATCTTTTAATTCTATACCTGAAATCTTTGATACTAATTTGGTAGTAATCCTTGATGCTATACGTCTAAAAAGCGTATCTTTTCTAGCTTGTCTAATAGTGCCAATGAGATCATAGCCTTGTTCAAATTTTTCTATAATTTTAGGTATCTCTTCAGGGGGATTTTGTAAGTCTGCATCAAGAGTAATAACCCATTGGCCCTTTGATGCATTTAATCCTGCCATTACTGCACCATGTTGCCCAAAATTCCTTGCAAGCTCTACTATTACAAGTTCAGGATGTCTTTTTTGCTCCTCTTTTAAAAGAGCTAACGTATTGTCTTTAGATCCATCATCAACACATATTACTTCATAAGAATATTCTATCTTTTCTAAAACAGAAAATAATCTTTTACAAAATATTGCAACATTTGCCTCTTCATTATACATAGGTGTTACAATAGAAATTTTAGGAATATCTAAGCCTGCCTCCATATTTTACTTTTTAAACCTCTCTATTAGATATTTTAGAGCATCTACTACATATTCTTGGTCTGCTTCACTTAGGGAAGGATAAAGAGGTAAAGAAAAAAGCCTTTGGCTATTCCATTCAGCATTTGGTAAGTCTCCAATTTTATAACCATATTTATTTTTATAGTAATGTTGCAAATGGATTGCTGGAAAGTGTAAGCCTATACCAATGTTTAACTCTTGAAGAGCCATAATAAACTCATCCCTAGATACTGTTAATGAATCAATATCTAAACGCACTACAAATAAATGCCATGCATGCACATGATCATAAGGCATCTCTGCAAGAGGCATAATTTCGTGTATATCTCTTAAAAGTTGTAGATAATTCATAGCAAGCATATATCTTCTATGATTAAAATAAGAAAGCTTATGAAACTGATGTATTCCTATAGCAGCTTGAATATCCAACATATTATATTTAAACCCGGGCTCATACACCTCATACTGAGGTATGCCACCTTTTGAATATCTCTTCCACGCATCCCTACTAATACCGTGGAATCTAAGCATACGCATCCTTTGAGCTCGCTCATGATCACTGCAAAGGATCATCCCTCCTTCACCAGTAGTCATATTCTTTATAGGATGGAAACTAAAGACAGCTACCTCAGAATCACAACCAATTAACCTGCCCTTATATTGTGTACCAACTGCATGAGCTGCATCTTCTATAATGGATATATTATGTGAGTTAGCTATCTCTCTAATTCTATCTAGATCACATGGAGCACCTGCAAAGTGTACAGGTATAATAGCCTTTGTTCTTGAAGTGATCTTTTTTTCTATAGAGCTAGGTTCTATTTGTAAAGTATCTCTATCAACATCCGCAAAAATAGGAGTGGCGCCGCAATGTTCTATAACATTTACTGTAGAAGGCCATGTAATAGGAGTTGTTATTACTTCATCTCCAGGACTTAAATCTAATGTTACAAGTGCGAGATGAAGACCTGCTGTAGCAGAATTCAATGCAATTGCCTCTTGCTTTCCATCACTATACTCTACAAATAATTCCTCAAGCTTTAAAACTTTTGGCCCTGTAGTTATCCATCCACTACGTAAAGAATCAGTTACTTCATCTATCTCTTGCTGTCCAATGGTTGGACGAGAAAATGGCAAAAATTTCTCTCTTTTTTTAAATGGACTCATGAAGCACTCCTAGTAATAAGATAAACACCTATACATATCACTATAATGCCAGCCCACCTTACAGGACCAACTGGCTCATCAAAAAATACCTTACTTGCAAGTGCAACAACTATATATCCTATACTAAGAAGTGGATAGGCATAGCTGACATCTACTCTAGATAACACTAATAGCCACACAACAACACTTATAACATAACATGCTAATCCTGTGATAATATATGGATTTATAGCAACTTTTGTAGCTATAGGCATTAGATTTTGAAGACAGAAGCTAAACTTACCTATTGTCTTCATTCCCTGTTTAAGAGCAATCTGTGCAAATGCATTTAGCAATACACCTAATAAAATAAGTGGTAAATATTTATTCATTATCCCTACCCTTTGTTATTAAAAATCCTTCCACTGGTACCATATGTACAAGCCCCTTACATAAGAGATGAGTTTTATATTTTTTGTGAAGAATATTCAACAATTTTTGTGAATCTTTTTTATAACATATTAAGATAAAGGGAGGGCGTATCTTTGATAAGGTATTTTGATTAATAAATTTTAGTTTTATATCTGGTGAAGCATAATAAGCTAATTTAACTCCATTACCATCTCTTCTTATTTTATATACATAAACATAAATATTGTCAACATTATGGAAAATATTTTCAGCTTTGTTATTTACACAATGCATAAATTGACTACCAGATTGTATTTGACTATACACTGTGTTGAATAATAGAGAAAAGGAAGACATTAAAAATATAATAGCAAATCCTAGATAGACCCAAGGACGAATTCTTATACTGATGAACTTAATTAAATACCAACATATAAAAGCAATTACTATACATAATATAAATAAATCAATATGCAGAGTTACAGTTTTTATTCTCAATATTATTGGAATAAATGGGGCAAAAATTATAAATAATGCTATATTTTTTATAAAAATTAGCAGTTTGTTACTATGTTGATATAATTTATATATCAGAATAGCCAGACAGATTGCAAGTCCAGGCATTGCTGGATATATATATCTAGAATGCTTACATGAAGCTAACTCAAATATAATAAAAATTGCTAAAAACCAACTTATTCCAAATAATAATAGATCAGTTTCTAATAAAGTAAAATTTATATTATTAAATATATAATTAATCTTTTTAGTAATTTGAACTTCTTTTGTTTTATTTAAAATGAGATATATTAGAACTAATAGCCATGGGAATATACAACTAATTGTTACAAATATATAATATAACAATGAATGATTAGATTGTTTCATTAAACGAGAGGTTATTTGTAAAGCAATAACTTGCTTTACAAAATTAAATCCATATTCTATATAATCAATATATAATTCAGTAAATTGACAAACTAAAGCAATAATTAAACAAATTAATGAGAAACAGAATATACGTTTAATACACTTCCTTTTATATTTAAAAAATAAATATAAATTCCATACTGTAGAAGGTAATACTATACCAATTAGCCCTTTTACAAAAAAAGATATTATCATAAAAATGATAGCAATAATTAAATATATGTAACTATAGTAAAATTCATTTCTTTTTCTTTCAAATATATATAGAAAAATTAATGTCATTGATATTGTAAAACTAAGAAGCATATCTATAGTTGCATGAGCAGATGCATCCCATATCTTAGGAAAAGAAGAAAAAATAATAGCTGTTAATAAAGCTAAATTTTTAGATGTTGGTTTTATAAAAAAATATAATATAGTAATTATGCCTATAAATGATAAACAACTAGGTAATACAACAGATATAGTATTTAGTTTACCTATTAATCTAGCAAAAAAGACCTCTAACCAAAAATAAATTGGTGTATAATCAGGATAAGGTATATTAAGATATGTAGGTATAAATTTTATACGATTTAACATTTCCTTAGCAAATAAAGCATTTCGGCATTCCATACCAAATAAATCTCTATAAAAACAGGTAAGTAGAATAGACAAAAAGACAATTATTATTAAAATCCAAAAAGATATATCTTTATTTATTGTATTTTTATCTATTTTTTCCATAGTTAATATGGTTATAGCAGTAAATATCTACTCTAGTTTATTTTAGATTTTATTTCTAAAAAATGAGATATAATAATTCTATTTAAAAAGGTCAATTGATCTTTCAACATAAAAATTATAACTGCACTTATCACAGCTATTATCATAGAACCTATAATATCAAATGGGAAATGTATACCACAAAACACGCGTGAAAAGCCTCCAACCATACCTAATACCAATAATAATAAGGCGATCTTTCTTGTCTTTGAAAACAAAAATAATTCAAGTGCGATAGATAACATAAAAGTTGCGTGATCTGATGGAAATGAACTATCAGCACTATGATTTATTAAGCAATGACCTAAATGTATAACAAAAGGTCTGGGATGATAATATAATAAAGATATAATAAAATTAAATATCAGTCCTAGAATAGATGAATATATAGAACATAATATTATATTTTTATAAATATTATTATTTCTAAACCACATTAATGCTAATAGAAAGATAAAAATAAAGGGCATATATTTAGCTAATAATATAAATAACAAATCTATAAACTTATTTTGTCCAGCAAATTGATTTATTTTATAAAATAAAATATAATTGAGATTCATAATTATCTTTTTTATTCCTCTATATTTTTATCCTGAATAAATTAAAAATTATAAATTCTTTATATATTGGTATAATAAGCCAAATTAAACAGTGAATTTCTGCTAAAATACTAGATATAAATAATCTATAATTAATAGTTTGTGTTCGATTTAGAACTAGATATTTTAATCGTTTAAGATTTGGTATCCATCTAGGAACTGTATCAAGATATTCTATATATTTAATTCCATACTTACTTAATAGATGATTCTCTTCATAAGTTATAACTAAATTATAAATGGTAAAGCACCATATCGCTGCTATAGGCACAAACCAAACTAATTCCAACATAAATATAAGTCCAATTATGATAAGACTATTCCCTATATAAATAGGATTTCTAACTAGAGAATAAGGGCCTGTACTAGTTAATCTTTTAGGTGTCTTTAATCTATATTTAAGATGTAGTTGAGACCAGAATCTTATTAGGAGTCCTAATAAAAATAGAGTTATTCCTGGTACCCAAGTAATCCATATATTTTCTGATTCATATAAATGACAAAAAAGTGCAAACAATATAGGAGGAGCAACTAATACCCCTCTCAATTTAAAAAAAAGTTTGTATCCTTCCATATAATTCCCTCTTATTTTTTTAGAGGAAATTAATATGACTTTATTACCAATAAATTATCTTAAGATTACCATTTGGTAATGTTAGGCAGGATATTACGATGTTGCTGGTAATATAATCTTAAAACTACTTCCCTTTCCTACAGAGCTTTCAACTGTTATATCTCCTCCATGTGCCTTTACAAAGGCTAGAGCAAGACTTAATCCCAAACCATTTCCTTGGGTGGACCTACTCTTATCACATCTATAAAATCTATCAAAAATCTTCGGTAAATCTTCTTGTGATATACCTATCCCTGTATCTTTAAATTCTATTTCAATAGAATCTCTTTTTTTATATAAAAGGATAGTAATTTTGCCCCCACTAGGTGTATATTTTATAGCATTATCTAAAATATTAGCTATACTTCTTTGTATTTTACCTATATCAACTAATACATATATATTCTCATTAGGTATCTTTATATTTAGAGTTATATTTTTATCTTCAGCTACAGGTTGGAATAATTCAACAGCATCTCTTATAATTTTAACTATATTAGCTCTTACTTTAATTACTTTTGCTACTCCAGCCTGTATTTGAGAGATATCTAACATGTTGTTTATCATTTCTATAATTCTATCACAATCTTCTATAACATTTAATGCCATCTCTTTATAATCTTCTATATCTTCTTTAGCTGTTATTGTAGTCTCAGCAATACCCCTTATTCGTGTAATAGGACTTCTTAAGTCATGTGCAATATTATCTGTAACTTCCTTTAACTCTATTACTAATTTCTCAATTCTATTTAGCATCTTATTAAATGCCCTTGCTAGTTCATCTATTTCTAATCCTTCATTCTTAAGAGGCACTCTAGCACTTAAATCTGAAGCATTAATAGTTGCAACAATATTTGTTACTCTTTGCACCCCCTTTATAGCACCTTTTACAATTAACCAGCCTGTTAATGCCCCACAAATAAGCATTACAAAAAAGGCTGTTGCAAAGGTCTCTCTATATTTCTCCATAAGTCTTTCGTTATCTTTCATTGTCATACCAATTTGCAAAATATTTCCATCAGGCAATGGCTCACATATTATTCTTACGTAATAATGATGCCCTGGAATCTTTAATGTAAATAAATGATCTTTATTATTAGCTAGTAATAAAAATCTTTTATCTCTAAATAACTCAGACCAATATGGAGAATAAGTAGTTAAAATTACTTTTAACTTTGGAGAAATAAGTCTATAGAATATCCTATTTGTACCCTGAGACTTTGCTTCTCTGTTAAACTCTGACTGTAAAGCAGTTATACCATGAGAAACATAAATAGATTTAAGTTCCCTTGCCTCATCTAAGAGCTCAGCATCTAAGCGTTTAGATAGTTGTTGTACTAGAGATATATAGACAATTGAGAATACCATTAATGAAAAGATTGAAAATAGAATTAGATACCAAAAGGTGAGTCTAAAAGTAAGAGTCTTAAAAAAATCAGTCTTTATCTTCAAGGACATAGCCAAGTCCTTTTATAGTGTGTATTAACTTCTTTTTAAAAGGTCGATCTATTTTGTCTCTTAACCTGCATATCCTAGCCTCAACAACATTTGTTTGAGGATCAAAATTATAATCCCATACGTGCTCCATAATCATAGTCTTTGATACCACCCTACCCTTGTTTCTAAGTAAATATTCAAGAAGAGCAAATTCTTTGGGTTGGAGCTCTATTTGTCTACCATTTCTAAAGACCTTTTTTCTTAAAAGATCCATTACAAGGTCACCTTCTTTTAGGCTAGTTACATTCTCTGTAGATTTAGCCCTTCTAATAAGCGCATATATTCTGGCAAGTAATTCAGAAAAGGCAAAAGGTTTTACAAGATAATCATCTGCACCAATCTGTAACCCCTTAATCCTATCATCTACAGAGCCTTTGGCACTAAGTATAAGTATAGGAAGGGCTAAATCTTTGTCTCTAATCTTATCAACTAGGCTTAATCCATCTAATATAGGTAACATGACATCTATAATTGCAGCATCATATTCCTGAGAAGTTGCCAGTAAAAATCCTTCATCACCATCTTTTGCATGATCTACAGAAAAGCCTTCTTGTTTAAACCCATTTATGATAAACGATGCTGTCTTAAGGTCATCCTCAACAAGTAATATCTTCATAGTACTTATCCTATAAGCTCTTCTGCCATTCTTTCTGCAGTAAATACAAGAGATTCTAAGTCCAAAAAATTAATTGCATATTTATCAAATAAAACCTTTGCCTGGGCAGCAAACCCTTCCTCTGGTTCTGACTTCCAAAAGTGTAGCTGTATTGGGATCTTTGGTAAGACTGGAATCTGCAGACAAAGATCTGCATGACAATTTTTGATTTTTTTAGCCATTAAAGATATAGAACGTTTATATAACTCTTCAACGTCTTCACCAAAATGTTGAGCTAACTTATCTTCTGTATATCTTTTAATAGTGTTAACTTTTGATATAGAATTAGGAAAAGACTCAAGTCCTACCCACTCACCAGATAACTCTCCAGCTCCTCCAAAGTATACATAATTGTAAAGAAGAATTTGATCTCTGGGATCTAACTCTTTTGAGTCCTCTCTTTTGATTGATTTATTTGATATAATAACTTTTTTACCTAGGTAGAACAATCTTAATCTTATTTGTCCATCCTCTTTTATAATTTCTGCTCCCAAGTCCTTAGCTTTTTTTTCAAGATCAATATTTAAGATCTTACTTTTAAGCTCCTTTAAAAGAGCTGTATCAGGATCTACATGCGAACCCTTTATCCCATTAAGATCTATGCCTATATCTTTTAGTTCATCTAATTTTATAAAAGGACAAGAGCTTGCATTTACCCTTCCAGTAAGAAGAGCTACAGCAAATGCCATACAAGTAGTATAACCACATTTGCCACAGTTATTCTTGGGAGTAAGATTTATAATATCAAAAACCGTTATTTTTCTCATCGCGACTTTTATCTTTAAGATCCTTTTAAAATCTTTTTATCCCTTTTAATCTTAACGACAAGTATAAAATATAAAATCTCTATCTTGTAGTTTTGCTTTAAAAATGTTTGAATTTAGGCTTATAAAAAATTTTACTTGAGAATTGAGGAGGAGCATTTGAGCAGTAAAAATTCTAAAGAACACCTTGGACTTATTGCTAATATTGCTCTTGCCTATTTAGCAATTGGTGGTGTATTAGGTGATATTGGTACCTCTCCTCTTTATGTACTCTCTTTAACGTTTAAAACCCTTCCTGTTACAGTATTTAATGTGATGGGGGTGTTATCCCTAATCTTTTGGTCCTTTATATTTTTATCAACTAAATATGCATGGATGGCACTTGAACTAGATAATAATGGTGAGGGTGGTACCTTTGCCCTTTTAAGTCTTATTAGATATACAGGAAAGTCCCTTTTAAAAGAGATAAAAAGCCATAAGATTATAATATTACTTGCTGTGGCTGCATTCCTATCAATGCTTTGTGGTGCACTTTTGTTAAGCGATGGAGTAATTACACCTTCTATTTCTGTCTTAGCAGCGGTTGAAGGAGTAGAAGTACAATATCCACACCTAGCAGAATATGTAATTCCTATTGCAGTAGTAATATTAACTGCTCTTTTTATGGTACAAAGACATGGTACAGAAAAAGTAGCTAAGTTTTTTTCTCCTATTATCATTGTATGGTTTTTAACCATAGCTACTCTTGGCTTTTTAAGTCTTAAATCCTCTCTTTGGCTTTTAAAAGCTATTAATCCATACTATGCAATCAAGTTTCTAATTGACCACCCAATTAGCATAATATTCCCCATTTTAGGTTATGTCGTACTTTGTATTACAGGCGGTGAAGCACTTTATGCAGATGAAGCACATTATGGAAAGTTTGGAATTAGGTTAGCTTGGTTTGTAGGAGCAATCTGTCTCTTACTTAACTATTTTGGACAAGGGGCATATTTGCTTTCCCATAAAAATTGTAAGAACCCATTTTATGCACTTGCCCTTCCTTATCCACATATAGTTTATATATTTCTTTTGATAATTGCCACCTTAGCAGCGATAATTGCAAGTCAAGCCATGATTACTGGGGGATTCTCCACTTATAAGCAAGCAATGGAATTAAGGATGTTTCCTAGAGTACAAATCATAAATACATCTCCCAAAACTAGAGGACAAATATACATACCAGCAGTAAACAAGGGCATGTTTATAGCATGTCTTGCAACAGTCTTTATCTTTAAAAGCTCTGCTGCATTGGGTGATGCCTATGGACTTGCAGTAACTGGGGCTTTTATTGGCACAACTGTTATGATGGGCATCCTTTTTTATCTAAGAAATTATTATGATAAAAAGAAATTTTGGTATGTAGTTCCCCTACTCATTGTCTTTATGATGTTTGATACAGCCTTTTTCTCATCAAATCTTGGTAAGATACCAACAGGTGGTTGGTTCCCCATGATTATTAGTATATTTCTTATAACCACAATGATTACATGGGAAAAAGGTTCTGCTCTAATTTACCAAAATATTCCAAAGGATACAAAATCTCATTTTTTAATAAACCTAAAAGAAGCAAATCCTGCTGTGTTACCTGGTACAGATGTACATATGAGTGGTAGTGAAAGAATAATACCTGCAAGCTTAGTAGAACAATTAGAAATGGAAGTATTAAGAGAACAAATAGTTCTTGTAACTATAAAAAATACCGATGCTCCTTGGGGAATAAACTATACTAAACAAGTACTAGCAAAGTTTGGACAGGGAAAAGGTAAACTTTGGCAAGTTATAATAGATAAAGGTTATATGAGACTTCTAATAAATGTTCCTAAGATACTTGAAGAGCTAGAGTTACTAACCCCACCATATAGGTTCATATTTGGGCTCTGGGACCCAGTAGTTGTAGAACGAGGATGGAGAAGGCCTTTTTTACTATATTTTAGATTTATATATAGAAATGCCTCTGCCCTTAGTAGACGATTCTTAATACCTGCTTCTAAGGTAAGATATATAGGTGGAGAGGTTGAAATAAAATTTCATAATAAATAATTAAACTTAATTCGCTTGGTTTGTTTAATGATTCCATTCCCTCTCTTCTTTATTTATTCCTTTTTTATTTACCTTTTATCTGATAATTATTATAAAATTAGATAAACATTAAAGAGGAGGTATGGAGGGATGGATAAAAAATCTTTATACTTAATTTTTGTTCTTATTATATCTCTCTTTGTAGCCTCATGTAGTTCTATTTCTACATCTGTCAATAGCGAAGGCCCTAGTGTAAATGAAATTCTAAAATATAAAGGTCCTAAAGCTAGGATAGCGGTTGCTAGTTTTAAATGTAAGGCTGCAAAATGCAGTGGAGAAATTGGAAGCGGTATTGCGGATATGCTCACTACTGCCCTGTTCCAAACAGGGAAATTTATTGTACTCGAAAGAAGTAATGAAGGACTTGGAGCTGTACAAAGAGAACTTAATTTAGCTCAATCAGGCTTAGTTGGACAAAATATCCCTCAAAGAGGATTACTTGAAGGAGCAGACATACTTGTAGTTGGTGCAATTACTGCATTTGAACCAAAAGCAGAGGGGATAGGAGTTGGTGGAATAGCTATTCCACTTAATGTACCATTAATTGGGGGGATAGGAGTTGGTAAAAATGAAGCTTATATTGCAGCAGATATTAGACTTATTGATGTAAGGACTGGACGCATAATAAATTCTACAACTGTAGAAGGAAAAGCAAGTAGTTGGAAACTAGGAGGATTAGGTGGAGGATATCATAATAAATTAATTTTAGGTGGTGGACTTAGCATATACAAAAATACTCCTATGGAAAAAGCAATCCGGGTCATGATTGATAATGCAGTTAAAAAGATAGCAGAACTTGTCCCAGAAAGTTATTATAGATACAATGCTCAAGGACAGCCAATATCTTCAATTAATTCAAAAACTCAAATAAAGCCTTCTGTATCCACTATAATTCCTTCTAATCAAGTTTCTAATCCACAAATTGAATTGGGTAAACCAATCTTTATAGAAACCTTTAATGAATATGGTATTGGTCAATCTGCTCCTTTTGGGAACTGGCAAGGTAAAGACTCATATATAGAAGCAGGTGTTGAAAGTAATAATATGATAGGTAAGATTTTAAGATTACGGAAAAAAATTTGTAATGATAAAATTAAAGTAAAAAACTTTATCTTAACTTTGGACTATAATACAGGAACTGATGAAATTTATATCTACTTTAGAGTTAACCAAAAGCCATTTATTTCATATGTATTAAAAATTGCAGGTAATCGCTTTGAACTATATAAAGTTGCAGGGTCTACTAGATTAAAATTAGCAGAAAACACTATCAGATTACCTCGTCTTAAATGGTATCATTTGAAACTTGTTGTTAAAAATGATCTAATACAAGCATATGGAAACAATGAGCTTGCAATAGAAATTAAAGATAACGATCCAGCTCTACAACATGCAGGATATATTTGTCTTGGAGGTTATGCATTAGCTGATAATTTACGGATATATTCTATTAAATAATTATGAAATATGCCTCATAAAAAGGAGGAAAGTTATATTCTTAAGCTTTAAACTCTTGTATAAAAAACTAGTTATTGAGTGATTGATAATTACTATTAATGCCTATGAACAACCAAATGGTGATCCCCTGGGATTAATTCCTGTGCCC
>CAZODM010000051.1:0-16004 GCA_964578585.1 uncultured Desulfobacterales bacterium | reverse complement strand
AAACGCATAGGAGAGGTGCCCGAGTGGCTGAAGGGGCACGACTGGAAATCGTGTGTACGCCCAAAAGGTGTACCGTGGGTTCGAATCCCACCCTCTCCGCCAAAAAATAAGAAATAACTATTGATAGCCGGGTCCTGCGCAACGAAACCCTGCGAACCCCGCCAGGTCCGGAAGGAAGCAACGGTAGTAGGGCACTTCGTGTGCCGCAGGGGTGCCTGGCTATCATCATTTATTAATAGTATCTTTTAATTAATTTGTTATATAAAAGTTATATATTATGTCCTACCTAGTTCTTGCCAGAAAGTGGCGTCCTCAACGTTTTGAAGAAGTAATTGGACAAACTCATGTAACTAAAACTCTTCAAAATGCTATAAAAAATAATAGATTAGCCCATGCCCTTCTATTTAGTGGCCCTCGTGGTGTAGGTAAAACTTCTGTTGCTAGGATTTTAGCTAAGGCTCTAAATTGTCAAAATGGACCTACTCCTTCTCCTTGTAACAAATGTGAAATATGTAAACGTATTACACTTGGAAATGAAGTTGATGTACTTGAAATTGATGGAGCATCAAACAGAGGGATCGATGAAATAAGACAACTTAGAGAAGAGATAAAGTTTAGACCATCTCATTGTCGTTATAGGATAAACATCATCGATGAAGTTCATATGCTTACAAAAGAGGCCTTTAATGCTCTATTAAAAACATTAGAAGAACCGCCAGCTCATGTATATTTTATTTTTGCTACTACTGAACCTCAACGTATCCCAGCAACCATTCTTTCAAGATGCCAACATTATGGCTTTAAAAGGCTCAGTATTACTGAATTAAAATCGCACCTAAAAAGAATTAGTGATGCAGAAGGATTAGGCATTAATGCAGAAGGAATTCACATTATTGCTAGACAAGCCAAGGGAAGCGTCAGAGATAGCTTAAGCCTTTTAGATCAAGTTGCTGCTTTTGGAGCAAAAACGGCTGAACAAGTTTGCCAAGCCCTTGGTATTGTAGAAACCATATCTATTCAAAAACTTGCCTCTCTTATACTAAAAAGGGACATTACAGGTGCAATAGAAACCATTGATGAACTTTATAATTTTGGAGTAGATCTTCAGTCTGTTATTGAACAACTTATAAGATATTTTAGACATCTTTTAATTATAAAGACAATCAATGATCCAAAGGCGATTGAAACATTAGTAGACCTTGTCCCAGAAGAGGTAGAATCTGCCCAAGATCTAATTAAAAGTTATAGCTCTACAGATATCCTCCAGTTACTAAATAAAATTTTAGATGATTTTGAGATAATAAAAAGAAGTACAAATATAAGGATAAGAGTGGAACTTTTGTTGATTAATCTCTGCCAGATGGAAGAAGTTATATCTTTAGAGGAAATTATATCAAAGATTGATACACTTTTAGAGTCTACAACAAATGGAATAGATATTAAAAATAAAACAGATATTAAAGAACAATCTGTTCAAACTAAAAAGGATATAACTAATGGTAGCTTAGAACCTAAAAAATCTCCAACACTCTCTAATAAAGGGGCTTCATCAGCTACTTGTAACTCGATTGATTCAGAGTCGTTTATAAAATATCTAAAGAAAAGAAATCCAGTTATAGCTTCTGTTTTAGAAGAATGTTTTGTTGAAATAGATTCCTCTGGCACATTGATTATCAATTGTGAGCATGAATGGGCAATTGCGTATTTAGAGGAAAAAGACCATAAAGATGAATTAAAAAAGATCATTAAAGAACTCTTCCAGCAAGAATTAAACATTAGTATTAGCTTAAATGAGAATAAAACACAAAACCATAACACGAACAACAAAAAAGATGAAATTATAAAACATCCTTTAGTACAAAAAGCCATAGAAGTATTTGATGCAAGAATTGCACAAGTTAATCTAAACGATTTAGGTTTAAAATAAGCTCAGTTTTTACTATATTATTAAAAAATATCTTATAGAACAGGAGTAATATTATGCATCCAAACATGAAAGAAATGATGAGACAAGCTCAGCTTCTTCAAAACAAACTAAACAAGTTACAAGAAGAATTAAAACATCGTAGTGTTGAAGTTACTGTTGGTGGTGGAATGGTAACAGCAGTTGCTAATGGAAAACCAGAAATTGTATCCATTAATATTGAAAAAGAAGTAGTAGATCCTGAAGATGTAGAAATGTTACAAGATCTTGTTGTCGCTGCTGTTAACGAAGCCCTTGAACGAGCCCGTCAGATGATGGAAGAAGAGATGAGTAAGCTAACTGGTGGATTAAAAATCCCAGGATTTTTCTAGTAGTTTTATGGTATCAAAATATGAAAAAGGTACATCCTATACTTAGTCCATGCATAGAAGATCTAAATAAGATTGAAGTAGTATTACAAAAACACTTTGCCTCTTATGTGTCTTTTATTACAGAGGTTACAGAATACATATTGTTTGCAGGTGGTAAACGCCTAAGACCTCTTCTTACTGTACTTTGTGCCAAACTTTGTGGAAAATATGATTCTAAATTATATGAGCTTGCTGTCGTGCCAGAATATTTACATGCTGCAAGCTTACTACATGATGATGTCATTGATGAAGGAGAACTAAGAAGAGGCCGCACTCCTGCCTATAGAAAATGGGGCAATAAGGCTGCTATACTAAGTGGAGACTTTTTATATGCAAGGGCGATATATATAGCAAGTGGCTTTGGAGATGTAAGAATTGCACAGACTATTGCAGAAACAGTATCTTTAATGTCTGAAGGTGAAGTGCTCCAACTCTTACGTTCAAAAGATATTCATTTTGATGAAGATACTTATAATGATGTAATTTTTAGAAAAACTGCCGCCTTAATTTTGGCATCCTGTAAAATTGGAGGCTTATGGGCTGGTGTAAGTGATACAAAGGTAACAGCCCTTAGTAACTATGGTTTAAAGCTTGGACTTGCGTTTCAGATGATAGATGATCTTTTAGACTACACTGCAGAGACAGGCGAACTTGGTAAAAAAGTAGGTACAGATTTAGCAGAAGGTAAAATAACCCTTCCTATTATATTGGCATTTCAAAGGCTAAGTAATTCTGATCAAAATAGACTTATAGATATATTTAAAGCAACTAAAAAAGATCATAAGGATTTTTTATGGGTTAAAGAAAGACTAATATCAACTGGTGCAGCCAAAGATACAAAGGCTAAAGCAAAGGCTTTAGTTAAGGAGGCTGTAAAAGGTTTAGAAAGTTTTGATACCTGTCCTGAACGCAAGGTATTAGAAGATATTGCATGGTATGTGGTAGAAAGAAGGAAATAGTTAATCATAATAGGGGGCTTAAATGAAAGTTAAAGACATATTATCTAAATCAGGTATTGGGATTTTATCTGCTGGGATAGCTGGTTTTTTTTCATTTTATGCATACGAGACCTTCTGTCCAAAAGCCTCTCTATTTGGTCGAGTAGTAACTCATGGAGAAAGAAACACAAATGCAGTTAGTCTAATATTTGAGAAAGCCCCCAACGAAGCCACAACTCAACTTAGTGCATTACTGCATGAACTAGAAATACCCTCTGCATTTTTTTTAGAAGGTAGTAGGGCAAAAGAATATAAAAAAGAGTTAAAATATCTTAGAACCTTTGAACTTGGTGTACAAGCTGAAAAATATAAGCCTCTAATCTTTAGAAAAAGATTATCCTTAATAAGGCTTATTGCTCCTACCATATACTTAATAGAAGATCTACAAAGAAGAAGACCTGCATTTTTTTTGCCACCTTATGGATGGAAAGATCCTTTCCTAGTAAAAACAGCTTCAAGACTTGGACTTATAACTTTAAGTCCTTATATACGCAAAAGAAAGATTAATCTTGATGTTGATATAAATACCCATGCATCTCAAATAGCAGACAAGGTACAATCTGGTGATATAATACTTATCAATTCTGATCCCAAATCTCTTGGTATATCTAATGATAATTTATTAGAATTCATATATTACTTAGTACAATTTATAAAAGCTAAAGGACTTTCCTTTTGGGGGCTCTCTCCTATTTTAATAGGTGGAAATTTATCAAAAATTATAAAGAAATAACCACCTGTTATCATTCAGATGATTATAAGTTTTTAAGAAGACCAACATTGTTCACCCCAAATATCTCTAAGAAAGTTTTATAATCTGTAATTTTTGTTTAAGAATTTATTTGTTTTTACAGATATTAAAAGTAATAAAACAATAAATCGGGGGGACAAAATGAGTCGATTAAAACATTTCTTATTAATTTCAACAATAGGTCTGCTTTTATTTTTTTTCACTAACACTTATGCCTTTTCATATAGCTTTTATGTAGATAAATTTATACTTACTGGAAATCTACCATATTATTTTGTTGATAACTTTAATAATAATGTAGTGACATGGCCTTGGATTATCAATGAACCAACAGTTACAGAGTCTAATGGTTTCCTAAAACTTAGTAGTCCTGGAGATACCATCTTAAAATCTTTTCATGGATATACAGCCTCTATAGAATCTACTACTGTAACTTCTAAACTACTATTAATTAATGGTTGCGGAAACTGTGTAGCTACTTCAATGTGGCTACCTATTCTCCCCAAAAAAGATCAAATGTTTTTTATGGAAGCATTTCATACCTTAGCTCTCTATAATACTGAGAGCATATCTATTGGAGTAAGTCGTTTGTCACCATCTATTGCAAATGTATTAGGATTTCCTTCAGTTAGTAGTAATATCCCTATGATATTTTTTGGCTCAGAAAATCTAGATGGAGGCAGTGTAAATTTTCAAGCAATACCTATTAATCCTAATGATATTACAGGAGAAATAGCATTACAAATAATATTTGATGATCTTACCAATCAATTCAAAGGAGCATTTAGTCTAGATGGTGGAAATACATTCCAGAGTCCTTTTAATCCTGTTTCACCCCAAAGCTTTAATCAACCTTTTGTTTGGGCAATGAATGCTGTATCATGTGATCCAACACCAGAACCTAAAACAGTATTTTATTTTATGATTGGACTTATTGGCATAACAATAGTATACAGAAAAACAATTTTTACTAAAATGTAAAAAAACATATTACAAAATTGTTTAAAAAAGAAATTAATTTTTTGCAGTAAAAAATAACTTGACATCTATAGTCTAAACTGTTATAAACCCTCTTCCAAAATTAAGGGGAAGGAGTCCCCCTTAAGTGCCTTTAATAGGCTGATGACTCCTGCTAGGCTAAAGACAGCGGGAGTCAGATAAAATTTGCGGGTGAATGTATTTTAACGCTGGCTTTAGCCAGCGTTTTTTATTTTGAAATTATCAATCTCTAATACACAAGAGGTGAAATATGGTACAAAAGATCCTTTTTAATCTCCTCCAAGTACTGGTAGTAATGGCTTTTGCGCCTCTTGTTACAGGTGTATTAAACAAACTTAAAGAAATGGTCCAATCTAAGAAAGGCCCTAGTATCTTTCAGCCTTATAAAGATATCTGGAAACTTTTTCATAAAGATGAAGTTGTTTCAAAAGATGCTACATGGATATTTAGATTAACACCATATATCGTGTTTATTACCCCAATATTTGTCACCTTGCTTATACCAGTTCTAACGAATTATCCCTTATTTTTTGCCTTTATGGGTGACATGTTAGGTGGCGGATTTATCCTTGCATTAGGAGGTTTTTTTGCAACGCTTGCTGCTGTAGACACTGCTAACCCTTATGGAGCCATGGGGGCAAGCCGTACGAGGATGGTAGGCTTTTTAGCAGAACCTGTCTTTATGATAGTATTTTTTACTGTCTCTTTTGTAGCACGCTCCACTATTCCATATATAGTACAAGAGCAATGGATAACGCCTCCTGCAAACTTCTTTGAGCCATCACATATTCTTTTATTAATTGCTTTTATAATGTTGATCTTAGCTGAGGCAGGAAGAATTCCAGTAGATAATCCATCAGGACATTTTGAAATAGCCATGATTGATGAATCAAAAGGGCTTGAATATTCAGGAAAAGGCGCTGCCCTTATGAAATGGGGTGGTGAAATGAAATTTTTTGTACTTTTATGTATATTTTTAAACGTATTAGTCTCACCATGGGGACTTGCTACAACTAATAATATTATAGACCTGTTAACTGCAATTCCTCTTATCCTCTTAAAGATGTTTGCTTTTATCCTAATCCTTGTAGTAATAGAATCTTCCCTTGCTAAGCTGAGACTCTTTAGAATCTCAGAATTTTTAGGAGCTGCCTTTGTAGTATCTGTTGCGGCTATGATAGCACGTCTTTTTACACTTTAATCTCATCATGGCAAAACGGAGGTTCACCTTATGAGCTTATTATCACCCTCTGTAATAAATAACTTAAACGCCTTAACAGGTGGGCTATTTTTAATAGCCGCATTTGGAATTGTTGCAACAAGACAGATGTTAGGCTGCCTTAGATTCTATGTGGCACAATCTGTTGCACTAGCTGTTTCTGCATTTTTGTTAGGGTTACACCCATTTTCACGTCATCTCATGGAAGTATGTATCATAACAATTATTAGTAAACCTATATTGATCCCTTGGGTATTAAAAAAGACCATGGGTAAACAGGTATATACAAGACGAGAGATTTCTCAAGTACTAAATATCCCTACATCACTTCTTATAGCAATGGTACTTGCAATTCTAGCATATTTTCTTGCTACGCCTCTTATACACGCAACAGGAGACTCAAGGGCTATAGTAGTAAACCTACCAATTGGCTTGGCAGGGGTTTTACTTGGCACATATACACTTGCTGTAAGAAGAGAAGCGCTCCCTCAATTGTTAGGACTATTGGCAATGGAAAATGGAGCATTTTTTGCCGGCATTGTTATAGCACCAGATCTCCCTGCTATTGCAGAACTTGCTGTTACTTTTGACGTATTGATTTTAGCACTTGTTGTAGGTGTATTAACCAGAGCTATTGCAAAACATATTGGTACTACAGAGGTTGGAGAACTGGCAAGCCTTAAGGAGGATGCATCACTATGAACCTTTTAATAATTCCTGCGCTACCAATCTTAGCAGCCCTTATTTGTGGAATACCTGTTGATTGGTATGTGGCAGCAGGAGCAACCCTACTTTCTAGTATTGCAACATTATTACTTAGCCTAGAAAGCGCCTTTATAGTCCTAAGATGTGGCAAAATAGTTTCTATACCTAACTGGATATCGATTGATGCACTGGGTGTATTGATTTTAGTTCTTGTTGCCTTTGTAAGTACTACTGCATCTATATTCTCTTGGGGCTACATGAAACAAGAGACAACTGAATCTAAAAAACTAAGACTCTATTATGCCAACTTAAACTTATTTATATTTTCAATGCTTGCAGTTCCTATGATCCAAGAACCCAATCTTACTTGGATAGCAGTTGAGCTTACAACTTTATTTTCTATTCTACTGGTAGGTTTTAAAAATACCCAAGAAGCCCTTGAGGCAGCTTGGAAGTATATGCTCTTAACCCTTATGGGAGCAGCAATTGCACTTTTGGGATTTTTAATCCTATTTTGGGCTGCTAGAACTAATTTAAATGGAAACGCATATACTTGGTCAACTCTATCTTTGATTGCCTCAAAGATGCATCCTGAGTTATTAAAGACAGCTTTTATCCTTATTCTCATAGGTTTTGGGGCAAAGGTTGGGTTTGTTCCTCTTCATACATGGCTTCCAGATGCACATAGCCAGGCTCCTTCTCCTGTTTGTGCACTACTTTCTGGTATTGAAACTACTACTATTTTATATGTTATATTAAAACTTCTTCCAGTTTTTGAAGCTGCTAAAGGAATTGATGCACTTCTTTGGGCAAGAGCTGTAGGTCTAATCTCCTTAGGATGTGCAGCCTTTTTACTAATTCAGGTTAAAGATTTTAAAAGGCTCTTTGCTTTTTCTACAGTAGAACACATGGGCATAATATTTACTGCAGCAGGGCTTGGATTAAGTTCTGGCCACCTTGCTACAGTGATGCAGATAGTCACTCATGCAGTCACAAAATCATTTTGTTTTTATGCAGCAGGTGCAGCCCTTCTTATAACAGGTACACGTCAAATATCAAAAGTAAAAGGGCTTATTCACCTAAACCCATTTACAGGAATTGCCCTTTTAATTGGGGGACTTGCAATAGCAGGAGCACCTCCTTTTGCAGTCTTTATTAGTGAGTTTTCTATTGTAAAAGCAGCTATACTAGCAAAACATTGGGTTACAGTAACCCTTTTAGTATTATTCATCATAACCGCATTTTTTGGTGTTATGTCCCATATAAACACCATGGTCTTTGGAAGACCAGAATCTCCTCCTGTAGCAAAACATCCTCTACCACTTACATGTAAGATTTCTATGGTATTGGCTATTGTGCCAGTAATTGTATTTGGACTCTATATACCAGCTCAACTTTATGAACTTTTAAAGATGGCTGCTTTGGCCTTATCCCATTAAGGAGGGGATATATAATGTTAGATAGGCTAACTTTAGACATAAAAAATATAACAAATGTGATTAAATACTGTGAACTATCTTCCTTGCCTGTTTTAGAAATAAAAAAGGAAGAGCTACAGAAGGTATGCAGATTGCTTTTTCATAAAAAACATCTCCATTTTGGAGGCATAGTTGCTGAACAAGATGAAACAAGAAGGCTTTATTATTTCTTTTTAAGTAAAGAAAAAAAGGCCTTAATTCTAAAGATAGAAGAAAAGATTTCCCCTCATCCTATACCTAGCATATCTACAATTATTCATGGGGCTGATTGGTTAGAAAGAGAGATAGAAGATCTATTTGGGATTGGTTTCAGAGGACATCCTAGACTAGGCGACTTTGTTATTCACAGTGAATCTTGGGGGAAAACTATAAAGCCTATGAGAAAAGACTTTAATGTCACTCAGCCTCTTTATAAAAAGGCAGGAACTGGTCCAGATTTTTGGAAACCTATTAGAATAGTCGAAGGCCAAGGGGTCTTTGCAATGCCAATTGGGCCTATATATTCAGGTCCAAGTGAGGCAGTACATTTTATGCTTGAAACAGTTGGAGAAGAGATAATAAGGGCAAAGACCAGACTTTTCTATAAGTATAGGGCAGTAGAAAAGCTAGCAGAAGGTAAAACAATTTCAGATGTCATTTTGTTAGCAGAAAGGTTCTCTGGTACGAGCGCATTCTCTCATGCGCTTGGTTTTTCAATGGCAGTAGAAAATGCTCTTGGGATAAAATGCTCTAAAAGTACTCAATTGCTTCGTATCATTATATGCGAGCTTGAACGCCTAAGGCATCATATTGCTAGAATAGAAGGAATATGTAATTCTACAGGACTTTGTGTTGCAACAAGTCAGGCAGGAATCCTTCATGAAGAGCTCCTTCGTATAAGTTGTGAATTTTCTGGCCATAGATATCTATTTGGACTTTCTGCGATAGGAAAAATTTTAAAAGATATCTCCTATGATTCTTGTTCTACTCTTGCTCAAAAATCTAGCTCTTTATTAAAAAGAATAAAACGTCTTGAGAGTATGTTGAGATTCTCCTCAAGTTTTTTAGATAGACTTGAGGAAGTAGGGATTGTCAATCCAGAGCAAGCAAGACAGCTTTGCCTTGTAGGTCCAGTAGGCAGAGCAAGTGGACAAGATTTTGATTTAAGATGTGATTTACCCTATCTTTGCTATAAAGATATAGAATTTAACCGAGCTATTGAGTTTGAAGGTGATGGCTATGCAAGACTAAGGGTTTTCTTTAAAGAGGCAAAAGAATGTATAAAGATAATAAAACAAGCTGTTGAGCTATTAAAAGATTACGATGTAAATGATCAATTTGATTTTGACATAAATAACTTTAAAGAGACCTTATCTAAAAAACCTGTTGGTATCTCTTTTGTAGAAGCCCCTTCTGGTGCAGCCCTTCATTGGGTTAGATTAAATAAAAATGCTACAGTTGAACGCTACAGGATTATTCCACCTGCATTTTTTAACTGGCATGGCTTTCATCTATCAACAGAAGGTTTTGCGTTTCAGGACTTTCCAATTATTCTAGCCACTTTTGGATTATCTGTTGCAGAAAATGATCGTTAATTTTTTTAATATCAAGAGGGTTAAGCTATGAAACAATGGATTATAGAAGGAATTAGAACAGGCATTAAGACAACAAAGTATCCTAAAAAGTTTGATACCTCACCAGGTATTAGTCCTTCAAGACCTATTTTAACACAATCATCAAAGATTGATCCTTCTATATGTCCAACAGGGGCAATCAAAAAAAAGGGAAAAAGTTACTATATAGATTATTCTCGCTGTATTTACTGCTATAGGTGTAAGGATGACAGAGGAGGAAGTCTTAATTGGGAAGATGGTTATGAATGGGCATATTTTACTAAAAAAGGACAAGGTCCTCTAAAAAGCTCCTTTCGTTCATCTACTCACATATTAGTTGTTGACACCGGAAGTTGTGGAGCATGTCTTAGTGAAGTAGAACTGCTTAATAATCCTTATTACAATATGCATAGATTAGGATTTTTTGTAACGCCTTCTCCTAGAAAAGCTGATATATTAATGGTTGTTGGTCCTGTCACACATCATATGGAACTAGCTTTAAAAAAGGCTTTTGATGCTATGCCAACTCCAAAAAGAGTAATGGCAGTAGGAACATGTGCTATCTCTGGGGGTATATTTACTCCTAGTTTTATTACAGCATCAAGTGTATCAGAGGTAATACCAGTAGATCTTGAGGTGCCAGGGGATCCACCTCCCCCTCTAGCAATACTTTATGGACTATTGATCTTATCAGGTAAGATGCAACCCAAGGAATAAGATAGATTATAGGAGGCTTTAGATGGAGCTTTTATCAATATATATTTTAGCCTTTTTAGTTTGCTTTGCTGGGGCAACAATATGTGCATTTTTACCCCAAAAGCTAACCCCGTATGTTGTATCAAGTATTGGTATTGTTGCATCAATGTTGTTTTTTATAGTTGGCATTGGTGCTCTTGTTAAGGGCATTAGTCCACATATCATTCTATGGCATATCCCAACACTTGGAACTATATCATTTGGTGTTGATAAAATATCCGGACTCTTTCTTTCTATAACAGCATTTATTGGTATATGTGTATCAATCCATGAATTAGGACAGCTAAAGGTTGCTTTTAGAGGATATAACCTTAGAGCATATGGAGTAATGTATCTTTTACTAATTGCATCACTTTGTGCAGTTATAAGTGCAGAAGATGTTTTAGGATTTTTAATTACCTGGGAGATTATGTCTATATTAATATATCTCCTTGTCACTTTAAATGATTATGGTGAACAAGAGACATCTTCTAGTTACCAAATGCTTGCTATAAGTGAAGCAGGTACACTTTTAGCAGTAATCGGGCTCATTATCTTAGCTGTACATGCAGGAAGTCTTGATTTTTCAAAGATTTTACAATGTTCTCATCAATTATCTAACTTAATGTTATGGATAGTATTTTTAACTAGCTTTTTTGGTTTTGGCGTGAAGGCAGGGATATTTCCTGTAAATTTCTGGCTCCCTAAGGCATATACAACAGCTCCGGCTGCATTTACACCTATTTTAGCTGGAGCCACTTTAAACATGGGAATTTATGGTATCTTGCGAGTAAATATGTTTTTAATCCCTGTAAATCATATGCTTTTTGGGCTTGTAATGCTTGTAATAGGAACCATTACAGCCTTAACTGGTATCTTATATGCTACCACAGAAAATGATCTTAAGACCATGCTTGCACATTCTTCTATTGAAAATTCAGGGATAATAATAGCTGGTATAGGGGCTGGCGTAGTCTTTACTGCTACAGGACATGGAGCAATAGCAGCTATAGCATTTGTTGCTGCTCTATATCATATGATCAACCATAGTGTGTATAAAAGTCTTTTATTTACTGGAGCTGGTGCGGTTGAAGCCTCTACTGGCATAAGAGATTTAGATCTCTTAGGAGGGCTACTAAAGTACATGCCAATTACAGGAGCAGCTTTTTTAGTAGGTTGCCTCTCCATATCTGCAATGCCTCCATTTAATGGTTTTGTGAGTGAATGGCTAACCTTACAAACAATGCTCATGAGTGCGGGATTAAGCGCAACATGGGTAAAGGTTATATTTGCCCTTTGTGGTGCTATCTTAGCACTAACTGCCGCGCTAGCTGTTACTTGCTTTGTGAAGGCTTTTGCAATGGGATTTTTAGGTATGTCTCGTTCAGAGATGGCACATAGAGCCAAAAAGGCGGCTCTTTCAAGTAGAGTATCTATGGGAATCCTAGCAATAAGTTGCCTGTTATTAGGAATTACTCCTACCTATGTAATTCCTGTTATAGGAAATACTAGTGCATCTATTTCTCATTCTAGTGCAGCAACAGCCCTTGTTCCCCCATTTTTTGCTACAAGTAGTGCACATAGTGAGCTACCAACAGACTTTGTAAGGGCATTTCATGATCTTGGTGCTCAAGTTGGACAGAACTTTTTACCAGGCAGAGGACTTGTAGTAATGCATAGAGGTGGAGCTAAAAATCCTGTTGTCTTTGCAATGTCAACTAGTTATACGCTTATAGTATTACTGTTGTTGTTGGCAGTGTTATTTGTTGTAGTGTCCATATTTGTAGGAATTAAAAGAAAGGTCTATAGACGTGTTAGATGGGATGGTGGGATAAAAGAACTTGTTCCAGAGATGACATATACAGCAACAGGTTTTTCTAATCCTATGAGGGTAATCTTTAATGGTATATTTAGGCCTACTACATTAGAAGATACAAGTGAGACAATAGCCTCACACTTTAGATTGACAATAAAACGACAAAGACAAGAGGTACATCTAGTAGATCGATTAATTGTTCAACCTACTACAAGGTTTGCCAAAATGATTGCAAAAATAGTTGCATATATGCACAATGGACGTGTAAACGCCTATGCTGCATACGGACTTATTGTGCTAGTATTAGCACTCGTTTTAATAATGATATTTTAGTAACTTTTTATAGAAGTAGTAAACAAAAATAAAAAAGGAAAATAAAAAGGCCGGATTACTCCGGCCTTTTTATTACCTATATCTTAAGTATTTTAGAAAACATATTGCATAGACACGGTGAATCTGTTTCCTGTATCAATCTCTTGGTGACGCTGAGTTTCTACATATACCCACTCAGCCCCAATCTTTAATGGCTTTGCTAAACTATACCAAGTATTTAAGAAGTACTGCTCATTTTTGGTAAATCTTCTATCGTTTACCCAATCACCAATGTCTTTATTATCAGGATTATCAAACCCATAACCAGCAGTTACATTCACTTTAGAATTTACTTTGTAAGTTATATCTGCCCAACCACCAGTTGCCCTTGCAGGAGCACCGTTATATGCTAATCCTAAATCATATCTTAAGAAGTTCCTTCCAATTCCTTGACCAGTCCAAAGCTCTCCCTTCATCTCCACTGGGCCAAAACCGAATTTAGCTTCTAAGCATACTAAATAGCGATCAGTATTCTTTTGACTTGTATCTGTAGAAGTAAGATTACCATCAGGTCCATAATCTCCGTAATTAGCATGTCTATAACCACCACCAAGGGCAATCATATTACCTTGGCCAAGGATACCATCTTTGTACTGAATCCTTGCTAAAATCCATGGCATAGTATCATCTGCCTCTGTACTCTGACGACGATGCTTCATAATAGAACCAAGGATTTGTATGTTTCCAAAGTTCTGACGTACTGTGATTTGAGGAACACGCCACCAGAGGTTACCTGCTGCTGTTAAGATACCAAAATCAATGGTTGAAGGATTAAGTGCTGCTACAGGAACCCAGTCTTGTCCAACAACTATATCTGTACCAGATGTATTTTTTAACTCAATATATGCTAAACGCATACGTGGAATTAAATTATCTCCTTCATTTCCACCATAGAAGTCTGTCTCGATACGACCCTTTACCAACCAATCACCGTATTTATAGCTAGCAATAAAACCAATCCTTGAATCCCTAGGATTAAAGTTTGTAGAATCATTTCTGTGACCGGAGCCCATTGCTACTGCACCAATAAAATCATTATATTTTGCAAAAGATGCAGTATCATAATTAAAGTCAACTTTAATCTTACCATAGAGTTTAATGTTGTACTTTGACCACACACTGGCTGAAGATTCATTCACTTGAGCAGCAAAAGAAGCAACTACACTTGCACTTAATAAAAATACAAATGTAGTTAAAAAGATTAAAAACCTCTTCCCCCCATTTTTTAACAATTTCTTCATACTAACTCTCCTCCTTTTTTGTTTTTATTTTTCGTAACAAACTAAGATTTTCTATAACACAAATAATAAAATTTTCTACTTAAAATGTAAAATTTTTCATAAAAATTTAACAGTCTCACCTTATTCTTATCTTACTTATACTACGAAAAACTAGAGTTGTTTTTCATTAAGATTTATCAATTTAATATTAGTTTAATAAAAATAAAAAAAGGGATTAGGTAGTTCCTAATCCCTTTTTTGGTTCTTAATAATGGCGTCCCCGACCGGATTTGAACCGGTGTTGCCGGCGTGAAAGGCCGGTGTCCTGGACCTGGCTAGACGACGGGGACATAGCTGGTGGGCCGTGCTGGACTCGAACCAGCGACTCTCTGCTTAAAAGGCAGATACTCTACCGACTGAGTTAACGGCCCTTTTTATTTTCTTATAGCTTGCCCAAACAGGCAGCTATGGTTAGCATGTGATTTAAGTTTTGTCAAGATTTAATTACACAATAATTTTAAAAGAGCTTTTTTGCTTAAACCGATATTATTATAATCACAGTTTTTAAAAATAAAAGAGGTTTAATAATAAAATATAGCTTGTATTTACCTCCATAACTTTATATAAAACAATTGACTACATTATATTATCGGTTTAAAAGATTAATATGTATAAAAATTCTAGTTTGAATTGCAAACCCCCACCTCTCAAAATAGGTGATTTAACCATACCCATCCCAATTATACAGGGTGGGATGGGAATAGGAATTTCTATGTCTGGATTAGCCTCTGCGGTTGCTAGAGAAGGTGCAGTGGGAGTAATTGCTGCTGTAATGATAGGATTTAAAGAAAAAGGCTTTTATAAAGATCCTAAGGGGACTACTCGTGTTGCACTTGAAAAACACATAAAAAGAGCAAAAGAACTGGCTCCAAATGGTATAATTGGAGTAAACATAATGGTAGCTCTTACAGATTATGATGAACTAGTTCGTATTTCTGCTAAAGCAGGGGCAGACTTGATTATAAGTGGAGCAGGTCTACCTTTAAACTTGCCAGCCTTAATTCCTGAAGGTTCAAAAACTAAATTAGTTCCAATTGTATCTTCTGGACGAGCAGCTTCTATACTTTGTCGTAGATGGGGACAACATTTTGGATTTCCCCCACATGCTATTGTAGTAGAAGGCCCAAAAGCAGGAGGACATTTAGGATTTAAAGCTCAGGAGTTAGATTCACCTGATAAACAACTTAAAATAATTGTTAAAGAAGTGATAGAATCTGTAAAACCATTTGAAGATAAGTGGGGAAGAAATATTCCTGTAATAGCAGCTGGTGGTGTATACAATGGAGCAGATATGTATGAATTTTTGTCTCTAGGGGCATCTGGAGTTCAAATGGCGACAAGATTTGTTGCTACTTATGAATGTGATGCATCAGAAAGATTTAAACAAGCATATATAGATGCAACAAAAGATGACATAGTAATTATAAAAAGTCCTGTTGGTCTTCCAGGTAGAGCATTAAATGGGCCTTTTATCGAAAAAATAAAAAAAGGTAAAGTAAAACCCCATAAGTGTACATATCATTGTTTAAAGACTTGCAATTATAAGAAAGCTCCTTATTGTATTTCTATGGCACTTATAAATGCTCAGAAAGGGAATTTAGAGTCTGGTTTTGTATTTTGTGGAGAGAACGTGTGGAGAGTTAAAAAAATTATCTCTGTTAAAGAATTAATTTCTGAAATACTTCAGGAATACTCTGAAGCAGCCTGCCCTTAATTAATCCAAAC
>CAZODM010000050.1:12618-16058 GCA_964578585.1 uncultured Desulfobacterales bacterium | reverse complement strand
TTTAAGAATTCTTAACTTTTTAGTGATTTTTACCACAGCAACTGCCAGGTCCTTGACAGCCTGGTGCCTCACCTGGCCTATATCCACAACACGCAGTATCTCCAGAACCAGGTATAGACTTAGAGCTTGTACCTGTATAACTAGATGTAGCAGACATCAACTTAGTGAGATTTTCAGAATTACACTTTGGACACTTTTGACTTGCTTGATTTGAAAAGACCAATGCCTCAAATATATTTCCACAATCTTCACATCTATATTCATAGATAGGCATATATATCCTCCTAAGTCCTATCTATAATTAGTGCCTACAACCTCCTCCATGTCCATGCTCATGCCCTGTACATGTAGGACCTTCAACTGCTTGGATAGAACCTGCTAAAAATGCCTCTAGTGCTCTCGTGGGATCTGGTTCACTTACACCTGCTACTACTGTTATACCTACTGAATTTAACATTTCCACTGCCCTAGCACCAATTCCACCACATAAGACATGAGTAACCCCTAAACTCCCTAACCATCTTGGGAGTACACCAGGTTCATGTGGTGGTGGGTCAACAAGTTGACTACCTACTACTTGTCCATTTTCAACATCAACTATTGCAAACTTAGGAGCATGTCCAAAGTGGGCTGAAAGCTGTCCATTTAATATGGGCATTGCTATACGCATTATTTCACCTCCTGAAACACCTTTGCTCATCCCTAATTTATTATTCATTCTTCTGTGCATTAAGCATCTGAGTCATATCAATAACCTTTCTTACCAGCTTCTCAAATGCCTCTGCAGTTTGACTTGTAGGATATGCTGCTAAAACTGGCTTACCTGCATCTCCTGCAGTTACAATACGGGGATCAACAGGGATACGTCCTAAGAAAGGTAGACCTAACTCCTCTGCCAGCTTTTGCCCACCACCTCTTTTAAATACATCTATTGTCTTTCCACAGTGAGGGCAAACCATACCACTCATATTCTCAACAAGCCCAAGTATTGGCATATCTACTTGCTTACAAAAACTTATGGACTTCCTGACATCTAAAAGAGACACCTCCTGAGGTGTCGTGACCACTATTGCATAGGCACCTTCAATCGTCTGAGCAACAGTCATTGGCTCATCACCTGTACCCGGAGGTGCATCAATAACTAGATAATCGAGTTTTCCCCATTCTATATCATATATAAATTGTCTAATAGCAGAGGTTTTTAAAGGACCACGCCATATAACAGCAGAATCTCTATCAGGTAAAAGTGGCTCAATAGACATAAACTCAAGATTGGGAGAATAATATACAGGACCAACTGTCCCATCAGGTCTTCTTCTAAGCTCTCCTCTTTCTATACCTAACATCTTTGGAACATTGGGTCCATGAAGGTCTACATCCAAAAGACCTACGTAAAAATTTTCAAGAGACAACCCTAAAGCAAGGTTTACAGCTATTGTACTCTTACCAACCCCACCTTTCCCACTCATTACCATGATCTTATGATCAATTTGGGAAAGCTTTTCTTTTATCTTTTGCTCCTGTTCATCTAATACAGGATTTGATCCTGCACCAGTTTTACATGATTGACCCTCTTTTTTCACTTTCTTCCCTCCCTAAAAGATTTTAAAACTTTTTAAGCCAGAAGCTCTGACAACTTTTTCCATATCTCTTTTATTGCTATAGAAACAGGGGAATCAGATACGCTAACAACAGGTTTTCCCTGAACCATAGCTTTAACAACACAAGGATCATAAGGCAAATGTCCAATAACTGCAACATTATTCTTTTTACAATGTTCTTCTATCGCATTTGCTCCTTCTGGGTGAAGATCCCATTTGTTTATACATACAAAGGTAGGTATCTTAAAATGGGCTGTTAATTCAAGCACTCTGCTCATATCGTGAAGCCCAGAGGGGGTAGGTTCTGTAATTAGGAGCACTGCATGTGCCCCAGAAAGGGAGGCTATTACAGGGCAACCAATCCCTGGTGCACCATCTACTATGACCCATTTTTTGCCTAATTCTTCTCCCCACTCCTTTGCCTTATTCTTTACAAGTGAAACAAGCTTACCAGAATTCTCCTCACCTATTCCAAGCTGAGCATGAACAAAAGGACCATAGGGGGTCTCAGACTTAAACCAATAACCACAATGCTTATCTTTTAAAATAATAGCCTCTTCTGGACAAAAATGTGCACATACCCCACAACCTTCACAATCAAGAGGCTCTACATACGCTGTTTCATCAAGGCTTATTGCCTCCCATTTACATAGCTCTACACATGTACCACAACCAGTGCATTTATCTGATATAACCTCTGCCTCTACTCCAGAAATAAAATCATGCCTCTCCTTTATCTCAGGATCAAGGAGAAGATGAAGATCAGCAGCATCTACATCACAATCTGCGATTATCTTATCTGGCACAATAACAGCTAAAGAGCCCATAAGAGTGGTCTTTCCTGTACCACCCTTGCCGCTAAGAACCACTATCTCTTTCACTGTCGTATCTCCTCTAATAATTGTTCAAAACTAGCTCTTAGATCAGTCCTTGTCTCAACCAAAGGTTGAGCCTTGGCATAGCCTTCTGCAATCTTTCTGTCAAAGGGAATTTTCATCTTTATCTCTATCCCTTCTTGAGAACACCAACTCTCAACCCTATCATCACCAATACCATGACGATTTATTATTACAGAAAAGGGGATCTCTAGTTTTCTTAAGACTCCCACAGCAAGCTTTAAGTCATTTAACCCAAAGGGAGTTGGTTCTGTAACAAGGAGTACATAATCAGCATCCTTAACAGTTGCAATTACAGGACATGTTGTCCCTGGAGGTGCATCAAGTATTACAAGCGCATCATCTATTATGTGTTTTTTTACAGCCTTTATTAAAGGAGGCGACATTGCCTCTCCAATTCTCAATTTGCCATGGCAAAAGTTTATAGACCCAGCCTTTCCTTTTTCAACTACTCCTACCTCTCTTTCACCTTCATCAATAGCCTTTTCCTCGCATACTAAAAAACATCCTCTACAAGCATGACAAAGTTCAGGAAAGGCCATAATTGTCTTACCAAATACAGTGATTGCATTAAAACGACATATATCTCTACACTTTCCACAGTAAGTGCACTTTTCTTCATTTATAACAGGAACTGTAACTTTACATGTAACCTTCTGAGTAATCTCTGGTTTTAAAAAGAGATGCCCATTAGGCTCTTCAACATCACAGTCCATATACTGGACATTTCCCTTAGCACAAAGTGCCAAACTTACTGCAACCGTAGTTTTACCTGTACCACCTTTACCGCTTGCAACAGCAAGTTTCATGGTCGCTCTCCAATCTTCTGCTATAAAAATGGTAGTAATTATCTGGCTAAGGATTTAAAGGAATAGACCTAAAAACCTCGACGTCCTCCACCGCCGCCAAAGCCTCCTCCACCACCTTGGCCACGGCCTCTACC
>CAZODM010000050.1:0-12518 GCA_964578585.1 uncultured Desulfobacterales bacterium | reverse complement strand
CCTCTACCACCACCAAGTCCACGGCCTCCGCCACAACCACGACCACCGCCCATGCCAGGGCCAAAGCCACCCATACCACCACCAAAACCACCACGGCCTGGTCCAAATCCACCGCCGCCAAAGCCTCCTCCACCACCACGGCCCATACCACCTTGACCTTGATGAGGTACTCCACTTGGACCACCATCTACTTGAACCTTACCACTTAAAAACAATTCTACTGCATCTTTAACTGTACCAGCCATATCAGAAACCACTCCTATACCTGCAGAGGATAATACTACAAAAGCCTTTGGACCAACTCTACCTGTAAGTACAACCTCTGCTCCAGATTGTGCTACCATAGTAGCTGCATTTATACCTGCACCATGAGCCGCTGCTTGGGCAGATGTATTGTCTATTACATCTACTACTTGCATTGTATCAGAATCCACAATTACAAAATACTGTGCCCTGCCAAAGCGCGGGTCTACTGGTGAGTTTAAGTCTTTTCCGGTCGAACTAACTGCAATCTTCATAAAAAAGCCTCCTAAATTTTTTAACTCGTTATAGATGCTTATTGCAAACAAGTCTCTATAACACTTACTGGAAAATATGACATTATAGCTTACCTGTCAACTCAAAACCATAAAAATCATAAAATAAATCTTGATAAATCCACTTACTATCTTAATTTCTTTTGTAAAAATATTTAGATTATTCTCTTGAAATTTTTATATAAATATGTTGCAATTGAATTGCAAACTAAATTCAATAAAAGAAACGACACTAATTAGATGTTATTTTAATTAAAAATATAAACTAGGTTATAAAGTTTCATCCCATTAACTGAGGGGGTAATCTTTTCATTGAGGTAGGAGGATATCATGGGTAAAAAAGTTGTAATAATTGGTGGTGTTGCTTGTGGACCTAAAGCAGCAGCAAGAGCAAAAAGACTTGATCCAAGTCTTGAGATAACAATCATTGAAAAAGACAGCGAAGTCTCTTATGGTGCATGTGGACTCCCATTTTATCTAGAAGGTGAAATAAAAGATATAAAAGAACTTACTACAACACCAGTAGGAATCCCTAGAACTCCTCAGTTTTTTAAGGCAGTAAAAGGTGTTGATGTTATAACCAAAACAGAGGCAACAGCTATAGATAGAAAGAATAAAATAGTCAAAATAAAAAACCTAGATACCCAGGAAGAATCAGAGATTAAATATGACAAACTTGTCATTGCAACAGGCAGCAGACCTGTTAAACCTCCAATACCAGGCATTGAGGCAAAAGGGATCTATTGCCTTAAAACCCTACATGATGGAGAACAGTTAAAAAAGGCTATTGAATCCTCAAAAACTAAAAAGGCTGTTATTGTAGGAGCAGGTCTTATAGGTCTTGAGTGTGTAGCAAGCCTCCTTAAATATGGATTTGAAATCCATATAGTAGAAAAACTAAATTGGCCACTTCCTGCACTATTAGATGAAGAGATTGCCATACATCTAAAAAACCACCTTGAAGCTAAAGGTATAAATTTACACCTAGGTGACGGTGTTGAAGGATTTGAAAAACAAGATGATAGGGTCTGCGCTGTAAAAACTGAAAAGACCAAAATAGAGGCAGATCTAGTACTTCTTGCAATAGGATTTATACCAAATGTTGAACTAGCCAAAGATGCAGGGCTTGAATTAGGAGCTAGAGGGATAAAAGTAGATGCATACATGAGAACTTCTGATCCAGATATATACGCAGGTGGTGACTGTGTAGAAACCTATAATATAGTAACCAATAAGGCTATGTATGCTCCTATGGGCTCCACTGCAAATAAACATGGAAGAGTAATAGGAGATAATCTTGCAGGACGTATGTCTAGATTTACTGGTATATGTGGTACAGCAGTTTGCAATGTTCTTGGATTAAATATTGCCAGAACAGGTATTACACAAAGAGAAGCCGAACTTTTAGGATTAGAAGTCATGAGTGCTATTACTCCTGCTACTGATAAACCTCACTATATGAAAGATAGTAAACCAATTATTACAAAACTCATTGCAGAAAAATACAGTAGAAGGGTGTTAGGTGCTCAACTTATAGGACCAGGCGAGGTACTATCTCGAATAAATACAGTCGCTTCTATTATCACAATGAAAGGTACAATAGATGATATCGCAGATGTGGATATGGCTTATGCTCCTCCATTTACTCCTGCTATAGACAATATCATTGTTGCAGCAAATGTTATTCAAAATAAACTAGATAGGCTTTGTAAAACATATACTCCTAAAGAGTTAAAAGAAAAGATTGATAACAAAGAAGATATTATTCTTTTAGATGTTAGAACACCCCAAGAAGTAGAACAAATGAAGCTGCCTTATGAAAATGTATTATATATACCCCTTGGGAAACTTAGAGAAAAATTAAATGAGCTTCCAAAAGAAAAAGAGATAGTGTGCCTATGTAAGATATCTCTTAGAGGCTATGAAGCTGCCAGAATACTTCTAGGGGCAGGATTTGATAGAGAAAAGGTAGCATTCTTAGACGGAGGAATAGTTGCCTGGCCCTATGAAAAAATAATAAATCCTGCCTAATAGCCCTTCCTCCTAATTTTAAAGGGTCAGAGATTACAAAGAAATAACTTTTGTAATCTCTGACCTCTTTAGCACATCTATCTTTATAATATATCCTCTAATCTATCATAGAGCGTATCTTTTTAAAAAGATCAGTTAAAAAAGGAAAGGTTTCTTTTGGATGTTTAACATTGGGTACAGGCCCAAAAACATCTATATTTGATAGGTGAGAAATAATCTTTTTGTTATCTTTAATAATTACATCATCTAGATTAGCTGCATTATTAAGTATAAGCCCTACAATATCAATCCCTCTACTCTTACACGCTTCAATACTCAATAAGCTATGATTTATAGTGCCAAGACTTGCCCTTGCAACTAGTATTACAGGGATACTCATCTCTTTTATTAGATCTATAGTTAAAAGCTTTTCAGTCAAAGGCACCATTAACCCACCTGCTCCTTCAATAAGAAGTACATCACAGAAGGTGAGATATTGCTTTGTAGCTACTCTTATAACCTCTGGATCAACCTCTTTATTATCTAGCTTGGCTGCTAGATGAGGAGATGCTGGAAGAGAAAATTTATATGGACACCTTATTGTATAGGGGACAAAATCCTTTTCACTTGGAGCATCTTTCCCTAAAATACCCCTTATAAAATCAAGATCAGGACACCTTTTAGCATCCCCTGTACTTACCCACTTCTGTATTCCAAAGTGAATACCTTGCTCTTTAAGGTAAAGGGAAATAGCAGCACATACAAAGGTCTTACCTATATCTGTATCTGTTCCAGATATAAAAAATATCATCTTTTGGCCTCACATAAAAATACCTGATAACTAGCCCTGATTTCACCAAACTCTTTTTTATATATTTCGTCAATCAATTGAATGCTTTTTTTTGTAAATACAAAGGAAGACAACTGTGGTGTTTTAATATTTGCGCCAGTATTTTTTAAAATCTTTAAAAGCTCAAATAGGCTTATATACCTCTTAATAATCATAACCTCTTCAATATAAAACTCCTTAAAACAACTAGTAAGACAGCACGCTAATTCTTCTTTATCTAAAAATTTAGAAGCAACAATTGATACTTTTTTATTAAAATAGAGAGAAAGAGAGTGAGAAAGTTCTCTCAAGGTTTTAGGTCCAAATGTTGATATAATCAATACACCATCTTTTAATAGCAAGTTCTTTAGATTGCTCAAAGTTTCTTTTGGAGAATTTACCCACTGAAAAGAACTACTAGAAAATATTGCGGAAAAACTAGATGGCCTAAAGCTAGGATACTGCACATCAGCTACTAAAAAGTCAATATTAGCTTTAGGTTTGATCTTTACTTTTGCCCTTTTGCACATATTAAATGATAGGTCAAAAGAAAAGATATAAATGTCAGGAAAAAATTCTAAAAGCCTTTTAGTAAGAAGTCCTGTGCCACAACCAAACTCTAGAATAGGTCCAAAGCTTATATCTAAGCAGGATATCTTCTTAAATAGTAAATCTACAATATAGTCCTGAAGATCACTTGAGCAGTCATAAGTATCAACTGCGCAAGAAAAACTCCTTTTGATAGCATAATTATCTATATTAATTGTGGCGTAGCTACCCATTTATATAAACTTAACTAAAAATTAAGCTTATCCAGTAGAGACTACTTCACATAAGCTATGATCTGTTTAAATTCAGAAGTACCCGCCATTTTTAAAAGTTCATATACTGCCATTTCTGCAGGTCCAAAATCAATACCTAATGATGAAAACCTAAAGAGTGTAGACTTTACATTTCTCTTTGCTCTACTTGAAATAGCATCCGAGATAACCCATGGATTAAATCCCTTTAATTTAGCTGCAAGGGCTGTTTGATAAACACAAATATGTGCCTCAACACCTGTAATCAGTACAGTATCTATACTAGAGGGAAGATTATCAAAAAACTCTTGAACCTTAGGATTCAAAAAAGCGTTAAATTCTATCTTATCAATACAAGGATAATCTATTATTAATTCTTTAATAGAATTAGTTATATCTCCTAAGCCCTTTTTATATTGTGTAGTAGTAACGATAGGGATATTCAATATTTTAGCTGCTTGTATCATGAGAGTTGTATTTTTTATTACCCTTTCAGGTTTTTCCATAGCGTTTAATAAGCGATCTTGTAGATCGATAACAAATAGAACACTACTTTTAGGCTCAAGGAATTTATATTCTTTCATAATTTCCTCCGAAATTGTAAAGTAAGAAAATATATTATAAAAACTTCAAATAAAAAATCTAGAAAATTTTTAAAAAGAGGTAAGCTCATGTCTGGTAAAAAGATCCTTAAAGCATTAGCAATGATTGGGGCTGGTATTGGTGGTGGACTTATCGGCTATGGTACATATCTCTATTTTAAACAGGACTCCATGATATTTGATGTTCAACCTCTTAGTAAACAAAGGCTTGCAGAAATAGAGATTAAATATCCTGACTCTAACTTCTTTTTTGAATCCCCAACAGGAATAACACTTCAGGGGTTTGAATTACACAAAGACAAAGACCTTCCTCTAGTAATCTACTTTGGTGGAAATTGTGATGAAGCATCTTTTTATCTCGATCTTTTTGATCAAATGGAAGATTTTCATATAATATTGCCCAATTACCCTGGATATGGATTAAGCGGCGGAATTCCTTCTGAAGCCTCTTTTTATACAGAAGCGCTATCAATATACGACTATTTTACTAAAAAATACGAAAAAAGTCCTGAAGAGGTCTTTATAATAGGCAGAAGCATTGGTACATGTGTTACTACATATCTAGCAAGTAAGAGAAAAACTAATGCAATATGTCTTATTACTCCATTTCATAGCTTAGAAGAGCTTGCTCAAAAGATGTATCCATTTTTACCTGTATCGTGGTTGATAAAACATAGATTTAATGCTATAGAGTTTGCTCCTAAGGTAGAAGCACCCTGTCTATTTATGTTAGCTGAATATGATGAATCTGTACCAAGACAAAGTTCAGAAAAACTTGCAAAGGCGTGGGCAGGAGAAGTAAAGCTCATAACTCTTCCTGATACTACTCATGAAAATGTAATGGATTATCCTGTATTGTTAGATGAAATAACAGAATTTTTTGATTCCTATCTAAAAGGCAAATGAAAAAGATAAAAGACTACTATTTTAAAAAGGCAAAACAAGAGGGCTATCCAGCAAGAAGTGTATATAAGCTTAAAGAAGCCCATGAAAAATTTAAATTTTTAAAAAAAGGAGCTAACATACTAGACCTAGGAGCAGCCCCTGGTGCTTGGAGTAAGTTTGCAGCACAAATAATAGGTAAAAAGGGCAAAGTAGTAGCTCTTGATATCAAAGGAATAAATCCTCCTGCACAAAACGTTATAACAATAAAAGCAGATGTGTTTAAGGTCTCACCCAAAGAACTACTAGAAAAACTAGGCAATAATAAAAAATTTGATGTAGTACTTTCAGATATGGCACCTAATACTACAGGAAGAAAAGATGTAGATCATTTAAGATCCATTGCCCTTGCAGAGGCAGCCCTTCTTTTATGTAAAGACACCCTTAAATATGGAGGCAGTTTTTTTTGTAAGGTCTTTGAGGGCTCAGATCTTCCAAACTTTAGAAGAATATGTCAAAGCCAATTTAAAACTTTAAGGGTATTTAAACCCAAAAGTTCAAGACCTGAGAGTGTGGAAATATTTTTATATGCAAACTTTTTTACCCCCTCTACCAATGATAATAACCAATAAAGTGCCATGTATGAAAATCATTTATATTAATCTTTTTATTGATTGAAAAAATCTTTCCAATAAATTGTTTAGTTTTGCCACTATTAAAACTAAATAAATTAATATTGTAATTAACCTCATATCGTTGTGGCTTATGATTTTTTCTATTTAACACCTGTACACTTAAAAATATCTTAGACCAGTGGCTATATAATTTAGGCAGTCTTTTTTGAAGGTTCATCTTATCAGTTAATACTGCTTCTAGTTGTCCCAACTTAGAAGGAGCAACAGCAAAAAGTGCTCTATTTTCCATATCTGTTATAAATACTCTACAATCAGATATATAAAAATTTGGATTATCAATCCATACATACCCATCTACACTTATAAATGGAGCAGCATAACAAATAAAAGAAACATTAAACACAAAAAAAATCAAAACAAATACAATAAAAAATGAAGTTTTCATAACACCTCCAATCAGAAAATCTTTTGTAAAAATAACAAGTTAACCTCCCGTTTAAAATATTATCGGAGAACTGGCAAGTATTAAAAACTATACCTATCTCTTTGCATTTTTGTTTTTTTGTATTTTTTCGATCTTTAAGATAAAAAATCACTAAAACACAAACTACCAAGTGTAAAAGTTAATGAAATTTCTTTGATTATGTTTAACTTTTTTATAAAAAGCCAAAAACATGTTATCATATTTAAATAACTGAGAAAGGAGGAATATATGTCTGATACCCCTGAAAGTGTAAATATAGAGCCATTTCAGGTTAGGGATTGTGCTTTAGTTGTTTTAGGAACAGGTAAAAAAGCACAAAATTTAAGAGAATTTTTAGAAGGACTTCAAGAAGTACCTACTTCAAGTATATATCATCACTTTTGGGGTCGTTTTTTACAAAGCCAATTTGATGAGCCAGAATACAACAATGATTTTGCCGCATGGGTCTATCATGGACTACATGAAAAGGCACTTGCAGAACAACTAAGTGTTATTGATCCAACAGAGTACGATGATATAGAAGACCTTAGAATGGAATTAGTTGAAGTAGTTGAAGAGCGTCTTGATCAAAGTGAATACATTCCATGGGCAAAAACAGATCAACTGTTTCACTTCTTACGATCCCAAATAGTAGTTTTTGATACTGGAAGGAGAATAGAAGATCCTAAAGAACTGCCATCTCTTGTTCCAGATCTCTCTCAAGGTAGCATCTTTTACCACTTTATTGATGCAAGGAGAAGGACACCTGAAAGATGTGATGATTTTAGTGCATGGCTTGCAGCATTTGGAGAAGAATATGAAGACTTAAGAAGATCTATCCTTGCTATTGACCCTTACTTTTCTTCTCTAAAAGATCTAAGACATATATTAACAGATATTCTATCTACCTATTTTTAATATAAATTTAACAACTAGATATAATATGTAAGCTATGGAGGAATCATAGATATGAATAACAAAGAAAACAATAATGAAAATACAAAAGGAAACAATAAAAATGATCTATTAGAGTTATATGCCAAAGTTGCAGGAAGAGATGTTGTTGAACATCTAAAACAACTTGCAAAGTTACTACAAGGAGTAAAGGTAGTCCATGTAAATTCAACAAGAGAAGGGGGAGGGGTTGCAGAAATACTTAGAAAACTTGTCCCACTTATGCAACTACTAGGGCTTGATGCTAGATGGGAGGTTATAAAAGGCAATCAAGAATTCTTTGTATGTACAAAGAGTTTCCATAACGCTCTACAAGGATTTCATGTTGGAATCTCTGACTCCATGCTTGCCAATTATGAAATGACTGTAGCAAATAACGCAGAGGAATTGCGTCCAATATTAGAAGATGCAGATTTTGTCTTTATACATGATCCACAACCTGCAGCCCTACTACACTTTTGTCCTAATAGAAAAGGCAAATGGGTATGGAGATGTCATATTGACGTTAGTAAACCATATAGGCCTGTTTGGAGATATATAAAAAAATGGGTTCAACCTTATGATGCAAGCATATTTTCTCTAGCAGAATTTGCTCAACCACTTCCTCATCCTCAATATCTAATAGCACCTAGTATTGATCCATTAAGTGAAAAAAATATAGAACTTCCAGAAGAGGAGATAAACAGTGTATACGACAGGTTTGGACTTGACCCTTCACTTCCTCTTATACTTCAAGTTTCACGTTTTGATAGGTTTAAAGATCCATTGGGAGTAATAGATGCATATAGGATTGCTAATAAAATGACCCCATTACAGCTTGTTCTAGCTGGTGGTGGTGCTACAGATGATCCTGAAGGGGAAATAGTACTCGCAGAGGTAAAAAGAGCAGCAGCAGATGATCCCAATATACATGTGTTACTTTTACCACCTGATTCTCATAGAACAATAAATGCCCTTCAACGTGCAGCAGATATAGTATTACAAAAATCCATAAAGGAAGGCTTTGGACTTACTGTTACTGAAGCCATGTGGAAGACAAAACCTGTCATAGGAGGAGATACTGGAGGTATAAGGCTTCAAGTAATAAATCACTTTACTGGTTTTTTAGTAAGAACTCCTGAAGGAGCTGCTCTTAGAATAAGATATCTACTTCATAGACGAGATGAATTGAGAAGAATGGGACGACAAGCCAGAAGACTAGTACACGAAAACTTTTTAATAACAAGGCATCTTAGAGAATATCTATGTCTTATGATTAGTATCTTACATGGCTTAGAAGAGAGGATAGAGGTTGGACTTTGAAATTATTAAATAATAATCTAGACTTAGAAAAATTTTGGCAAGATCTTAGTAAAGATAAAAAAGCTCTTTTAATGTTTGACTATGATGGGACTCTTTCACCATTTGTGGAAGAAAGGGATAAGGCATATCCTTATCCTGGTGTGAGAGAACGTCTAAAGAAATTACAACAAATACCTTATTGTAAACTTGTTATCATAACAGGTAGAGAAACTAATGAATTAAAAAGACTCCTCAATATTGAACCTTACCCAGAGATCTGGGGATGTCACGGACTTAAAAGATTATCTTCAACTGGAGTAGAAAAATACATCAAACCAATAACTCCTCATCAAGAAAAATCTCTAAAAAAGGATATAAATTGGTGTATAGAACATGGACTTAAAGATCGGTTAGAGATAAAGACAGGCTGTGTTGCCTTTCATACAAGGGGTCTAAAAACTACAGAGGCCAAACAACTTGAAACCCAAGTAAAAGAGGCTTGGAAAGAGCTATCTAAAGACTCTGATCTCCTTATAAAAGACTTTGATGGTGGGATAGAAGTTCGTGTACCAGGTTCAAATAAAGCCTTTGCAGTACATGAGCTCACTGACAAGTATAAAGGCTACATAAGCAGCTATTTAGGAGATGATCTAACAGATGAAGACGCCTTCTTAGCCCTTAAAGGTAAAGGACTTTGTGTTCTTGTACGTAAGGAGTTTAGAGAAACTAATGCAGATCTTTGGATAGTACCCCCAGATGAACTTTTGTGGATGTTAGATAAGTTCATAAGTATCTTGAAATAAGAGAGAGGAGGGATAAATGGTAAGTGATGGTACAAGGCTTGTTGCAGTATCAAATCGGTTACCTATTGCGCTAGTAAAGGAAGAAGATGGTTGGAAGATAAAACCTGGTGCAGGTGGGTTAGTTACTGCTTTAGCCCCTGTACTTAGAAACAGAGGTGGGCTTTGGATAGGTTGGTCTGGTGCTACAGAAGATGCAGATTTATCAGGACAAATAATCCCTGCTTCAAAGGAAGTTGGCTATCAATTACATCCAGTGCCTCTTACAAAAGAGGAAGTCAAAAATTTTTACTATGGATTTTCAAACGAGATTATTTGGCCTCTTTTTCATGACTTACAAAGTCTATGTAATTTTAAGCCAAAATATTGGTATGAATATCTAAATGTAAATAAAAAATTTGCTCAAATTGCAGCAAGATTTTCTACTTCGAAAGACTTTATTTGGGTACATGATTATCATCTTATGTGTTTTGCAAGCGCTCTTAAAGAACTAAATGTTAATAGAAAAACGGGATTTTTTTTACATATTCCATTCCCAAGCTTGGATATATTTTTAAAACTGCCTTGGAGAGAACAAATACTGAGAAATCTACTAGAGTTTGATCTAGTAGGTTTTCAGACAATGAGAGACAGAAGGAACTTCCTTAATTGTATTCATCAACTATGTCCTGGCATTCGTTCATATGGAAGAGGTGCAGTTGTAAGGGTAAAGGTAGGTGAAAAGGAGGTTAGGATAGGTGCATTTCCTATAAGTATTGACTTTGAGGCATTTTCTCAACAGGCAGCATCAAAATCTGTAGCAGATACTGCATGGTTCCTACACGAAGCACTACCTGAAAGGCAAGTAGTATTAGGAGTAGATAGACTAGATTACACAAAAGGACTACCTGAGAAGTTTAAGGCTTTTAAACTTGCACTTGAAAGATATCCTGAATTACATGGTAAGATCACTCTAGTACAAGTAGTTGTACCAAGTAGAGAAGGGGTTCCAGAATACCAAAGCCTAAAAGCTGAAATAGATAGACTTGTTGGTGAAATAAATGGTAAATTTACTAAGTCTAACTGGGTACCTATTCACTATCTATATAGAAGCCTAGATAGACAGGAATTGCTTGCATACTATAGACTTGCAGAGATTGGGCTTGTTACCCCTCTTAAAGATGGGATGAATCTAGTAGCAAAGGAATATTGTGCATGTAATCTAGAGGGAAATGGTGTTTTAATACTAAGTGAGTTTGCAGGAGCTGCAGCTCAACTTCAAACAGGAGCAATACTTGTAAATCCTTACGATATAGAGGGTGTAGCAAATGCAATCTATAAAGCCTTTACTATGGATATAAAAGAAAGAAAACGTAGGATGAGAAGACTAAGAGAAGTAGTAAGAAGAAGAAATATATTTTGGTGGGTAGATACATTTTTACATACTGCACTTGCAAAACATCTAGCAGACTTTCCATATACTGAAGAAGAATATCTTCCTCATATAGAATTTGAAGAGGGAGGAGAATCATAAAAAAGAGCTGAGGTATAGTAATTGTTATAAAAACTCTTTTACATCAAACCTTTTTACTTTTATACTTGGATATAGTTAGAAAAAAATAATTTTAAAGAGAATTTTTTATGCAATCTCAAACCAATGCTCAGTCTTCTACCTCTCAAAAAAGAGCAGCTCTTTCGATAGTTATAAATCTCTTTCTTGCAATTATAAAAGCTGTAGCAGGCTTTATATCTCACAGCAATGCCTTGTTAAGTGATGCTATACACTCTGCTTGTGATGTATTAGGTTCTGGAGCTGCATTTATAGGAATTTGGGTTGCCCGCCAGAATCATCCATCATTTCCCTATGGCCTTTATAAAGCAGAAACTATTGCAACATTAGTAAGCTCTATAGCAATTTTAACCGCTGCTTATGAGATAGGAAAACATGCCATATCTGGGCCAAGTATTATGCCTAAAGTTGGAATTGCCCTTCCTGTTACAATTTTAACATTTATAATTGCTTTGGGTTTTGGACTCTTTCAGGTAAGAGAGGGAAAAAGACTTAGTTCTCCAGCACTAGAAGCAGATGGTAAGGACTATCTTACAGATTCTCTTTCTACTGCTGTTGTCTTAATAGGACTTATTGGAGCAAAGTTTGGATATAATCTAGATAGATGGGCTGCATTAATAGTATCTTTATTTGTCTTTAAATCTGGTGGGGAGCTTTTATGGCATGCGCTTAAAGACCTTATGGATGCTGCTATTGATAGAGATACAGAAAGGGAGATAGTTAGACTTGTTGAATCACATCCTAGAGTGGATAAAGTAGAAAGGGTATTAAGCCGTACTGCAGGAGGTAGATTCATTGTAGATCTTGATGTTGTAATGAATACTCCTTCTCATGAACTAGCAGATAAAATCTCAGACAGCCTTGAAGCAGAGATACAACAGAGATTTCCTAGAGTATGTATGGCAAGAGTTAGATCCCACTTTCACCCCTCACCTACTATAAAACGTATAACCCCCCTAGCCTCACCTAATGGTGAATTAGCTCCCCACATAGCCAAAGCCCCTTGGTTTTTGATTGAAGTAATCGATAAAAAGACGGGAAAAATCCTAAATAAAGAAATAGTAGAAAACCCCCACAAATCCGTTGAAAGGAAAAGAGGATTTTTAGTAGGTAAGTGGCTATTAGAACTTCATCCAGATCAATTTGTTGTCCCTGGAGATAAAGAAGGAACTGTAGT